>JBLHWY010000175.1:0-11982 GCA_047629195.1 Candidatus Azotimanducaceae bacterium
TCGTTACCAAGGCTTTCGAGCATGGCGTCCGGGGTTTTATCCCGAAGCGCTCTGCTATGCCGATCGTTGTTGCAGCTATAGAGTTGGTGTTGAAAGGCGGGTCCTATATACCGCCCGATGTCATCAGAATGCTCGGAGTAGAAATTCAGCCAGGTTTGACAATTCCCAGATTGATAAATAGAAGTCATATAACACCGACTGGAAGGCTGTCGAAACCCCATTATCTCTTAACGCCGCGACAGCACGATGTATATCTGGAATTGCTAAAGGGAATGCCTAACAAACTCATTGCAGACTGCCTCGATATGGCGCCAGCAACAGTTAAAAAGCATCTTGAAAGCATCTACAAGGAATTGGAGGTTCACAGTCGAGCAGAGGCAGTCTTGCGTGCTAATGACATCGGTGTTCGAGACTAAAGTCCTTGGCGCTTTTTTAAGCAGCTGTTTTTTTTAAGGGTAGGGTAAATCTGAAAGCCGAACCTTCGTTGGGTACTGAGTTCAGTACAAGATTAAGACCAAGTAGCTGGGAGATTTTCTTCACGATAGCGAGGCCCATGCCAACACCAACTTCTTTGGCGATCTCGCCTTTGTTTAGCTGAACAAACTCCTCAAAGATTGCTTGTTGTCCTTCTTTTGGAATCCCAATGCCAGTGTCCTTAAGCGTGATTTCGTAACCGGCTTCAGTGATTTCCCCCAAGATAGTGATGCCGCCGCTCGTAGTGTAACGAACCGCATTCGAGAATAGGTTTCTTATTACTTGAGTGATTAGGTCGAAGTCCGTGAATACCTTTTGATCCATCGGATCGCAATTAAAGGTAATTCCTTTCTTATCGCAAGCAAGCTGAAATTCCTCAGTCAACATTTGCCACAAATTTTTGAGATTAAATTCGACCAGATGCGGATGTATCTTGCCTTGTTCAAACCGTGAGAGGTCGAGCAGGCTGTCGAACAAATACCCTAACGATGCGATTGATGCTTGTTGTTGAGTCAATAATTTCTGGGTTTCCTCATCAGACTTTCGCATCATCATAGTTTCATTAAGCAAAGCGATAGCGAACAAAGGTTGCCTTAGATCATGTCCTGCAGCAGCCATAAAATAATCTTTCATTTTGTTAGCCTGTTGTGTGCTCTTTAGCGCGTTTTCAGTTTTCAGTTGCGCTTCTTCTAGTTGGCCCAATAGCAGGCTTTTTTCAAACCTTATCAAGATGCTATTTCTGAATGTCTCGCTACTGAAATGAACCATGCGCAAACTCAGCAGCATCAGGGTAAAAATTGGTGCGACTACGACAATGCCATCACTTCCTTTAAGTAGCCAAAACAGCAAAGGTTGTCCTAACAAGAGGGGGATAGTGTGGGAGAAGGTTTTGAAATCAGATGACAAATTTGTCATTACGCCAATGCCGTAGAAACAGATAATTGCGGTGATGAAAATGGCAACAGTAGGGGAGCTATACAGTGCAATACTCCAAATGCCAGAACCTACCAAAAATTGACTAACTAGGCTTGAAATGTAGAGCTTGCGATTTATTGCTTCGAGTTCGTCAGCTTCCCAATTCGTGCTGTTTTTTAGCGCACGATCAGTGATCCAATAGCGAACAGCTGTTCCGATGAGGACGGGTATTAGCCAAAGACAGATATTAATCGCTGGGATGCTATCCCATAAAAATATTGCGATAGCAAAGCTAGCAAGACTCATGCCTATAAGTGAAGGTAAAGTGACAATTGCGATAACGGCAGTGGAAGCTCTTAAAAATTCGAGCTCTACTTTTTTGAGAGAGGCTTGGCTATGCAAGCGATCATTCTTTTGAGATTGTTTATTGAATAAATTCATTGGTTTTTGTATACATCTCATAGCAGTAATGGGTGTTCAATACGTCGAAAAACCTTATCGATTGTACCTGATATCCCTGAAGTTATTATGGATCGCAGGATAGCCTTCGATACTACAAAAATCGTTTGGGCTTCTAACGTCGCTTCAACTATGGAATACTTTGAGCAGATATGGTTTTAAGGTGCGTGATCAGTTCTACGTAATGATTGTGATGTCTAAGACTAACACTTACTACAGCAGGCAATAAGATGGTCCATAACAATGAGAATCTGTTCCAATACTTGGAATCCTTGATTGAAAAGGGTACAGATCCCATTGATTCCGAGGAGTTGGTCTGGCAACGATATGGCAAGACCGTTGCTGTGATGGTGTTGGATTCATCTGGTTTTTCACGAGTATCGGAAGCGCATGGTATTTTGCACTTCCTTTCTAGGCTCATGCTGATGCGTCGTGTGGTCAAACCCATTATCGAAGCAAACAATCCCCTCGATTTTCATTTCGAAGCTGATAATGTCTTTGCGGTCTTTGAACAACCTGACGAAGCGATTCGTACTGCGGTAATGTGTCATGAAGCTGTATTTGAAAATAAGGTGATGCTGACAGAGATTGAGCCGTTTCAGTTATGTATCGGTATTGGATATGGTGCAATGTTGTACTCTGAAACCCTGGAAGGGTATTTCGGCGAAGAAATGAATCTTGCGTCGAAACTAGGCGAGGACACCGCGGATGGTGGCGAGACTCTCATCACCGAGAGAGCCTACGCCTCTGCATCTGTTGATCTTGTTCAGCTATTTGAGCAACGAACAGCCAGCATTTCCGGGCTGGCATTTCCATATTACAGACGACAGTTCAGTGGAAATAAGTAACTTAGAGCTTACTAACTTCCAGTCGACGTGGTTATTTTTACTGTCGCTTCAGAAAATTCCGCTACTGACTTTGCTTGCTTAACATCTTGTTGTGTTGCCTTAGTCAGTGATATTCCCCTGGTTCGCCTTGCAATCTCAGGCGCGGTTTCCTGAACAAGATATACGTCAGCATTTGCGGCAGTCACGCTGAGCGTCCCAAGTGGCGCTGTACTCGCATAAAGGGTTAATGATTCTTTACCGTAAGGCGCGCCAACTTTCATGACAAATTGGTCTTTCCGTTCGGGAACCTCAAATATCGTAACCCCAGCGAAATAGTTATCAGATCGATGTTGATTGGGGAGGATTTGAATGTTGTTACTATCCGCATCGACATAAATCAGTCGAGCATAAAAGGGCTTATTGCCCTGTAGGTAAATGCGCATATTGTCACCTGTTTCGTAACTGTCTTTGTTAGTCGTAACTTTTACATTCAGAGGCGCACGGGGGTCGCCCAGCATCATTGTGGTGTCAATAGTTTTCATGACTTCTTTACTAGGAATCACTTCAGCCTTGATACGAATTGTATAACAATCGCCTTCAATCCAGCTTTCCTCAAGAATTTCAATCACCTTCACCTCAGCGCTTTTAAACGCCTTAATAAGGTCACTCTTTAGCTGAAAGTTTTCAACGACTGTTTCACTCTCTAGATAGGAACCTGCGTACTCTAGAGCGAGTCGCTTCGCATCCTGAAGTGCGACATTTTGTGTTTGCTTTCTTGATTTATCATCGCCCAAACAAGACTGACCGTCTGCTTCGGTAATGGAAGATTGGTCAGCCAACAGAGGTGACGAAACAGTTAATGCCATGGTCGCAAGAGAAAACATAATTGTTCTGATAGTATTTTGCATAACGGTACTCCTTCGATCGCAGTTATTTTCTGCGATTACAATACGATGATAACGCCTGAGTCTTTAAGAAAACCTTTAGCGATTAATTCCTTCAGCTGGCCTGATGCTTGAGTGCCCAGAACGATCTGGGTTCGCGTCGCGCCGAAGGTTCGAAGCGCTTTAAGTACGAGAGGACGTTCTCCAACAACAGGGTGACGTCGAGCAGTATCAAGGTCCCGTGTGAAAAGTGAAACAAGTTGGCCACGTTCTTTCCGCTCGTCCTGGTGAGCTTTATTCGGATAAAGAACACCAGCTCTTAACTGCCTAACTTTAGGTGACATTGATGGAATGAAATTACTCCCCCGTGCATCGAGCACAAGTCCGGTCGGTCCTGTGTCTTTCGCCGAGACGATTGACGGGTGGTTGCTCACGAGTTCTTCTAGTGAGGATAGCCGTTCACTTAACTTGTCTAGCGCACTTTGCCACTCCGGCGCTGGAAAGGTGTCGGCGGCATTCGCGGAGGGTATTAACAGCTCAAGACCAGCGCCAAAGATTTGGGTCAACGTCGTCGTAAATTCACTACTCAAAGTGTTTTTAGCGGGTAGTACCTTTGCGAGTTGTTCTGGTACTAACACCTCATCGTAAATTTTCTTTGCGAACTGGCCTTCCAAAGGTGCCGTCATTCTGACAATGCAGCTGCCATCTGATTGAGGTTCGCGGTTGACGACCCTTGCGCCTCGCAGCACGCCACTGACGCTAGTCTTTATAATGTCGCTTTCGACCATCATGTTGGCAACAATTGTCGTTCCTTCAACGCGAACTCCTTGAACTGATTCCAGCAAATTTCGTTGCGCGTCTACAATCGCGGCACGACAGGCCATCATTCGGCCAGTACTGGGTGGAGCATTATCAGGTGCTGTTCCTGCTCCTTCAGCTTCGATTTGCGCTGCGCTCCAGTTGACGCCACTATTTGCGCCGACCCACTCAACAAACTCTTCAGCTGTAGCGCTAGCTGCAAAGAGTGAAAAAAAGATCGTACATAGTGAGGTACATAGTGAGGTACATAGTGAGGTACGTATGGATGTATTTGAATGCGCTATTTTGAATTTTATTTTTTCCAGCATTGGAATAATCTCTTTTTTGTCATGCTTGATGTTTTTGTTTCGTTTCAATTTATGTTGTTAAAAAACAACATCACCCAAGATTGTTATGTTTGAAGCAGCAGGTTCCCAACTGTTGCCTTTTGCATTTATTTGTAAGGTTGAGCCATTTTGAAGATGAAATGGCTGATTGTTGCTGAATTTATTGTTTTCGAACAGAGGCTGTGCCTGCCCGGAAACAATCACGCCAGCTGCCTGGGCATCACTTATCATACAATTTCTAATCGTGGGTCGTGAAGACCCGGATATCGTCATGCCATTGAAACGATTGTTAGCAAATATACTATCTGTAATTAGTGGGCTGCCGGCTGTGACATCGATTGCGATTCCTGCACCATTGACATTCAGGTGGCTAACAGTAACGGGTTTGTTAGTTTGCAGGGTGAGGAAATTGTCAAACCCTTGGTTTGCTTTATCAACGACTGTGACCGGTGCTTTAGTCGACCCCATGATATGAAGCTCTCCGAGCACGGATATTTTTGCCTTCGGTGAAACCTGAAATTTCACACCGGGAGCAACAAGTAATACACCGCTCGTATCTATTCGGATTGCATTATTGATTTGGTGAGGATTACCTGCCGGCGTGAGCTTATTGATTCCAGATATCACATTAGGCAAAGTGCCGACAAGCGTTATGGCGTCACCATAGCGTGGGTCAGGTGCAGCGATTGCCTCGAAGCGTTGACTGGCACCCATGTTGCCTGCGTGATCTATTGCCGCAATAGAGATGTAAACCGACTCAAAGTTATTAACATCCTGTAGTCGATACATTGAGTTTTCGGTGTCATAGGTTTTTGAAATCGCCCCGGTCTCGGTCGTAGAAAGAGCAATCTGATACTTGTCGATATCAGTGTCTTCGGGTGACGCCCAATTTAACTGGATCGCATTGTTGAATGAAGTTGTCGAAGTGGCAGACACCCTAGCTGGTGCTGTATTATCAATTGTCACTAGACCGTAAGGCGACACCCAACTGCTGGTTTGACTAAGTGGGTCTTGTAGTCGACCTACCACTGAAACTTCTTCTGTATTCACGCTTTTATCGATCTTGATGCTGCCCTGGTAGATACCTGGAGTTGTTTCTGCTAAATCTATTAGTCCCATGCCTTCGACCGATGCAACTGCCGTTAAGCCGGGGTCGCCCATTAGTACCACTTCTAGTTCATCTCCATACTTTAGATATTGACCGACGCCGGAATGCACGACGTCGGAGATCACAGGTTTACGATTTTGGGACAGGTTTTCGGGCTCTGGCATTTGTTTTGCGAGATCGCGACCGAGTTCATCCGCCGCTCGATACAAATTGATGTCACCATAAATATGTTTCGCGGCAATCAACGCATTCAACAATAGGCCCACGGGGGTGGTTGATATGCCGCCAGCATGGCTACGCTGAACGTCTTTAACTTCCCATATGGTGTTGTTTTTAGCGCCTACAAATTTTAGTTCTACCCCGACTGCGACCTGCGCATAGACGGCAGCAAATTTTTTGTCATAATGAGTAATATCGCCGTATAACAGACCATCCACACCTAATATAGCCATCAGTTCTTCTGCTGTCTTGGCTTCAATTTCAGCCGGCGTTTCTAAGCCTGCTAGCGCCAGACGACGATCCACATCCTGCCAATGCAACATGCGATAATTCTTGGAAGAGAAGTGATTGAACATAGTTCGGCGTACCACTTGGAACGCAAATTCGCTAGTTGTTCTGTTTTTAAAAGGCAATACCGCCACGGTGGTCGGCAAGTTTGAAACAGATCGCGTCGTCTCCTCAGCTTTCCCTGTTTTTAAGGCTGGCAGGGTAGCAATGGTATCTGTTGTACTGACTGCACATCCGCCCAGTAGTAACAACGTTAGTGGGAGAACCTTCATGATGGTGCTAATTCTTTTATTCTTGGTTGTTGTCACAATTCGCTCCTGAAATGAACTTATAGTCTACTAAAGCACTCGTCAGAGAGCTATTGCCTATAGTCGGGTTTTGATGCGTGTACTAGTGCTTATTGCTTTTGATCCATGACGGGTGCTTCTGTTGGCGCGCCATGCTTCTCTTCATGCTTCTCTTCATGCTTTTCTTCATACATTTCTGCATATAAGGTGTCATCGTAAGGATGTGAGCTGGGCAATGAAAATGTGGATAGCGATTCAGGGTCATCACTACTACCACCCAACAACCAGGATTTACTAAGCTGTTCGGTCAACTGGGTGACACCCTGCAGGGCAACATCGGTTGTCGTAAGGACCGTGGGTAACTGGTTCATCACTGGTGTTGTTGCTCTGAACAGCGTTTCAGTTTCCTCAAGCGTAAGCGTTGCTTGCTCCGTCAAGGCTATGACGTTCTTAAGTGCAAGCTGCAGGTCTTTGTCGGTAACAACAATCATCTTATCGAGACCTGACATGGTGTTCTCCAAAGAAGAAAGAGTTTTATCCATGGAAGTTACCATCGCGGGTAAGCTCTTGCTGACTTCGGCCAAGTTGCTGGTGACCTTTTCGATATTTTCGAGACTGTTATACATCGTCTGTTGATTCTGACTCACGCCAGTGGTGATTGATTCAACGTTGCTGATGATTTCTGTAATCTGATCCGTAATTTGAACCATATCTAGCTCTTCAATCAGTGTGGCAAGGCCCTGCGGAGATTCAGTGGGTATAAATTCGCCTTTAGGCATAATTTGCTGCTCATCATTCCCTGGGGTGAGTATGAGGCCGCTGCCTGTGAGAATAGTGTTAACACCAATATTTGTATCTACTGCTAATCGGCTCTTATGTCGGTAAAATTCCTGGTAGATCGTTGAGAGAGTTAAGTCTACGCGAACCTGGGCATCGTTCGTGATCGCGACATTAGTGACGTTGCCGATCACTACGCCTCGCATCGATACACTTGCATTGGGTGCAATACCATAGGTCTGATCTAGTACAGTATAGTAAGGAATACCTTCATCGGCCGAGAAGCTATGAATAAAGGGGATCAAGAAGCCGATCAAAAACAGCAGCGTTGCACCTAGAACAAAGAAACCGACAACTCTGTCTCGGTTGCCGACTTCAAATGGCGTGTATGCTGATGTTTTCATCTGTTGTGGTAGCCTATTGTCATCATGGGTTTAAACAAAAATTTCTATTAAGTCATTGTTTTGTATTTTTAATACTCGGTCAGACAAGTTCATCACAATTTCACTTGCAGTCGTGATAATGACAGCCATCGGAAAATCCCTCTGGCGATGTGTTAGCCTTGCCATTGTATCTTGTAAGTCCTCATCTGGCATCCCGCCTTCCAATTCATCTATAAGCAGCACTTTGGGCTTAGTTATTAGTGCTCTGGCAAGATTAACCATTCTGGTTTGCACATCATTAAGGTGGTGTGGATGCAAGGCCAGCAGAGAATGATCAATGTGTAGTAGGTCACAAATGTACAGTGCCTCTTGGGCGATTTCTGCAGACGATAAATTAGTATGAAATTGCAGAGGTAGGCAAATATTTTGTTGAATATTGTAGATACTTAACAGCCCGTTTTCTTCGTAAACATAACCAATGCGAGCGTAGACCTCAGAAGAAGGGGAGTCCAACAGATCTACGTCGTCGACCCAAACTTGGCCGCTAACACCTTTAAGAAAACCCGCGATTCCTTTCAGGAAACTCGTCGCACCATCAAGTACTTGAGTCTTTATCGCAACAATTTCACTATCGGACGCGGTTAACGACACATCACCAAACACTAGTTGGTCCGGATATTCGATATGAAGGTGTTTAATATCTATGCCCACGTTGCCACAGCCCTTAAGTTTTCATTACTTTTATTGTTTCCCATGATTGTCTCTCATTATTGAGTGTAAGCCAGTATTGATAAAACAATGTTGATGAGGAAAAAGCTCATGAGCTGTGAAGTTGTGGAATTGGAGATCGCGTTAGAAATATCATCAAAGCTGTTGGTTGCCTTTGCCCCGAAATGAATTGAAATAATGCCAATCATCACTCCTCCTAGTAGTGCTTTGACAGCATTAATAGCAACTTCGTTGAGTGTTATCTGTTCTAGGATATTTGTCAGGAAAGCGAGAAAGCTAATGTCGCCATCGGACAGCCAGATAACAACATAGGCTGATAGTAGGCAAATGAAATCAAAGTAGATAAACATCAGAAAAAGGGAGATGGGAAATGCGAAGAATACCGGTAACAGAAACATAAAAACCGGGTTTATGCCTAGACCGTGCAGCACTTGGAACTCCCTGGTCATCCTCAAAAAGCCTATTTCTGAAGTGACTGCGGTAGCTGATCTGGAAATCAGAATTATGCCAGATATAAGTGGGCCAAGCTCTCGGAAAACAATGACAACAAACAAGTAGCTGTATTGAGTGCTAATTACCTGCCTGGGAATATATTCAAACAGACGTGACATTAGCAGGGCGCCAATAAAAATGGCAATCATGCCGTTGATGAAGAGCGCGCGCACCCCAGTGTTGTATAGTTGCCGGATGAAAAGGTTTAGGAAGATTCGGCGGCGTTTGGGGTTAACGAGATGTTTGCTTGCAGCGAGAGCAATCGATACCAGTCCAATAATATCAAATAGAAACGTCGCTACCTCACTTGGTTTTCGTCCGAAAAATTCGATAATTCGCCAAGAGTTCGGCGATGGCTGGTCGCTTTTTTGATCTCCTTCTAAGGTCGGTTCTGTTTCGACATTGCTCACAATGTCTTGACCCAACTACGGATTGCGCTAGCATTTTTTGTGTGATTTGCAGACTCGAGCGCTATGATAGCTCTGTTAGCATAGAGTCGTGCCGCTGGTATATTTGACTGTTCGGCGGAAACGCGAGCGAGACGAAACAGTGAGTCTGCGACCCCCCTAGAGTCGTTCGCTGCGCGGTAGTAGAGCAGTGCGCGCTTAAAGTCTTGCAGGGAGCTTGAGGCAATGCCTGCCTGATAAAAAATAAATGCACGTTCCGACGGGTGATCATTTCGGTCCTGATCAATTAACGCAATCGCTCGCTGAGGTTCTCCTAGATAGGTGTAGACTGTTGCCTGTTCAAGGCGAGAGGAAGCATAGTTTAATGCGCGTTGAAAATATACGTCATCGAGATGAATACGAGCCTGTAAGATATTCGTTTGATAAGATATTATATTGTCATCAAGTTGCGCTGCGATATCCGTCAATTTAGGTGAGATTTCCCGCGCAACGCTCAGGTTAGAGGATCCAAGTGCAAGTTTTGCCTTGAGCGATAGAATTCTCCAGCGGCCGTACATATCGTCAATTTGCTGATATTCAACAAGCGCGAGATCTAGCATTTTGAGCGCTTCTTCTGTGTTTTGTAGCTTCAACGCATTCAGCGCATTTTGTTCTAAATAGGAAACATTGGAGGCTAACATGGATATTGGTAAGCTCGAACAGGAAACAATAAAGCCAAGTATTAGTGCCGCTAACAGCATTTTTTTAGCAGGTTTCGGTGACCATGGTTCGGCTACTAATTTTACATTCGACAAAATTATCTCAGCCTTCAATTAGTTAATTGCTTGATTGCAATTTCTCATTCTCTCGCTCCAATATTCGCAAAAGCGTGGGGAGTCGCTCAAGGGTGTTAACGTACTTATTTAGAATAACCTGCGCTTCTTGATAGGACTTTCGTTGAATCAACTCCTTTAGGTTTGATCTAAGAGGAGAGAAATTCTCGGAATCAAGTAAACCTTCCATTAGGTCAGTAAAATCATCGTATTTATCTTGCTCAAATGACTTTCGTGCGCGACTGAGTTTGAACCTTAAGGCTATTGGTGCCATAAGCGAATTAACGAGAAAGGCTGTGAACAGGGCGAGGAAAGTGACAATGAAATCTCCAACTTTGTCTTTAGCGATGCTAATCCATTCGGCAACTTCTGTGCTTGTTTGAGCCTGCTCTGTTGCTCGAATTTCTTCTATGATTCTGCGTGCTTCAGTGTTTAATGGATCTAACTTTAGAGCTTCTCTGAGTTGCTTCTCCGCTTCTTCGAGCGATCCTGAGATCATCAGCGCGCGTCCATATTCAACAAGTACCGTTTCTTTTGTCGGGAATTTTTCTGCTGCTATTTTTCCGACAGCAACCGCTGTTTTTAGATTGCCTGCATCAACTTCTTTACTCATAACAACAACAGCAATTCGATCACTTCGCGCCCACTTTTCGTGTTGCTCAATTATCTTATTTAGCAATTCACGATCGTCGTTGTCATTCCTTCTCTTTAGGGCTGCTTTGAGATGCTCTTCAGCTTCACCGGATTGCTTATTCTCAGAGAGTTTTGCCCCTAAACGACTGTGTAATGTGGCGTCAGAAGGGAATTTCAGCACTGCTAGCCTGAGTAAATCTATTGCTTCTTTTCTATCTTCGACACCTTCAAGCTGACTCAATTGCACGATGATTTGCCTGGCTGAGCTGTATTCTTCTAGTGCGTCAGCGGCCTGACATTCCGGCACAAACCACATCAAGGCGATCAAAACAAAGCTAGCCTGTATGCTAGAGCTGTTCATGCTATAGAGCCACGACGATCAAGACACCTGCCTTATTCATCGCCTGTAGGGTGCTTGCACTCTGGGAGATTTTTTGCGCATCGGCAGAAGAAATAATCAAATCAGAGTCGAGGTTCTTATAAGTTGATAGCGCTTTGATAATAAACGGAGAGGTTGCCACGCGCTGATTTCTAATCGCGTCTTTTAAATCGAAGTCGTAGGTGACGCCGCGTTTTTTGACGATGTTGTCATATGACGTGTTCTTACTGGGATAGAGAATATTCCCTTCGTCGTCTCGTATTTTGGGTACTGTTGCTAGTTCGAAATTGGCGACGCTACTTGCGTCAATTAGCAGGCCGGAAAATTGATTATTTTGCTCGTAGTCTGTAATTGCAATGGTCAACATATCTTGAACGTTGAGTGTATTGCCAGCCTGCATCCATTCCAACAGTTTTTTGTAGGCTTCGACTTCGTCTTCACCTCTAATGACAATAGTCTCTGCTGCATTGGCGCTTGGAATTAGGCTGTTAAGAATGAAATTGGTCGAGTTTGCGATGGTATAGTTAAGTTGTTGAAGGGCTGGCACCAGAGGTTCCCTGATGATTTGAAAGATTTCCTGTTTCGGAGTAGGGCTGCTATTTTTCGCGATCGACTCAATAGCCATTTGTTCTGAATATACAGCCTCCAAAAATTTCCCAGAAATCGGCATTGCCATCGTTACGGTTGACACTTCATTTTGGTAGTGCTGTTTGGTAACCTGCGCGCCTTTAATAAGTCCTTCTACCCGTGTTGCTGTCTCCCGG
>JBLHWY010000176.1:0-11976 GCA_047629195.1 Candidatus Azotimanducaceae bacterium
GTGAGTTAGCCATTGGTGACAACCTTGAGTGAAAATGTCATGACCAAATCAGTTTCCAGGAGAGCGCTAGTGAGAAATAGCCTAGCCGCAACCTTATTGGCTGCTGCCCCAGTATTGGCTGCGGCGCGATTGTCTGCGGCGCCAGTTGGGCGCAAGCGGTTATATCTGAAGGGCGAGTTTTATACCATGGGAGAAAAAGTTGGCCATATAGGTAAGAGTGTTGGTCGTTCAGATATCAAATATTGAGCTGATCTATTTCTCTAAATTGATTCTTGGGCAGTCTTTAAAATTCACGGTTAATTGAGAACAGCGCGAGATCGTGCATGGCTTCTTTGTAGGCTGAGGCCGGTAAGTGTTCGAGGCAAGTTATTGCTTTTTCTATCTCGGAAGTAGCCAGCGCTTCTGTATATGCTAGTCCACCTGCTGCTTTTATTGTTTGCAGTAGGTTGTCTATGTCGCCGGTATCGCCCGTCAATATCGCGTCTCTTACTACTGCTGCCTGGTCAGGACTTCCATTGCGCATAGCAACGATTAGGGGCAGGGTCACTTTCCCTTCCGCGAAGTCATCTCCGACGTTTTTCCCCAGCTGTTCAGTCGAGCCCTCGTAATCGAGAATGTCATCGATCAACTGGAATGCGATGCCGAGGTGGCAACCATACTGTTTTAAGGCCAGTTCCTGTTCCCCTGAGGCGCCAGCAAGTACTGCTCCTGAATGGGATGCCGCTTCAAATAACATGGCAGTCTTACGGCTAATAACTTCCATATAGTTTGCTTCGGTTACGTCAGGATTGCGGATATTACCTAATTGCTGGACCTCGCCCTCTGCGATGGTGTTCGTCGCGTAGGAAAGAATTTTCATGACTCGCATATCACCAATCTCAACCATCATCTCGAAGGCTCGCGAATGTAAAAAGTCGCCTACCAGAACGCTTGCAGCATTTCCCCAAGCTGAGTTGACGGTTTTCCGTCCCCGTCGGAGGTCTGATTCATCAACGACATCATCATGCAGTAACATTGCCGTATGAAGAAACTCGATAATTGCAGCGAGATTAATATGTTGATTATGCTGGTAGTCACAGGCGTTTGCGGACAAAAGAACCAGTAGCGGCCTTAGCCTCTTGCCGCCGGCCTCTATAAGATAGGTAGAGATCTCCTCAACAAGGGGGACCCGTGTCACCAGGCTGGTCCTGATTAACGCATCTACGGAAGCAAAGTCCGTTTTGACTGTGTTGTAGAAAGGATGATCCATTTGTAAACTCGTAGTGAATCGGTAAACGCAATGTGCTCAAATAGTTTACCAAGAATTAGAATGCTATGGCTGTGCAGGAACAGTGTCAAGAGATGAGACGCTGAGCCTGCATTTAGTTGTGAAATGATGCTTGATTGGGTGGCCGGCTTGCCGTAGAATTACGCACCCTGATTCTGGGTCTAGTGGTGTTAGGTGGTTGAATGGCAAATATGCTTGTTCGCTAGCATCTGTATCAACAGATAGTTTGAGACCCACATTTCTAAACGTATTAACAAGTCATCTGACAGAGTGAAGAATAATGTACGCTGTAATTAAAACTGGCGGTAAACAACATCGCGTAGAGCCTGGTGAAGTGCTCAAGCTTGAAAAATTGAGTGTCGAAGCGGGTCAGACCGTAGACTTTGATGAGGTGATGATGATTGGAGAAGGCGATGATATTAAAGTCGGCGCTCCATTTCTTGAAGGTGGAAAAGTTTCCGCTGAAGTCATTGCTCACGGGCGTGATAAGAAGGTGACGATCATTAAAATGCGTCGCAGAAAACACTATCGCAGACAGGCAGGTCATCGTCAGTGGTTTACTCAAGTTAAGATAACCGATATTTCTGGAGGCTAGACAATGGCGCATAAGAAAGCAGGTGGTAGTACGCGTAATGGTCGCGATTCCGAGTCGAAACGATTAGGCGTAAAAATGTACGGCGGCCAAGCGGCCAGCCCAGGAAACATATTGGTCCGTCAACGTGGAACGAAGTTTCACCCAGGTCTGAACGTTGGCTGTGGCAAAGACCACACACTGTTCGCTAAGGCTGAGGGTGTTGTTGAGTTTACTGTTAAAGGACCGAGGCAGAGAAAATATATCAATGTAGTTGCGACAGAAATTGCGACAGAAGTTGCTGCTGAGGCATAAGGGCTCAAAGGCTTTTGGGCTTGAAGGTCGTAAGAATTGAATCAAGCCCTGTCTTAGACGGGGCTTTTTTTTGCCTATTAGAACGTTGTGGCGGGTAAAAAGCCGTGGCTAATACAGAGCGATGGCGAAAGATTCGCCGAAAAACTCTCTATCAATAGTCTTCTATTGATCTGAGGTAGATCTAGTTTAACCAAGAATTCCATTATGAAATTTGTAGATGAAGCGAGTGTCAGGGTAGAGGCTGGAAAAGGTGGCAATGGCTGTCTGAGTTTTCGTCGTGAAAAATATATTGCTAAAGGCGGGCCAGATGGTGGTGACGGTGGCGACGGCGGCAGTATATATCTGGTTGGCGATGCTGATTTGAATACGCTGGTGGACTACCGTTTTCAGCCGCGATACAGAGCAAAGAGTGGTGAGTCCGGCAAAGGGAAAGATCAGACTGGTGCGAAGGGCGATAGCGTATATCTGCGTGTGCCGCTTGGCACTAGTATTTTTGATGACGAAACCAATGAATACATGGGCGACGTTAATAACGATCAGGAAGAAATTCTAGTTGCACAAGGTGGGTTTCACGGCCTTGGTAATGTGCGCTTTAAGTCCAGCACCAACCGGGCTCCCAGACAAACAAAGCCAGGGTCTCCTGGTGAGCTCAAGCATCTTAGGTTAGAGCTAAAACTCCTCGCAGATGTCGGGCTTTTAGGTTTGCCAAATGCTGGGAAGTCGACGCTTATTAGTGCCGTATCAGCCGCCAAGCCAAAAATAGCAGATTATCCGTTCACTACCTTGGTGCCTAATCTTGGCGTGGTGTCTGTTGGTAATGATAAAAGTTTTGTCATAGCAGATATTCCTGGACTAATAGAAGGCGCGGCAGACGGGGCGGGTCTTGGGGTACAGTTTCTTAAGCATCTTTCTCGTACTCGATTGCTTTTGCATCTTATTGACCTTGCGCCGATGGATGGCAGCGATCCGGTTGATAATTTCAGAATAATAGAAGGTGAGCTCTCGAAATATAGTGAGGGTATAGCAAACAAGGAGCGTTGGTTGGTGTTTACTAAAACCGATCTGGTGCCGGCCGATGAGCTAGATGAAAAAGTGGCGGCAATAAAGGCTGCGCTCAAGTTAGATGATTTGGCGGTTAAAAAGTTAGGTTTAGATAAGCTCGAGAAGCATGAGTACAAAATATCTGCGGTCACCCAGCGTGGAACTCAGGGGTTGATGTATGATATTTATGAGCATCTGACTGAGTTAAAGGCGCGGCTAGCAGCTGAGAACGAAGCGAAGGGCGACGTCGCTGAGTTAGAAATAGTCAAAGAAGTTCATCAGTATTCTCTGGACCAAAGAGAAAAACGGCGCTCGAGAAGACTGGGTCTTGATGGTGCGGATGACGAGTCAGCAGAGTTACTTGGTTCAGAGGGTCCAGACGAGGATGAAGATGATGATGATCATGGCGTGAAAGTTCACTACGAGCCCTGATGTCAGATCTCGATAATAAGAACGCTCCCAGCGCTCCCAGCGCTCTCAGCAGGCGCATGGCCAACAAATCCATTGCTGGCAAGTATGGGCCGGGTTCAATTTGGGTGGTTAAGATCGGCAGCTCGATTCTGACGGCGCATGGCAAAGGGCTTGACGTTGCTCTTATTGGCGACCTTGTCGACCAGATGGTCGAGGCTCGAAACGCCGGTGTGCAGATAGTTTTGGTCTCTTCTGGTGCTGTCGCAGAAGGAATGACGCGTCTGGGTTTGTCTACGAGACCAGTTTCCCTTCATATGCTGCAAGCGGCTGCGGCAGTAGGCCAAATGGGTCTAATTCAGGTATATGAGTCTCATTTTCAGAGACATAGCTTGCATACAGCACAAATTTTATTGACTCATGATGACCTGCGCTCACGAGAGCGGTATCTGAATGCACGAAATACCTTGAAAAATTTGTTGTCACTAGGCGTCATTCCTGTTGTAAACGAGAATGACACGGTGGTTACTGATGAGATCAGGTTCGGAGATAACGATACATTAGCCGCGCTGGTCGCAAATCTTATCGGCGCGAATACCGTGATATTGCTTACGGATCAAAAAGGCTTGTATACCTCCAATCCGGATAAGGATGCTGATGCCACGCTTATTCCTTCGGCAAGGTCTTCGGATATATTGCTGGATAAGGTCGCTGGTGATGGCGGTTTGTTAGGTCAGGGCGGCATGGTTACCAAGGTCAATGCAGCAAGAATGGCTGCTAGAAGCGGCGCGAATACAATCATTAGCTTTGGCAGGGAAGCAAACTGTATCAGGCAACTGCTTAATGGCACGGTGACAGGCACCCTGATTGAGTCAGAAAGTGATCCTTTGGTTGCGCGGAAACAATGGTTGGCAGCTCTACCTGCCCGGGGAAAGCTGTATCTTGATCATGGGGCGGCAAAAGTAATACGTGATGACGGGCGTAGTTTGTTGGCTGTAGGGGTCAAATCTGTAACGGGTGATTTCACGCGAGGAGAGATTGTTGCGTGTATTGATGAAGTTGGAAATGAGCTCGCGCGGGGTTTGATAAACTATAATTGTCACGAGGCGGCCGCACTTTGCGGGCAGGCAAGTACGAATATCAAATCTATTTTGGGCTACATTGGCGATGACGAGCTAATTCACCGAGATAATCTTGTGCTGCTTACGTCACCACATGGGTGATCCCATGGATGGCGCCACAGATTAGATTACCGCAGTTGCTAGCGAAACAGCTCGAAAGCCGATTGTTGGCTAATCTAGGTATGTCTGAGGGCCGCCTGAGGTCTGACTGCTAGCGCCAGATGCCTGGCGCCAGAAAACTTATCGGCAAGAAACCTCTCGCTCGGAAACTTAGGACGCAGCTAGTGCGTTGACGTGTCCGTTGAGCCGAGATTTATGTCTGGAAGCCTTATTCTTGTGAATAATACCGTGTGTTACTGCACGGTCGAGAACAGGCACCGCGGCATCATAAGCAGCTTGTGCAAGAGTTTTGTCTCCAGCTTCAATCGCAGCAAGAGTTTTCTTAATTGCTGTACGCATTGCAGATCTTTGGCTGGCATTGTGTGTTCGACGAACTTCAGATTGTCTTGCTCGTTTCTTTGCTTGGGGTGTGTTTGCCACGTTTGGTGTTCCTTATTAACTTACCCATTCGAGGGTAGATATATGAATTTTGATCTAGCGGCCTTGCAACTAGCCAGTATTCGGGCTGGTTTGCGAGGGTTGTATGCTACCTAACCGCCGCAACTGTCTCGAAAATTAGACGCGGCACTATGCCCACTAATGCCTCCGAAGTCAATTAAAAGGTCGTCTGGTAGTAGAGTTTAAGTGTGTGGCGTATACCGCCCGAGGATGAACGCGCTTGTACTGGTGAAAAATGAAGCCCTTATTCCTGCTGCTGCCAGAGAACATATTGATGTTGAATCCGCGTATGATGGGCACCTGCTGAGCTGTTGCTGGCTACATCAATAAACGTCAAAGGATTTATCCGATTTAAATATGGCAAATCAGGAATTGGAAAAACCCAGCAAAGTTTCGGGGTTGCTGAGATCAAGTGGTTTGATCTCAGCGATGACGATGCTCTCGCGGGTCCTTGGTTTGATTCGAGATATGGTCGTGGCCAATTTCTTTGGTGCGGGCGCTGGTGCAGATGTCTTTTTTCTTGCTTTTAAAATCCCCAATTTCTTTCGACGACTGTTCGCAGAGGGTGCGTTTGCTCAAGCCTTTGTCCCGGTTCTGACCGAATATCGAGAACTAAGATCTACCGCGGACGTTCGCGACCTGATCAATAAAGTCAGTGGAACGCTTGGTGCAACGCTGCTGTTTGTCACCATACTAGGGGTTTTAGGTGCTTCTCTGGTAATAAGCGTATTTGCTGCTGGGTTTGTTTACAACGAGGAATTTGAAAAGCTTTCGCTGGCAACAGATATGTTAAGGCTTACTTTTCCATATCTTTTCTTTATATCAATGACAGCGTTCGTTGGTGCTGTTCTTAACAGCGCCGGTCGTTTCGGCGCGCCTGCTTTTACACCTGTTCTGCTCAATATTTGCCTTATTGGTAGCGCAATATTTTTGCGTCCCTATTTAGAAGTGCCCGTCATGTCGCTGGCGTGGGCGGTACTGCTAGCTGGTTTTGCTCAGTTATGTTTCTTGTTGCCGTTTCTTGCTCGGGAAGATTTGTTGCCGAAGCCACAATTGGGGTTTAAGGATGAGGGCGTTAGGCGAATATTGACGTTGATGCTTCCCGCTATGTTTGGGGTGTCTGTAGGTCAGATTAATTTGCTGCTAGATACGGTTCTGGCTTCTTTCCTGGAGACAGGGAGTTTGTCTTGGTTGTACTACTCTGATCGGCTTTTGGAGTTGCCACTCGCGTTATTTGGTATCACTATAGCTACCGTAATTTTGCCAAGCCTATCCAGGGAGCACGCATCCGGATCTCCGGAGGAATTTTCAAACACGCTAAACTGGGCGCTGCGGATGGTCTTGGCGATTGGTGTTCCATCTTCCATCGCGTTATTCGTGCTGTCTGAGAACTTGATTACGACGCTGTTTTTCTTAGGGGAGATGACTGAACGGGATGTGGAAATGGCTGCCTTCAGCCTTAAGGCTTATGGTTTAGGGCTGGTGGGTCATATGGTTGTGAAGGTGATGGCGCCGGGATATTTTTCCCGCCAAGATACGAGTACGCCGGTTAAATATGCGCTCATTGCGCTAACTGCCAATATGGTGTTGAATTTCTTATTGGTTTGGCATTTAAAACATGCTGGACTGGCTCTGGCGACATCTCTATCGGCATTTATCAATGCCGGTTTACTCTGGTATGGTCTACGAAAAGCTGGGGTTTTAATCAAAGGTGATGGCTGGTTGAAATTTTCAGCGCAGTTGCTATTCGCAAATGCGATTTTGTGTATCATGCTTGTGTTTTGCGTGCCGCCTCAATCTACTTGGTTTGAGCTGGATTTTTTCAGCCGTATGGGTTTGATGCTTTTGGTGAGTGGCCTCGGCGTTGGTGTCTACTGTGGTGCTTTGTTGCTCACAGGGTTTAAATTTCGAAAGATGCTGCGATAAATGTTGTACAGCGGGTTTGTACAGTTCGCTAATTTGGTTAACGGATGAATTAGACGTGGAAGTAATAAGGGGAATAATTAATCTTCGCCCGCAGCCTCAAGGTTGTGTTGTAACACTAGGGAATTTCGACGGTGTTCACAGAGGCCATCAGGCCGTTCTTGCGAAGGTACGAGAAAAGTCAAAGGAGTTGGGGTTGCCCTCTGTGCTGGTCTGTTTTGAGCCTCAGCCAAGGGAGTTTTTCGACGAGTTTAATGCACCTGCACGTCTTACTCGATTTAGAGAAAAGATCGAGCTTTTGTCATTACAAGGCGTCGATACGGTGCTGTGCCTAAGGTTTAATGAAGCTACTCGTTCGATGTCAGCAGCTGAGTTCATCCGCTTGCTGGTTGAGAATTTGAATACAAAAGCGCTTTTTGTGGGCGATGATGCCAGATTTGGTGCCGACAGGAGTGGTAGCTATCAATCGCTACTAGAAGCAGGGCAGAAGTTTAATTTTGAAGTTACCAATCTACGCACCTTAACTTTCGCGGAAACTCGAGTTAGCAGCAGCCGCATCAGGGAGTGCTTGGCATTGGGTGATCTTGAGCAGGCAGAAGAAATGCTTGGGTACCCTTACTCGATCAAGGGAAAAGTTGTCTATGGCCGTCAGCTAGGTAGAACACTGAACGCGCCGACAGCAAACGTTCAATTGCATCGTTACCGAGCACCAATCGATGGTGTATTTGCCGTTGAAGCGTGGCTCGGCAGCGAGGGCAATGAAAAAATCATTCAAGGTGTGGCGAACGTGGGTGTCAGGCCAACGCTTAATGAAGAGAGTTTGAAACCGATTCTGGAAGTTTTTCTGTTTGATTTTAAAGGGAATTTGTATGGCGAATCTATCAAGGTAGTGTTTCGTTCAAAATTGCGTGACGAAAAAAAGTTTAACGGACTCAATGAGCTAAAAGAGGCGATTGCGAATGATATCAAGCATGCTGAAAAGTTCTTTTCTGATCGCAGTGAAGAAATAGCTATTAGTAATAGCGTAACCAAAAGTGACCAGATCGAGTGATATTCTATGTTGTAACCGTGGTTATTGTTGTTTTAGATCAATGGTCGAAGCGGCATATGAGCGAATTGTTGGATTTGTGTCGGCCTGGTATGTGCGAAACGATCGAAGTTTTACCTGTCTTCAAATTGATTCTACTTCATAATTCAGGTGCAGCCTTTAGCTTCTTAGATGATGCCGGGGGCTGGCAGCGGTGGTTGTTAGTGACTATATCTACCGTGGTTAGCGGCGTGATCGGAGTTTGGTTATTCAGGGTGAAATCAACTGAAAAATTGTTAGCATTTGCTTTGTGCCTGATCCTTGGCGGTGCTGTGGGAAATTTGATTGATCGAGCAGCCGTAGGGTTTGTCGTAGATTTTTTGCTCGTGCACTGGGATAACCACTATTTTCCAGCGTTTAACATCGCTGATTCGGCAATTTCTGTAGGCGCTGGGTTCTTGATTCTAGATATGTTCCTTAAACCAAAATTGGTGCAAGACAATGACTAACAGTACGCCAGTAGGACCCGGTACTCGGGTAAGCCTGCTATTTTCAATAGAATTAGAAACTGGGGAGCAAGTTGATTCTACCGGCATAAAACCTGCTCAGTTTTCTGTCGGGGATGGTAATTTGCTGCCCGGTTTCGAAAGTGCAATGTTCGGTATGAAGGCGGGAGAGAAAGAGAAGCTCCTGATTAAAGCCGAGGGCGCTTTCGGCGAGCACAATGAAGACAATATCCAGCGTCTCCGCAGGGGACAATTTCAAGCGAATATGGAACTGGCAGTCGGGTTAATGATGTCTTTTTCAGATAAGCAGGATGCTGAGCTTCCAGGCGTCATCACTAAAATCCAAGGGGAAAGCATTGAGATCGATTTCAACCATCCGCTTGCAGGCAAGGACATCATTTTTGATGTTGAAATTCTAACCGTTGAGCAGATTTCCAACGAAATATTGCGGGTGAAAAGTTAATGGCAACAGAAATTAAACTTGCACAGCCTAGGGGCTTTTGCGCCGGTGTTGATAGGGCCATTGAGATAGTGAACCGGGCGCTCGAAAAGTTTGGTGCGCCTATCTATGTACGCCATGAGGTTGTGCATAATCGCACGGTTGTAGAGGAATTAAGGCATAAGGGAGCAATCTTTGTTGATGAAATTGCTGAGGTGCCGGAAGGTGCCACTGTCATTTTTAGTGCTCATGGTGTTTCTCAGTTGGTGAGAAGGGAAGCTGATTTGAGGAAAGTCAGGGTGTTCGATGCTACCTGCCCGTTGGTAACAAAAGTGCATAACGAGATATCTGTGTACTCAAAAAAGAAACAGGAAGCGATATTGATCGGTCACGCTGGGCATCCAGAAGTTGAGGGCACAATGGGGCAATATGACGACCCAAGTCTTATTTATCTGGTCGAGGATGAGTCCGACGTCGAAACGCTTGAGCTTAAAGATCCGGGCAATGTTGCGTACGTAACCCAGACGACCTTATCTGTTGATGATACGGCCAAGGTTATCGACAAGTTACGAGACAAATTTCCCAAAATTAAGGGCCCCAAGAAAGATGACATCTGTTACGCGACACAAAACCGGCAGGATGCAGTAAAACAATTAGCGCTAGAGTCTGATCTTATACTGGTTGTAGGCTCTGCCAATAGCTCCAACTCGAATCGATTAAAAGAATTGGCAGAGCGGTTGGGCGTGGCCGCGTATCTTATTGATACTGCAGGCGATATCGAGCATCGCTGGATTTCAGGGGTCGCTCGAATTGGCGTAACTTCAGGCGCAAGCGCTCCTGAGCACTTGGTGCAGGAGGTTGTGCGATTCATTCAGAATTTTGCTGATGCCGAGGTAGAAGAATTGATCATTCGGGAAGAATTGATTGAATTTTCTTTGCCGAAAGAACTGAGATGAAAAGCTGAGGGACAGAGCCTACACAAAGAGCTTGCATAGGGTGCTTAGATAAAATATCAGACAAAAAACTCAGCATCGCGTTTTGTTCGATTGACAGCTGGTATCTTCAATGCTCCGCAGGTCTTGAACTTGCTAACCTGTATGAGCTTTTTCTAGTACACTGCCCAACGAGCGTGAAGTATCAAAATTTTTGGAGATGACGATTTTGCTTGCCCAAGGTTACACATTAATCGAGTTAATGGTCGTGGTTGCCATCATTGGTATTGTAGGTTCGATTGCTTATCCGAGCTACCAAGGTTACGCCTGTGACACCTACAAGGCGCAAGCTGTAGCCGATCTGAGAGTCTGTGCTTTGCAAATGGACAGACACTATAGCAATAATTTTGCGTATACAGGCGCCGCCATTGATGGCACTCCGGCTAGCACCTGCCCAAACAGTTCGCCTGCGGAAGGCACTAAAAAGTTTGATATTAGCCTGTTTTCTGTTTCGGCTCAGGACTTCAAAATTAGGGCGGTGCCCGCCGCCGGACAATCCTGTGGCACAACAATTGAGGTTGGGGCAGACGGTACCCTTGCCGAGCTCTAAAAGACCTTCAGTCACTCTATCGAGTCTATCTGGTCAAATCTTTGAAGCACTGCGACACTGGCGCCAACAGCTTGGTTTTAGCGCCTTAGTGCGTACAGATCATCAGTGTACCCTCAAAATAAAGTCATGAAGTTATCGACCGTTTGTCCCATTTTCTTCCCATCTTATCTAACTGCTCCTTATGAGTGATTCGCGTTAACTTAGAATACCCTGTTCTAAGGAAAGGATGCGTCAATGAAAACGCTTTGCGGGCGAGTCAATCACACTCGGCGAAATCGTGGATTCACTCTGGTCGAAATGATGATCGGCTTGGTCATCGTTGGCATTGGCTTGACTATAGCCGTGCCTAGCTTTCAGGGTATGACCGCACGGAACCAAATTGCAGTCCAAGTGAATGAGTTTCTTGTATCTGTCAATTTGGCTAGAAGTGAAGCAAGCCGAAGAGGCAGAAATGTATGTATTCAGTCTGTAGGACCTGTCGCGGGTCAATTCGGTGATGGTTGGCGTGTTGTTGAGGTTAGCAGCGGGAATTGTAATGGTGAGGTGATTCGTAGTTTTGGCGCATTATCCGGCGAGTCTACGCTCGATATCGTTGGCTCAGCGACGACGCTTCAGTTTACCTCGTTGGGTGCGCTAGACAGTAATACGCCTGAAAGTGTGGATCTTTGTTACCCAGAGCAACAGGGTCGAAGAATTTATATTAACATGTTGGGACGATCGAAATCACATCGTCCTGATGATGCAGATTTAACAAGAAGGCCAGTATGTCCATGAGCCTGAGAAAGTTATCTAACTCGAAATACAAAACGGGGAAAAACAAGCATAAGGGATTTTCATTGATTGAAGTGCTAGTCGCCGTGCTGATTATTGCTGTCGGTATTCTAGGCGTCGCTGGGCTTCAGGTTGTCAGCCTTCAGCAAAATCGAAGCGCGCTTCTAAGAGCCGAAGCGTTACAAATTGGTAATGATATTCTGGATCGGATGCGAGCAAACCCATTAACCGACTATGCGCCGGTTGAACTTAACGATGTGCCTTCTACTGCAACTAATTGCGTCACTGATAATTGTAGTCGAGCCGAAATGGCTGAATATGATGTTGCGCAATGGAAGTGCAGCATTAATTCCAATGATTCAGATGGAAATCCTTATTCTATCTGTGCTTCATATGGCATAGCGGGTTCCTTGCCGGACGGTGCGGCATCAATAAGCAAGTCGAATAGTGTCCACGAGGTCATCGTCGAGTGGGCTGATGATCGCGC
>JBLHWY010000177.1:0-11972 GCA_047629195.1 Candidatus Azotimanducaceae bacterium
ATCTCTGAGTGGGTTAGCCAGTGGTTCGGCAGGGTTAACACTCACATTCGGTGTGATTGTGGGTAATATCTGGTCCCCGGCAATGATTAACTTTAGCTCAGGGCAGTATAGGCAAACATGCTCAGGTGAATGACCGTGGCCTACCACAGCGCGCCATTCTCGACCGCCAATCTCGATATATTGTCCATCTTTGATTCGCCGGTAACCCGCGGGTAATGGGGATATATTTGCACCAAACTGGCCGAACCTTTCACGGTAGCGATCGAGGCGTGCTTCTGTAAAGCCAGCTCTTCTGTAGAACCGTATAGCATCTTCAGGCACATCAGAGGGACCATCTGCCGCCATGACCTTGCACATATAAAATTCGCTGCGACTCATCCATAGCTCGCAATCCCATTTTCGTGTGATCCAACCAGCATTACCAGTGTGGTCGCCGTGTAAGTGAGTGGCGATGACTCTAGTGACTGGCTTGCCTTCCAGGTGCTTATCGAAAATATGCTGCCAGTGCTTTTGCACGTCTGTTCTGTTGAGGCCAGTATCAACGATCGTCCAGCCCTCGTTGTCCCTTAAAAGCCAAACATTGATGTGATCGAGTCGGCCAGGCATAGGCATTCTTACCCACAGAACGCCATCGGCGATTTCCGTGACTTCTCCAGGTGCTGGTATTTGGTCTTCAAATTGATATTTAAGGGCGTCGTATCCGCGTCTGGATAGGTCGTTAACCATGAGTCTCTCTCTTGCAGGGGCTATAATATAAGTAGGGTTGTTTGTACTGTGTAGTCACCTCCCATGATAGCAGTTTCGACAGATCTATTGGCAATAGAGAACTTATCACCAGAACTTATGGGTATTGCGTCTTGACGGGAGTTTGCGACAGGCGAGAGATGAAGCCGAATTTGTGGAATAATGTGTTCCAGTTCTGTTTTAGCCCCCTATTTTTAGACAATGATGCTGTAGGAGTACCGATGACCGTTATTATCAAGCAACAATTTAAGTTTGACCCGGAAACAGTTTGGGCGATAGTCGGGACGCCTGATCGGGTAGATTGGGTGCCCGGGGTAAAAGACTGCGTATTTGACGGAGAGGTGAGAACCCTTAGCTTGCCAGGCGCTGGCAGGATTAAGGAACGTATTCTTAGCCGCAAGCCTGAAAGTATGACAATGGAATATTCGTGTTTCGAATCCCCCATGCCTTTAGAGCAGCATCATGCACATATTGAGGTTCGACCTGCACCAGGAGGTTGTGAGCTCATTTGGACGACCACAATAAAGCCTGAAGCTATCGAGAAGTTTATTCGCCAGAGCAAGGAAGGCGCAATTACTCAGTTACTGGAAATATTAGGTAAGCACTCAGAATAAGATTTCTCTATTGCTAAGCGCTTTACCTAACTTTTTATGGATAACTAGACAGGTTCGGCTATAAATACTGGGATTTTCCGGGTCGTCTTCAATTGATAGTCATTGTATGGAGGGTAAGCCTCTGCGCTAGCTTTCCAGAGTGCATCGCGTTCAGTTTCGTCACTGACCTCGCGTACCTGCATTTTTGTGACTTCGGTTTTGTCCCTAATCTCTACGCTTGAGTTTGCGCGCAAGTTGTAAACCCATACTGGGTTTTTGGGTTGCCCGCCCATAGAGCCAATAAGCACGTAACTATTGTCAACCTTCACCCGCATCAATGGTATTTTCCTGACGCCACCCGTTTTGTTGCCAGTATGGGTCACGATAATGCAAGGCATGCCTGACTCTAATAATGTCGTTCCCTCCGTCCCGCCGCTGCTTTCATATAGATCAACTTGTTTTTTTACCCAGCCAATAGAGGGTGGAATATAGTCTGCCATTATCTAAGTCCTTCAGTTGAATATTGCACTGATCGTAACGCGATGTGACAGGTGTGACAACAGCGGCAGCAACCTATGTAAGACTAAAGCTGGTCAATACTTTCCTGTTTGAATGAATTATGTGATCAATGTGTGTTACGTGCGATAGTACGGAAAAAAAGGAAGTCATAGTGGGTAAATCTACTCCTTCGCCACTCATTGGCATCGCGATTGTTGCGGGCACCGCTGTAGGTGCTGGTATGTTTTCATTGCCTATTGTCTCGTCTGGTATGTGGTTTAGTTGGTCTCTGGTACTGCTGGTCGTTAGTTGGTTCTTCATGTATCACTCAAGTTTGATGATCATGGAGGCAAACTTAAATTTCGAACCTGGCGCAAGCTTCGATACTTTTGTTAGTGGGCTGCTAGGGCCTCGTTGGAATGCCATCAACAGCTTGACGCTGCTATTTGTTCTTTATATTTTGACTTATGCTTATGTCAGTGGCGGTGGCTCTATCGTCAGTCATACCTTGAGCGCTGCCGTTGGAATAGAGTTGCCGAGAACAGTAGCTGGCTTTATATTTGCGACAGGTTTGGCGACTTTTGTGTGGTATAGCGCTGTGTTTGTCGGACGCCTTGCTTCTATATTTGTTGGCGGCATGATTGTGACGTTTTTGATGTCTGTAGGTGGCCTTACTGTTTCTGTACAGATGCCGCTGCTGCTGCAAAATGAGCCGGAATACCTGTTGTTTGCGTTCGCTGCAATTCCTACCTATCTAGCCGCCTTTGGGTACCATGGTTGTGTGCCGAGTTTGGTTAAACTTTACCATCAGGATCCGCAAAAAATTCAAGTATGCCTGTTAATAGGTTCGCTGACATCTCTGGTTGTCTATGCGCTTTGGCATGGGGCTACTTTGGGCAATATCCCACGTGAAGAGTTTGTGGTCATTAAGTCATTAGGAGGTAATGTTAGTGATTTGGTTAGTGCGCTTAGTAGCGTTGCGGACACTAAACAGCTGAGTACTTTACTGGGGCTTTTCGCCAACTTCGCTGTCGTGTCTTCGTTTCTCGGTGTGACACTTGGGTTATTCGATTTCATCGCAGATAAGTTCAAATTTGGCGATGATAAGGTGGGTAGGTTAAAGACGGCACTGGTGACTTTCGTGCCGCCCACTGTAGGCGGCTTGTTCTTCCCGAATGGGTTTCTCTACGCGATTGGTCTCGCAGGATTATGTGCGTGTATGTGGGGGACAATAATACCGGCGATGGCAGCGCGTGCTAGTCGCACAAAGTTTGGTAGTCCTAGTTACCGTGTGTGGGGTGGCTCCGCAATGATTTATTTGGTGATTGGCTACGGAGTATTGTTAGTTGTTTGTTATGCCTTAGCGGCAGCAAAGGTATTGCCTGTACTTTAAACCTAGAGCTTTAACCGAGAGATTAGATTAAGAGCTTAAATAGAGCGCTTTGTTCACTGTTCCGCCATGACTCTGGCGAGCGCCTCTTCATTTCGCCATTTGCTGCCCGAGAGACGGGTCATATACATCACTGCAGTTGCAAGTATCATGAAGACAAACACCATCCAAGATATCCTAGAGCCTAAATCCCAGACTTTAATAACGAAATACTGTACCAGTAGCATAAACCAGTGGATCAGAACGCTTGCCCACATCAACCACTTTGTGTCGCCAGCACCTCTTAAGACGCCGCCTGATATGAGTAGTAGTCCATCAGCCACTACATAAGTGGCGAGACCTATCATCATGAAGGTTGAGAGCGACAGGATTTCGCCGTAGTCTGAAGAGTTTGCAGAGTCTTGCAGAAAGATACTTACCAGCGGAACTCGCCATACGAAAAAGACAATTGCCAATAGAAATGAGTAACCAAGACCAATCATGAAGCCTGCTTTCATGACCTCACGCATGCGGTCAGTATCACCGGCACCAAGGAAGCGACCAATGAGACTGATAATGGCAACATTCAGACCCAACATGGGTACGAAGGAAATAATGTCCCAGTTAAAAACAATCGCCGCCGAAGCGGCCTCTGCGATGCCGTAGGATTGAAACATCAGTAGGAATAAATTAAACGCAGCAACGTTTAGGAACATTTCGATGCCTGAGGGGAAACCTAATCTGACAAAGCGATTCAAAATACCCCGATCGAACCGAAATGACCGGCGAATGCCAAACAATTTCACATGTTCTGGTTGCAGGTAGTAGTAAAAAAATATGGATAGGCTAAAAAAAGTTGAGATGATAGTGCCATAGGCTGCGCCAGCAATGCCCAGCTCCGGCGCTCCCCAGACCCCAAAAATCAGTGCGTAGGAAAGGGGAATGTTAATTGCCACGCCAATTGTATCCGCGATCATTACGACCCTGGTTTTGCCAATACCAGAGAAGTAGGAAGCGATGCAGGTTTTGCACAAACTAATGCTGGCGCCAAAGATCAAAATCTGGAAATACTTATTCTCTAACGCAGCTTGCTCAGCTGTATGCCCCATAAACTCGAATAGATCGCTGACTAGATACCCGATGATGAAAAGCAGTGGGATAAATGCGAGTGTGAGAATAAACCCTTGCGTTAGCACCCGAGGACATTTGTCTAATTCTTCTTTGCCAAAGTACTGTGCAACCAGCGCATTAGTGTAGGAGAGCACACCGATAAATAGAGACATACAAAAAAATGCAGCGACGCCACCACCCAGCGACGCCGCCATATGCGAAGGGCTAACCATCGACATAAAATAGCGGTCGGTAAAAATCATGACTGCAAATGCACCTTGAGAAATTACCATAGGGTATGCAAGTACTAGCAGTTCTTTGAGGGTAGATTTATGCACGTTTAATGGGACCTATGTTTGCAAAAGGCAAAATAAATGAGCGGATTTAGCAAGTTCATATATTGAGATGAATGAATCGCGTTGGCCAATACCTGAGCCTAAGTGAAAAGAAAGCGAGCATTAGCGCAAGGAAAAATAGAGTATAGAGTAAATCCTCGGTCAATATAGATGGATAAACGATGAATAGAAGATCCCGGGTCGACGCGCTTGGTGCAATTGCTCTAATCATGTTCAGTGTATTGCTTGGATTGAATCAGGCGCTGGTAAAGCTTGTTAATGTCGGTATGGCGCCTGTATTTCAAAGTGGCTTGCGCTCTGCTTGCGCCTTTTTGATAGTGCTCTCTGCTGCGCTGTTGATGCGAAAGAAGTTATGCCTTACTGATGGCACGTTGATCCCGGGAATCATTTCCGGTTTGCTCTTCTCAGTGGAATTCTATTTGCTATTTAGCGCCCTCGAATATACTTCAGTTTCGAGGGTCTCAATTCTGTTCTACACCCAGCCATTTTGGGTCGCGCTTGGTGCTCATTATTTACTCCCTGGGGAACAGCTGAACCGAATCAAAGCTGCTGGGCTAATATTCGCGTTCTCCGGCGTGGTATTGTTGTTGGCAAGTACAGATGAGACAACCGGGGCTGACACTCTGGTAGGAGATCTCATGTGTGTGATGGCGGCAATTTTTTGGGCTATGATAGTTCTGGTTGCGAGAAAAAGTCAGCTTTCACATAGTACTCCAGAGATGCAACTTTTGTATCAGCTAGCTGTCTCTGCTGTCGTTTTACTGGCGGTAGCCTTTGCAAGTGGAGAAACTTTTCGAGAGATTGATCTTCCGATAGTGATGATATTTTCGTTTCAAGTCATCTTTGTTGTCTCAATCGGGTTCTTGGTCTGGTTTTGGGCTCTGTCTACCTATCCTGCGGCTGAAATGGCTTCATTCGGATTACTAACACCTTTGTTTGGTGTCTTTTTTGGTTGGCTGATTTTTGATGATGTATTGTCTTTCTGGCTTCTTGTTTCTTTAGGCATCGTTTGTGGCGGCATAGTCCTGAATAATCTCCCTGCCAGGTATGCCGGCGGAGCACCTAATAGATCAGGTTAGTTGTCCTCAGGGAAAGGATCTACCATATCTGCTTCTAAGGGTATTTTGAAACTATTGAGCGTTAGAGATATCAGACAGTAATAACCGATGGTTGCCACAAGCTCTATCATCCCCGTCTGGGTGAAGTGTTTGACGCCTTGGCGATAAGTTTGATCCTGAATTCCGTGTTCGGTTAGCATTTGCCTAGCAATTTGATAGGACAATAGCTCATTGTCTGGAAGCTCTGGTGATTCCCCGTTCTTTATTTGACGAAGACCAGCTTCACCGACGCCTGCTTTGATGGCAAGTGCCTGATGTGCGGAGAACTCAAATTTTGATCGGTAAAAAGCTCCAACGGTGCATATTGCCACTTCTTGTACATTAGAAGGAAGAGATGTGCCAAAGCGGATGGCTTCGCCAGTGCGTTGGATTGCGTCGCCAACACTTGGTGCGCGAACCCATGCCCCGAATGGTCCTATGGTACCAAATTTAGTTCGCCAGTTGCCTCTTGCCCCATGCTCAATGGCCTCGAGGACTTTTTGTTGATCCTGATCCAGATTGTTTCTATCAATTGGTGTAAATCGCATCTCATAGCCCTTTTTTTTAGCATCGCTTTTTTGCCTGAGACTTTCAAGCGTATATATGCGATATGAATATAGCGAGCATAGATGTCAATTCGATTGACTTTTAAGGTATTCTTTGGCTGCGTAATTTAGTGCGTATGCTCGGACGAAATATATTGGAATGCGCAGTCGCGTAATAACGGGATACTGAGGGGGAGAATTCGGTGCTGACATATTTTCGATTCAAAGGGCGTAAAAATACCTACTTCTCGCTAGGTCGTTGCGCACAGATCTTGCTTATTTCATTTTGTTCTAACCTGTTTGCAAGTGAAACAGAGAAAAATGAGGGCCAACGTGGCGTTGTCGCCTTGGGTAGTTTTACCTCAGTCGTTAGTGCGACTCAATTAAAATCAGCGATCGAAGCTGAAATCGGCTTGCGAAACGACGTTATGTTCGATGCCTCAATAGTTATTCGGGATTTCAGAACTGATTCCGGCACGATGCTCAAAAGAGTATTGGCTGTTCCAGGAATCACTTTTCCAAGTGCGAGAAAGTTGGTGGAATATTTTAAGGTTAACGGGCATCCCGGTGCCTGGTTTCTTAACGAACAGCCGGCAAGTTATAGTGTGGAGACAGCACTGGGGCGCGTGGATACAGCTAAAAGCAATGAGCCTGAGGCGCGCGAAAGAAGTGGCGATGTAAAAAACACAATCTCTGCTAAACAACAATTTAGTGCCGAGCAGCAGCCTCTGGTTGAAAGCCTTAAAGTAGTTTCACCCGCCACAGCGTTACCCTCTGTAGCATTAACTGGCAGCGCAAAGATCAGAGATCCGATCCTCGATCATCTTCAGCCAGTGAGTACCAAGCAGACAGTTTTGGGGCATCAGGGCAGCATACCCTTTCATCGAATTACGATACCCAATCGTTCCCATGAGGATGCGGGTATCGTGCTGGATGGAAAAGTCGACGAGGCTATCTGGCAATCGGTAAACCACTTTGACAACATGATAGTGTCGGTGCCGGCGACTGGAGAAACTGGGTCATATCCCACTGAAACCAGGTTGCTGGCGACCGAGAAGGGTCTATATGTCAGTGGTGTGATGTACCAGCCGGTCGACACTCTGGTCAAACGCTACTCTGTACGTGATGATTTCATTGATCGAGACACCTTTGGCTTTACCCTCGATATGTCAGGAGAGGGGTTGGTCGGTTATTGGTTTATCATTGCTTTCGGTGACAGCATTATGGACGGCAAAGTGCTGCCAGAGCGGAATTATCAGCGTGACTGGGATGGTCCCTGGATTGGAAAGTCGGCACAACGTGAAGACGGTTGGAGTGTCGAAATGTTTTTGCCATGGTCCATGATGAATATGCCTGAAACTGGTCCTATCCGTAATATTGGTTTTGCTTTAAGTCGCCAAATTTCTCATGCAAACGAACGCTATCAGTGGCCAGGTTATCCATATTCTTCTGCGCGGTTTGTTTCAGCGCTTAATCAAGCTGATGTTTCTGGTGTTAAACCTCGATCGCAAATGTCTGCGATACCATTCATTTCGACTACCAGTGATCTGGCGTTAGAGACGAATGAAGCGCGATTAGGGGTCGACTTGTCTTGGAAGCCCTCCCCGAAATTAGAGATGACAGCAAGCCTCAATCCCGATTTTGGCGCCGTAGAGGCGGACGATGTGGTCCTGAATCTAAAGGCTGCGGAAGTATTCATTGCCGAGAAACGTTTGTTTTTTCTAGAAGGCAATGAAGTTTTTGATAGCACGCCAAGAGCAAACACCGGCAACATTTATCGCATTATCACGAACGATGATTTTAATACAACCTCAAGAAAAGTCTTCTCGAACGACTTTGTTCCAGCCCCAATTTCCCTCATGAATACCAGGAGAATTGGCGGCGCAGCTAATCAGGTTACGCTGCCTATGGGCGTGACACCAGACAGGGGAGAAACCGATCGCCCTACTCAGTTGTTAGCTGCGACGAAGGTCGTGGGGCAAGTTGGTGAATTTCGATATGGCGTACTGGGTGCAGTTGAAGATGATGTTTTTTGGTACGGCGCTGATGCTCTGGGCAATCCAACGACGATAAAAGATGAAGGACGTGAGTTCGCCGTGGCTAGACTGCTATATGAAGATGTTGGTACCGCACGAAAATCTATCGGTTATCTGGGGACGCTGGTATCGGGTCCACTGTACGATGCAAGCGTGCATAGTATGGATGCGCACTATACTCGTGGCGATGGTAAGTTAATTCTAGATGGCCAGCTAATTCATAGTGATATCGCAGACCAAACGGGAGAAGGTGCTTTATTCGATTTGCTTTACAACCTCAATTCAAATTGGCGTCATAAGGTCGAACTTGAGTATATGGATGACACAGTTAGAGTGAGCGATTTTGGCTTTTTGCGGCGCAATGATTATGGCAGCGCGCGATATGTCGCGATCTATAACAAACAGAGAGTGTCGGATTCAATCTCTAATTTCCGCAGTACATTGATCTTTGAAGAGCAAAGAAATATCAGCGAACAGCGAAGAGTTGGCGGCGGCGTCTATTTGCGTACCTTCATGGTGTTACCCAACAGATACTCTCTGCGCACGAGTCTCGGCTATTTTCCTAAACGCTGGGAAGATATCGATAGTCGAGGTAATGGGACCTATCGGGTGAAAGAAGGCGGCTGGTGGAATTTCAATTTAGCCACTGACGCAGCAAAGGTCGTTAGCCTGTCGGCAAGCCTAGGTGGTACCAGCGAAGATACCGGTGCCTGGACCAGCAACTACACATTTGGCGCAACCATCAGGCCATTCGACAGTGTCTCAATTGATATTGATGCTCGTTACAAACAACGCAGGGGATGGTTGGTGTATCAGGGTGGCAGAAATTTTGGACGCTTTGATGCCACAGAGTGGCAACCAGGTCTTAAGCTGAATTGGTTCATCACGCCGAGTCACCAATTGAGATTGTCAGTGCAATGGGCTGGTGTGACGGCGGAAGAAAATGGATTTTTAGAAATACCTCTGGCAGATGGCGATTTAGTGGCTGGAACCAGAACGAAAGCCAACCATGATTTTACTGTCAGCAGGTTGACTACTCAATTTCGTTACCGTTGGGAGATCGCGCCGCTGTCAGATTTCTTCCTAGTTTACAATCTGGGAAATGCTCTGCCCGATCAAACCCAGTCCGGCTTTGAAGATTTGTTCATTGATACTCTGGATGATCCTACCATCAGTACAATTGTCGCTAAACTTAGATTTCGGTTTGGTAATTGAGCTCAAACCGCGGTGTAGCCGCCATCTATGACGAGTTCACTTCCGGTCATAAATGATGAGTCATCTGACGCTAGGAATAATATGCCCCTGGCGATATCTTCTGCTGTTCCCAGACGGCCAATCGGGTGTTTTTCTGTCAACATTTCCCGTAATCCATCTTCAGTCATATTGTCATCTGCCATGTGCTCAACGATGTTCCTGACCAAAGGAGTCCAAACATAACCAGGGTGAACCGAATTGACCCGAATAGGATAGCCCATTTCGCCACAGCGAACGGCGACAGATTTAGTTAACAAACGCACTCCGCCTTTCGACGCATTATAAGCGGGGCCCGCGCCACCGACGAGACCCATAATCGAGGAAACGTTAATGATTGAGCCGCCGCGTACTTTCATTTGCAGTACCGCTTTTTGGGTGCCGAGAAATACTGAGTCGAGGTTGATAGACATGACTGTTTGCCAGCTTTCCAGCGTAGCCTCTTCTAGTGGCGGTAAGCCGGCACCGCTGATTCCCGCATTATTGACTAATATATCGAGATGCTGAAATTTCGATATCGTTGTTGCAATGATTGATTCCCAGGCGTTGTTGTTAGTGACATCGTGCTCTAGCGCAATTGCCGTGCCCCCGGCTTGAACTATCGAACTGGCAGTTAATTCAGCGCTTTGCAAGTTGATGTCAGTTACCACGACGATGCCGCCGGCTTCGGCTAGAAGTTGCGAGGTTCGCTCACCGATTCCGCTTCCTCCGCCAGTAACGATAGCTACTTTGCTGTCAATTCGGTTCATAACGTCAGTTCTCTATTTAGGTTTTCTATCATTTTGGGGTAAACCTTAAACTAAAGCCGATACTATAAATTTACCCACCCAAGGGTGCAATAAGGGACAGGGGATCCTGTCGTTATTGGGTCGTGAGATGCACTTAATGACGTGTATATTCAAAAAGTATCAGTTTTCGTCACTTATAGTCGCTAAGTGGTGTCGAAAAATTTTACAGAACTGAAAGCTCGAATATCGGGTTTGAATTTTAATTCTTAAAAAACAATGACTTATAAAGTTGGTCTGGTAATTGCTCTTGTATAGGAAGGGAACTGATTGAATGATAGGTGAATGCGGTGTACCTAACGCCTTTATCACCAGTAATAGCACGACAACCGTTGGCTGAGACTAGATGAAAATGTTGATTACAAAACAGATATTGGCAGGAATCACCGCAGGTTTAACGGCTTGCATGCTGTCTTCGACCGCCTTAGCTACTAACATCATTACCTTTGAGGGTTTTAGCAAAGGCCAGATTATTGATGATGAGTATTTAGTTTCTGATGGCGTCACGATTAGAGGACAAAATGTCGATAGGATTGGTAACCAGTATGCTCACAATGTGGCGGTAATCTTTGACTCAGGGGAGAGCGGCACAGAAGATGGAGATCTCGAGGCGCCTTTCTACAATACAAATAATAACGATGAAATACTCGACCCGGGAAATATTCTAATTATTCATGAAAGTCCGTGGGAGTGTTCTAACGGTCTCGATTGTGGAAGCAGCCCTGATGACGAAGGTTCGCAGCCAGCTGGTTATTTCGAAATCGATTTCGGTCAAGCGGTTACATTAAATAGTATTGATTTTTTCGATATTAATCAGGGAGAAAACGGCAACCATGCTAATAGTTTAATCACTGTCACGGGCACCCAGACCTACGGCAATTTTTACACGCCATTTACAGGTGGCAACAATTCTTGGGATACGCTCAATTTTAATGTGATGGGTGTGACTTCGATTAAAATCAGACTCAAGGGTTCCGGAGCGATTGATAATATTAACTATACGGTTACCTCTGTACCAGCACCTGCTTCGTTGATCCTCTTTGCGCTTGGAGCTTTAGGTCTTGCAGCAAGACGACGACTCGTGTCTGCTGCCTAGACCTTTACTTAGCTTAGACCCGTAGCGTGTAAGCCATAGCTCTGGGTTTTAGCGAGTAGCAGCTTTACTTTATCGCAGCTGGGTTAAGACCCCTTAGCAACGGTATCTCTTGGCAGCTGTTGCTAGAACCCTCTCCCCCCTTCAGATTACTTTGTTAATCTCTTCGCTTGATTCCATGTTTACTGTTCGTTCTCAGTTTACTGTTGTTATTGGTCTGTTGTAAGCTGACTGTTCCAAGATCTATACCCTGTAAATGTAAGAAACCCGCTAGTTTTGACTGAGTACTGATTTTGTTTTATCCGGCAGAGCGAATCAACATCCGATAATAGAGTCTTGGAAGAAAAAGCGTAACCTATTGTAATTGTCCGTATAAAGTACGCGCAGCCTCAAGTTCATCGAACGATTGCCCCTCTGCCAGTAATGACCTTAGTTCCTTAGCTGCAGTCTTGGACTGGCCATTTCGGTGTAAAGCCACGGCATAGTGGTATCGAA
>JBLHWY010000178.1:0-11873 GCA_047629195.1 Candidatus Azotimanducaceae bacterium
CAATCAACTCTCTGATCGGCGTGTTCAGTCTTTTTTGCAGCGTCCAGTTCAGTAAAGAGGCCAATATAGAACTACCTAAAAGAATCGTAATCGAGAGCAGGAGGAGACTTTCTTTCTGAGCTGCCAAACCCTCTGTGCTCGCGGACATCACAATAAAACCGAGAGATTGTCCGCTTTTCACTATCGAATGCTTCAAATAAATATTATTTTCTTTGAAACTTACAGCCTTGTCAAAATCCTCAATAACCGCATCAATAATTATCCCGGGATGCGTATATTGAGCAAATAATTGACCATCGGCATTATAAATTTGTGCGTACCGGGCAAACTCATTTAGCTCGAGGGTGGACAGCACTCTTTCCCCAGCTTCAGCATCATCAAACAATAATGCGGACTCGCTAGTTGACGCCAACAAAATGATCTGGTTGCTCATCAACGCTATTAAATTACTTCTGTAATCAACAACAACATTTGAATACAGCAGCCCAGAAAGAAGGAGAAGCGGGAGAACATTAATTGCAACAACAGCGATAAGTCGTCTATAAAAAAAGCCAATCCTATTATTTTTCGGAGGGCTCATTGCTTGATTCTTGCCAGCTTTAATAATTCAGAGCTGATATCAACATTCAGAGCATTGATTTTCTTTAGATCAACTTCAAAGCGTAGTTTGTTATTTTCTTGGTAAAACATTATGGATGAAGAGGGGAAATAAATACTGGACATATCGGCTACGATGACAGTACTGTCATCCAACCTCTGAGCACCAACCAGTCTCAATGCTGTTTTTTTGTTCGCATGCCTTACATATATCAATTCACATTTTTTTGCTGCATTTAGTTGCAAGACTTCCACTGAATGTTGCAACTTGCCAACTCGCTTGTTGCCAACTAATTGGCGAAAAAAATCCAAAAAAGCATTCGATCCATCTATACAAATTCGGATTTCAGAAGGCAGCTTGTCTGACCCCAAATCTCGCCAATTAATAAAACCAATGAAGTTCCATATATAGGCCGCTTTTAATTTATCCTCCTTACTTAAGGAATCTTGGGCGTTAACGGGGAAATACAATAAAAGACAAAATACCCCTAAGAGGCACAGCCGGAATTCTGCCTTCAATGGCCAGCTAAATAAGCTCAAAGCAGCTTAATCCACATTACAGTGAGGTTGAAATATTGATAGTAGCCTGCCAATTCTCTTTTGGCTGCGGCCCATTGAGGCTTTGATAAAGAGGCGCGCCTATTTCTACTGTGAGTCGAAAGTCCTTGACCACACGCCATAAAAGGCCCAGCCCAAGATTAATTTTTTTGCCGCCAAAGAGTTCTGGATTTGTGATTGAGGCGGGATAGGGAGAAACAGGCAGCCCAAGAATTATTAGAGAATCATCCTGACCATGAATTTTTTCGCTGTACTCAAAGCCCAACCCGATAAAGGGTTGCAGCCTTGGAGATAGGTTAAATTGATAGCGGCCATTCAGACCATAATTGTTGCCAAGACGGTAGTTTCTATCATTCGCGCCGGTCCGTATTTTAGCCGACAGGCCGACGTTGATATCATGTGCACCACTATATTGATAATTTATTGCAAACGAGAAGTCATAGGTGCCTGAGCCCAGTTGCATGGTATACGGAAGCTGCTCCTTATCATCCTCGGTCGGTCGCGGCGTATCCCCCTCCTCATCGATAGACCCGGTTGGCAGGGACGCGCCGAACGAAAATCCCCAAACTCCTTTATTGGAATTGTACCAACTGTAGAGCGCTGCAACTGCAATATCCCCTATTCCGCTAGTTTCAATTATGAAATTACTGTAGCCGGGAACACTGCTGATGTGGTCGGTTTCTTGATTAATATAGGGGACCAATAAACTTCCCTGCCATTGAGAACTGAACTTATAACCCAATGCAAAAATAGCGGCCTTTTGAGTGATAACAGTGGGTACAACCGGGAAATTATTAGCAGTTCGGGGCTCAACACCCATGGGCCCATCCCATAACACCTCGTCATAGCTTACTGATTGGGTACCATCAAGATAGCCTTCAAATTCAACGACTTTGAATTGAGAGACCAATGTCCATGGTGAGGTTGCATCGACCTCATAAACATCTTCAAAAAAGAGCTCCTGGAGGCTCATTTCTGCCATTTCAGACGGTGTACTTTGCGCAAAACAATTAATACTAAAAATAATTAATATTAATAATAATTTTAAATTTAAATTTTTCATTTGTTGTCCTTCGTTAGTTAACAACTACATCAGGCCAGTAAAAATTTAAATAAAAAGCCTTAAATTCCTACAATCAGGTAAAGTTCATATGCTTTTGTTCAAGAATGCTTTCTTCATCAGAAATAACGATCTTAAAAGAAGCCGTCTTTAACTCTCACAAAACATCTTAAATGCGGAGTATGGAATGAATATGCGAGGTTTGTGCAATTATGTGCAAAACCATCAGACCTTAATTATGCGAGATCTGACTAAGTGACAAACCAAAATTCAAACACTCGTCCCAAAATTCTTATATTAGAAGACGATAGGGATACTTTGGAGGAGGTCTCGGAAACCCTGTCGGATGGAGGTTTCCTTACCTTACCTGCGGAAAATATTCAGGCATATGAGAAATTAAACAGACAGCACATTATTGATCTGTTTCTTATCGATTTAAATCTCCCAGATGGGAACGGTCTCACCATTGCCCGGGAGATCCGAAAAGAATCAGAAGTGGGCATCATCATCGTCTCCGGAAAAACCAGTGAAATTGATCGTGTCGTTGGTTTAGAGATGGGAGCGGATGACTACATCAGTAAACCTTTTAGCCCCAGAGAATTGTTGGCTCGGGTTCAATCTGTATTACGACGAACTCATGGGAGCACCTTTCCAAGAACGATAGTCGACCCTGGTGAGGGGACAGCTGAGTTTCTCGATTGGAAACTAGATTTGGGTTCGCGCCATCTAGTGGCGAAAGATGGTAGTGGGCTAGAGTTGACTACCGCAGAATTTGATTTGTTGAAAGCGTTTGTCGAATCACCCAATCGTGTTCTTTCTCGAGATTTCTTGCTAAATCAGCTTCACGGCTTTGATTGGGCCGGTTATGACAGGGGTGTTGATGGCCTGGTTAGTCGGCTACGCAAAAAACTAAAACAGTCTGTCGAAATAGTGCCATTGATAAAGACCGTGCGTGGCGTGGGATATATGTTTACAGCAAGTGTTACACATCACTGATAAGTATTATTCAAATTGCATTATTCGTCATTTTCAGTGTCTGTGTGGGCGTTTACGCCTTTGTAAGAGACAGGCTTCCCTTCCAGCTCGGTTTCCAATCAACCCGGCACCGCTGCACATCATTGTATTTGTAGTCTATAAACGCGGCAATATTAATTTAACAAGCGCACCTTCATTCGGCACACTTGCTACAGATAGCTCTCCGCCGTGGCATTCAGTAAACATTTTTGCCAGAGAAAAACCTAACCCTATACCCTCATGCACTTTTGTATACTCTCCATCAACTTGCGTTAAAGGCGAATCCAGCTTTTTCAAGCCCTGCTCAGTCATTCCTAGACCGTAATCTTGAGTAGTAATAACAAGATTATCACCCTACTGTTGAGTAGAGAGTTCAACAACACCACCTGATGAGGAGAAACTAATGGCGTTATCAAGCAACCGACCTATTGCCTGTGATATTCGTAGTGAATCTATGAATTCAGATACCGTTTGAACATGTTTCGTGTCGATTGTAATCTTTGCCTTACCAGCCTTGCCCTGATAAACATTGACGGTATTTTCTATAAGTTGATCAATATTTGTTTCAGCCCGACTCAGCTGAAGTGAATCTGTTTCTATAGCGTCCAGATCCAATATGGATTGTAACCATATCTGTCAAATGCTCACCAGATACCTTTATCATTTCTAACAAATTGCACTGTTTTTTATCTTCTAATTGGGACTCGAGTAAACGAGAAAAACCTATAATTTGATGGAGTGGCGTTCGAAGTTCGTGATTCATCATCCTCAAAAACTCATTTTTAACCTGATTCGCCAGCATCAATTTAGTATTGATTGCCTCAAGCTCAATCGATTTTTGTTGAATTTCCTGAGTCTTGCGCGCCACTTCAGATTTAAGCATTTCATGAAATTTACGCTTAAACTGACTATCGTTAATCTTCTGATTGGCCTTTCCTACTGTAAATTGTAGCAACTCAATCGATAAAGGTTTTTTGAGAAAATCAAACACACCCACGCTAACAGACTCAATCGCTTCTGTTAGTCCCGGATGCCCTGTCATTATGATGATCTCAACATCTCTATCTCTGCCCAAGGTTAATCCTGCCTTTATTTTTTTGCATAGTTCAATACCATTCATTCTCGGCATGCGAACATCCAAAATCACAATGGATATCTCTGTATCCATTAGCGCTATCTCTAATCCTAACTGTGGATCTGTAGCGGCTATACATTCATAACTTATATTTCTAATGTTTCAGTTATTTATTCGGTGATCACAGGCTCATCATCAACGACAAGTACCTTTGATTTACGTTCTAAATAAGAGGCCTCATAGGACTGCTCACTCATATCGATTATTCTCCATTCAACGTTAAGTAAACTTTACAAGCTTCCCTACTTGAAACAGCAGGCTGTTATTGTCGTTAAATATCAACTTAATTAATCTTTCAAATTAAAAATTTTATATGCCAGCAGCAAATTTCTTCATCAAAGTATCCTGAAGCTTATCTAGGCGGCCCTTATTCCACTCCAGCCAAGGCATTTGAGTTCTCCCAAATGTTTCACATCCTAAAGTGCTTGCCTAAATGTCAAACACAGACGTCTCAATCATGTCGAAAACTTCTCAATGTTGTCCCCAAACCTCTCAATCTTCATTCCACGCCTGGTTAGCCTGAAATTGGCCCTTTATGATCTTTTTTCGCGCAAAGCTAAGGCACCTGTTGCAGTTCTGCTAGCCTATCTATCGTTCCATCGTCATTTTCCTTAGGTAGTACAGCTGTAGAAGTATCCGCAACTGACGACGCAGGGAATACAGGCTCAGACTCTATATACTCGTCAATGACCGAAAAAAATATGTCGCCCTATTTCCCCAGAATTGGATAACGTTTCCAATTTAACGCCTATGTTTAATACAATCCTTGCACGTAAAAAAGACAATCTTGAACCCGAAACGAGTGCAAGCACAGATCTGAGTTCAGCGGTATCACAAAGACCTCAGATCAGCGGACTTACTTGATCAAATAAGTCATGGTGATCCGCAGGTGGAGAACGGTTCTTTGGTCTTGTTGCTTCATATAGTCCCAAATTTTTCAGTATCTTCTCTATCGCTTTGGGTGCTTCAATACAGACGATAACCTTCACTTAGCCACCACACTGATCACACGTCGTGACATCTATATTGAACACCCGTTTCAATCGCTGGGCCCAGTGCATACCCTATCGTTTTGAACCGATCTGGCATTTGACCGAGGGTTTCTGCTTCTACTCAAGACGACATGCGTTGTGCCATCGCTATAAGGCGATTTGAGTTCAACAATGACATTACCGTCCTTTGCCAGTGATAATCCGAAGGCGGCCCCCTCGCTCTGCAATGACTGGGCGCGTGATGTATCGGCAAAGGCGTTCCCGCTTTTTACCCTGACCGGCTTTGCAGGCAACACCCGCATGTAGGGAGAAGCCTGCACGTTTAATCAGAAAGGTACTGATGACCCGATAGACTATCCCCAATACTTTGCTCATGACACCAGGTTGCGCGGCGAACAGAAAGCGAAGTGGTAATACTTCATCGACTAAGAGTGCCGCGCTATCCGCCATGCGCCTCGCACCAAAACTTGGGCAGAAGCCTCGTCTTTTGCAACTGAAGGCGAGCAGTTTTTCGTCATGATATGATTCGCATCGAAGCCGCAGAAAGCCATGTTCCAGCCTGCCGCTTCGTAGATATTCTTCAAATTCCTGGGTGAAAAATTTAGGCAGATGTTTACTCTGACGTCCCATTTCTGCCTGAAATTGTGGCCAATGCTGCCCAATAAACAGTATTTATCTGAACAACTATGATGAACGTAGTCTACGTTTTAACCGCTAGTTTGAAAAAGAACTTGGAGGCATAAAAGCGACGTTTTATAGAAGCATCCAAATTAAGGTCATCCTGTCGTAGCACGGAAAGTACGACCGCCACGTCGTTCACCCTGTCTTAAAAGTGTACCGAATAGCACACATGCCTAGGAAATAGGCTCACGTTAGTGGAGGAGTACCTGAATTTTCTGCATTTGCATTGTTAGGTCGTTTGTCCTAATAATTTGTATGTTAGAGGTTGTTGATTTTATTTTGAGCAAAGGGGCTACGAATGAACACAGTGAGAATGATGCTAGATATGAAGGGGCACGACGTATTTTCTATTGGCCCAGACGCTTCGGTCTACCAAGCGGTCGAGTCAATGGCAACCCGGGAAGTGGGTGCACTGATTGTGGTGACTGAAGACAACAAGGTTGCCGGCATCATTTCTGAAAGAGACTACGCTCGCAAAGTGATTTTGAAGAATAAGGCGTCCCGGGAAACCAAAATCCATGAAATTATGACGAAAGATGTTATCTATGTCGAAGAGTCGACGGCCGTCGATACTTGCATGTCTTTGATGAGCCAAAAAAATATTCGACATTTACCAGTCGTCAAAGATGGCGCGCCGGTCGGCATGGTCACGGTGGATGATTTGCTTAAGTTTACTATAAAGGATCAAAAAATCGTGATAGCCGAATTGGAAAGCTACGTTATGGAGGAGGTCGGAGGGGAAAGCTAATTGGTTCGGAGAGGCAACATGCCATGCACACAGAGAGCAAGGCATGCTGGCTAACTAGTAATCAATGGCGCCGCCACCAGATGCCTAGTGGACCAACAAAATCCCATCAACATCATAGCCAATTAACCCAGCCACAGCATTAGCAATGCGTATTAGCAAGCAGGGATTAACTGTAGATTTAGTTCCTCCGATTAGAGCGACTATCATGCAAAACCAAGCTCAGCACCCAGTTGACGCTGCTCTTTTTCAGCAAAGGTGTCGAGCGGTATGCCGCATGCGTCTGCTACGCGAGAATTAAGTTGAAACATAGCGATCACCGCAGCCGCGTCATGAACCGCACTGACGCCGAGTACATCGCAGAGGCGCGTTCGCGCTAAGACGATCGCGTCTACTTTTTTGCTCAAGGTAGCATCAACAAAAGCCACCAACAACTCTCCAGAGGGAACATTGTCACCTACACCATGTTTAATGATATCCATGTCGTTAGCTGAATCCGATGATTCGCTACTCACCCGGAGCAGCAAGCTGTGTGCAGTGGTTCAGTATAAGCAGCCATTCAGGTAAGAAACTCGGGCCGCCACTAGTTCCATCTGTGATTTACCAAGTGCGCGGTCGTGATCTGCGTCAGTGTAGATCGGCACCTTATTGTAGGGTACGTAGTGCGCCGCCATGAGCGCCTCGGATGCACGTACCGTATCAGGAACCAGACTCATGGCGCGGTACATGTTAGCCACCAACCGGCTCTTGAAAAGGTCACTATCGGGGCCCTTATCAGCCGCAGGTATCCAGGCTACAAACGCGCCGTCCTTAATAGCGGACGCGGGGCGCGCACGTGAGGGCACACCAGAAAAGGGATCGGGGATCTTCGTCAACGGGATGCCCAACGCAACGCAGAAATTGTCCATGACCAGGACCTGGCTCACGACGCCCATCATCTCAACATAACAGGCATCGTCGAGCCCCCCTTCTTGAAGACCATCAATCCACTTCTGGGTAATACGGCTCGAATCTGTGACGATGCGATGCACCACGTCCGCTTCGACCGAACAAAGCGTGGAAACTGTTTCGTGCCCACCTGGGTAAGAGTATGGAGACAGAGCTTCTTTCCGGGCAATGCAGAACTGGCAATTGCCTGCTTGACGAGTTTCTCGCGCTATTTCTACCCTTTTTTCGCCGTCGAGCCAAGTGCCAGCACTAGCGATACCTCGCCAAATCTCCAGGTGCGTCTCTTTTAGGTCTTTGCGCACGGGTAAATCACCGTTGTCGTAATTCATTTCAATCTCACTCATAGTTGATAAAGACTCAATGGGCCTGGAAACTCAGCACCGTCGTCCTCGCCAATTTCAGCCAGAATGAGCGCGTTAAGCTTCTTATTCTGAGCATCAATCAGATCTCCGTGAAGCTCAGGATACTGGGCCAGGTTCAATAACTCGCCAGGGTCGTTTACGGTGTCATAAAGTTCAAGGTCGTTGTGTTTCAACAGTATTTTTAAGTCATGCGGCGTGTGATGTTCGCCGAGACCAAAATAACGCCCGAATCGATAGCGACCATCGAAGCTCCCACGCAACACGCCGCGCTTGCTGAAATCAGGGAACCACTGACCCTCAACCAGTCGCACGTTAAGCCAGTCGCTAATACCGTCTTGCATTTCTGCCGCGGAAACATCCTTGAAAAACTCAAAGTCAGTCATTATCAGACTAAGATAGAACAGCACACCGCTTTTGGAACGCTCCGAAGCGCGCCCTGTACTCAAGGACGGCGCCAGGTTAACCCCCTTCAAATTTGGATGTCGGGCGATAACATCCTGACCACTCGCAAGACCAAGCAACGTTGGCACGAGATCAACAGCACTTGTCGGTTCGGCCCGCTGACCTCCACCAACAAGATCGGGATGTCGCAAAATCAAAGGTACACGCAGGTTCTCCTTGTAGATGAATGGGCCCTTTTGACGCAAGCCGTGCGCGCCCGCAAGTTCACCGTGATCGGATGTGTATACGACTATCGTGTTGTCGTTGAGTCTAGCCGAATCGAGGGCATCTAGTACTGTACCTAGATGATGGTCTACGTCGCGGATACAGTTGAAGTAGTAGCTGCGAAACTTAACCCACAGATCAATATCATCGCGCGGCATGCTGCCATAAAAGTACTCGCAGAATTCCACGTAACGGCGATGCATGTCGGGCAGCCCGTCAAGATCCTGATTAGTTACGTTTTGAGGCAACGGCAGGTGGTCCCAACTTTTATCGTAAGGAGAACTCGATGGCGCGCCACGCAATGGCGACAGGAAATCTTTGTGTAGACGCCCCGCCACCTGCTCCGCATGAGACTGGTAGAACATAATGTCGTGAGGATTAACGAGATTAACCGCGAGGAACCACGGTTGCTTGTGCTTAAGAGATCGACCTTGCTTATGCAACCAGCCAGCCGCGTCATTGGCAATTTCACGATCCCGCATGAAACCTTCCCAAGTGCCGCCAATCGCATCGCCAACCTCAGAATAGTCCGCGAAACCATAGTCCAGCAGCGCCTTAGACTTGTTAGGGTAGCGCATGGACTGCGGCGTCGCTGGGAGGCCAAGATGACCAAGATGCCATTTACCTTTGTAGGCCGTGTAGTAGCCGAGTTCTCGCAACATCGTGCCGATCGTGGGCATTGATCGTGATAATTCTTTGAAGAACGGCGTATATGCGTTTGCAACGGCACCTGTAAATTTGGTGTGTTGGCCGGTGTAGAGAACCGATCGTGAGGGCGTGCAGGGGGCGGTGGTAACATTGTAATTAGTGAAATCAAGACTGCTAGCCAACAGCCGATCATGGTGCGGCAAGGGTAAGCCTGCGGGTAAATCCTGACGTGACTGCTCCTGATCGCTCATGATCAGAAGAATATTGGGTGGCTGCTTATGTATGATCGCAGGCGCCTGCGAAGCCATCGTTATTCCAGCGAGGCCTAATCCGGTGTGTTGCAGGAACCGGCGCCGTGTATGCCTTTTTTGACTAGTCATTGCGTAAACTCATAGGTGGTGGCTGAACTATCGACATCAGAACTCCCGCTAGGATCGTCGATTTCACGAACCACTGTTGTACCTGGATGTTCACGGGGTAGGGTGCAGTCGGTGACAGGTCGCCATGAACCATTGCTGTAGAGGCAACAATGATAAGGACCAACGGCCAAGCAACCCACTTAGTCCAAGCGCCAGTGGCAAGCAGTCCGCCACAGATGAGCTGAAGCCCGATAGCAATAGGGATTATGGCTGGATTGCCGCCTGTTGCCTCAACATGTTCGACTCGAATATCGAAGTAGTACCATTGCCAGAGAGCGTTGATTATAAAATATGATCCGATCACTGCGCGGCCAATCACGAAGAAAAATGCCCTCAACCTGTCCGGCCGAGCAAGTGTGCCGTGGCAGGCAAGTAATATAGAACCGATCATGCCGGTATGCACAAGCAGCGCTTTGAAATTTACCTCGCCCCGCAGGCTCGCTGGATATTCGCCAATGCCACCATTCGAAAATTCAAAATACAGCACAAAAGAAATAACCGCGAGCGCAGCGATCAGGCAGGACAACAACAATGTCTGCTGGTAACGAAATGCAATACACACACTAAGTCCCGCCGTCGTAGCTGCAGCAAAGATTGTCCATAGACGGCTATACCCCGCCAGATCAAGGTAAGCGACGCGGACTTCCCATGTCATCAGGAACCAGAGACACAAACAGCCAAGCGCGATGGCAAGCAGCCATCGACCAACGCCAAATAAATGATTCACGCAAGACCTAGCTTTGCTGCCAACTTGATCAACGTCCCTTGGACCCAACCTAGGTAAGCAATAGGAATTGTGCCGGAGCCGCGAGACCTGAGGTCACGCCAGCGCGTTAAGTCCTGATGACTTTCGCCAGCTTCGAACCGCGCAACTAGCTCGTCCGGGTCAAAATCTACACCAATCGGATTGTTACTAAATTCCGGGCCGTCAAGGAAGTCGTTGATCTCATCGTTTGACGCGAAGTTGTCTATCTGGAGCTCGACATGATTGTTGTCTGGATCCTTGTAGTACATGGATGTCGTGCCGCCATGATTGATACACCAATAGGGACTGATACCTTCGGCTTTTAGCCTCTGATAGGTGCTCAACAGATCAGCGATGTTCTCATAGGTAAAGGCGATGTGATCAACGCCCCATTGTGTTCGGAGCTTTGGCAGCAACGCGGGCGCTCTGGCGATGGCGATCCGGTGGTGTTCTTCATCGTAGGTCAAAAAGGTAATAAATTCATTGTCGTACATGATTTCGGCTTCAAGAACCAACTTATACCAGTCGATCATCTTCTTGTAACGACCCGTCCTGAAGACCACATGAGCTAGCTTGATCGGTGCAACTTTGCCTCTGGAGCTTGCTGTTTCTGGCATTCTTCCTTTTTCAGCCATGACTGTCACCACTGAGGTGTAGTTGCATAACTTTGTTTCGTAATGTACCAATACCCTCTATATCCAACTCGACGACATCACCCGGGTCCAGGAACTGCCATCGCTCGATGCCGGTGCCATCGGCAGCAGCACCAGTCGCAATGAACTCGCCAGGCACCAGGCGTTCGGCTTCGGAAGCTCTTTCGATCATCGCATCAATGCCGTAATGCATTTCTCTGGTAGAGGTTTCCGCCATGACTTTGCCGTTAACCCTGACCACCATTGCAAGATTTTCCGGGTTAGCGATCTCATCTTTGGTGACCACCCAAGGACCGATCGCATTGCCACCTTCAAAGTCTTTACCCTTAATTGGCCCGAGACTACCGCCCATCATCTCCTTCATCAGTCGATCGCGTGCAGAAAAGTCGTTGTAGACGGTATATCCGAAAATATGAGATTTAGCATCTGCAGGCTTAATATCCTGTCCACCGATGCCGATAAAAACGCCAAGCTCAATTTCGTAGTCAAGCTTGGTTTCCGCAAACGATGGCCAGGGTACCTCGTCGTTAGGCCCTATCACTGACATGGGGTTGCCCTTGTAATAGGGCGGCCCCTGATAGAAATCCTTTGGTACGCGGGCTAGCGGCAGCACCTTGTTAAGCAGAAGCCCTGCCCTACCAGCACGTGCG
>JBLHWY010000179.1:0-11753 GCA_047629195.1 Candidatus Azotimanducaceae bacterium
TGTAGGGATAGCCAAGTAATCAGCTGGTTAAGAAGTGCCGATAGACAGTAGGTTATCTACTGGCTGATACAACTCTTCAAGGTACGCTTTGTCTTCTGCCGCCAGCTCTATGTTGGTCGCTTCTACCAGATCAGTAAGTTGCGCTTCTTTTGATACACCAACCACTGGGCAGGTGACGCCCTCAACGGTGAATAGCCAGGCGACTGCAATTTGCGCAGGCTTCTTGCCGTATTTTTCTGCCACTTCAACAACTCTATCAGCGATTTTGAAGATGTTCTCACCGTGATAGAGAGATTCCGTTCGCTTTCTATCCTGACCTGAAGATCTTGCCGTTGAGCCCTTGTCGAAACTACCCTGGTAGGCACCCGCGAGAATTCCCCGTGCAAGAGGAGACCAGGGTGTCACTGCGACGCCTGAATTCACGCAGTAGGGAATCATTTCTCGTTCCTCTTCTCGATAGATGAGGTTTAAATGATTTTGCATGGAGATAAACTTGGCCCAGCCATTTCTCTCAGCTGTCATTTGAAGCTCTGCAAACTGCCAGGAAAACATAGAAGAAGCACCCAAATAGAGCGCCTTGCCTGCCTTCACGACATCGTTTAGCGCTTCCATAGTTTCCTCAATAGGTGTCTGGGCTTGTCCGGGAATGCCGTGAGGGTGGCGATGAATGATGAGCTGGTCAATGTAGTCGTGACCCAATCGCTTGAGTGAGTTATCTACACCCTCCATGATGTGCTTCCTTGAAAGCCCGCCCTGGTTTGCCCCGCGACCCATCGGCATTGAAACCTTGGTCGTCAGAACGTATTCATCCCTAGCCATAAGTTCCTTCAATAACTGACCGACAACCAGTTCTGAGGCGCCGATGCCGTAGATATCTGCGCAGTCAAAGTAGTTGATGCCTTGTTCGATAGCGGCTTTGAATATCGGTCGCGCCTCGTCTGTACCTAGAGTCCAGTCGCCCTGATGACCGCGGCCGGGCTCGCCAAAATTCATTGTGCCAAGGCAGAGTTTTGAAACTTTCAGTCCGGTGTTTTTTCCTAGTTGCACTGATTCCAGCATATTATTTTTCTTTCCTCATCCAGCGACTTGTTGAAGCGACGTCTTCTATTGTCTCCTCAGCCTTTTTCCACCCACCGAACCCAGGTTCGAGATGAGCGACATTGTTGAATCCCATTTCCTTCAACGCTTTGGTTGCAAACACGCTGCGGCCACCGCCGGCGCAGAAGACGACAGTACGACGATCTTCTTGGAAATAGTCACGATAATAAGGGCTAGCGGGACTTGCCCAGAATTCCAGCATACCGCGTGCGCAGTGAATGGAGCCTGGAATCGTACCGAGGTCAATAGTTTCCTGAATCTCTCTAATATCTATCAACAAAAGGTCTTTGTTGGCTTCCATTTCAGCCTTCAATTGGTCGACGCTTAGATTCTCGATGTTTGTTTTTTCTTGGTCTGCTAGTTCAAAAATATTTACGATGGCCATTTCTTCGTCTCTCCCTCACTTACTTGGAATATTGATGTGTTCGTTAAAGTGTCCCCATACTACGAAAACTTATCCCAACTTGCGAATCCCTCATGAATCGTTGAAGGCGTCAAAGGAAGGCGTCAAAGGACACCCAGTATCTGAAAGACAGGAGCACAGGGGCTATTCAGTGCAAGTAATACTTCATATGATGGTGACCAGTCGCTGGGTCGAATATTCGAGCCCGGTTAAACGCCTTGAAGGAGACAATCATTGGAACAACATATAAGTGCAAACGGCATCGACATTTGCTACGAGTCTTTTGGTCATAAAGAGAATTTAACAGTCCTATTTGTCATGGGACTTGGGGCCCAAATGGTTGCATGGCCCGAATCATTGATCACAGGTTTGGTCGATGCTGGTTTTCACGTTGTTCGCTATGACAATAGAGATGTTGGTTTGAGTCAGAAGTTTGATTCCGCAGGTATGCCTGACTTTGAATCAATCGTATCTGACCTGATGGCGGGCAAGAAACCGATTTCTCCGTATTACTTGAGCGACATGGCTGCAGATGGCATTGGTTTAATGGATGCGCTGGGAATTTCTCAAGCCCATGTTGTCGGAGCTTCAATGGGCGGTATGATTGCGCAGCAGATGGCAATTGAATCGCCCGAGCGATTGCTAACAATGACGTCAATTATGTCAACAACCGGTGACCCTTCTTTGCCATCGGCGACCGAAGAAGCGATGGCTGTTCTGATGCTTCCTGCACCAGATACAGATGACATCAATGAGCTTGTTGCCCATTCTCTGAGAAATAGAAAGGTAATTGGCGGAGATGGGTTCGTTGATGACGAAGCAAGCAGAAATTTGACCGCTGCAACAATCAAACGCCAGAATTATCCAATTGGGAGTGCTCGACAACGAGCCGCCATTATGTCGAGCGGTCCAAGAACTGAGGCCTTAAAGAAAGTCACAGTACCGACACTTGTGTTGCATGGTGACAAAGATCCCTTAGTCACAGTTGAGGGTGGTATTCACACAGCTAAGACCATCCCTGGTGCCAGGCTCGAGGTTTTAGCGGGAATGGGACACGCTTTATTCCCTATGTATCAGCCGCGCGTGCTTGAGTTAATCAAGTCTCATATCGCCGGATAACGTTCGGTGAGCAAAGGTTCTCGAAAAGCGTAACGGCGAAAAAGCTAAACAATATAAAGTAGTTTCGGATTGGAGAATGTTGTTTGATTGAAGGGTATTCAAAACTTGATGCAATAGGTTTGGCAGAGCTGATAGCGAATAAACAGGTGACGGCGAAAGAGGTCATCGAGTCGGCAATACATCAGGCTGAAGCGCAAAACCCTGTGCTGAACGCAATTGTCACGCCGATGTACAGTGAGGCTCTGGATGGGGCAAAGGCGCTTGATGAGGTCGGGAATTCAAATTCTTTAGCTGGCGTTCCGTTCCTGATCAAAGACTTGACGATGGTGAAGGGGGTCCGCTGCTCCATGGGTAGCCGTTTATTTCAAGACTTTGTTCCCGATCATGATGCCGAAATTGTTAAGCGTTATAGGGACGCCGGCCTTCTGATTATGGGCAAGTCAAACACGCCCGAAATTGGCTTAGCTGCGACAACTGAATCTGTGCTGTTAGGAGTTTGTAAAAACCCCTGGGACTTATCGAAAACTGCAGGTGGGTCAAGTGGTGGTGCGGCTGCTGCCGTCGCTGCCGGTATACTTCCCGCTGCCCACGCTAGTGATGGCGGTGGTTCCATTCGAATTCCAGCATCCTGCTGCGGTTTGGTAGGGCTTAAACCTTCTCGTGGTCGGACACCTCTGGGGCCTGATGTCGGCGAAGGGTGGGGTAGTATGGCAACGACCCACGTTGTGAGTCGTACAGTGAGAGATAGCGCATTGATGTTAGATGTAACGCACGGGCCTGCGCAGGGGGACCCGTATCACGCACCTCACTTTGAAGGGTCTTTCCTTGCACTCAGCAAGCTTGAGCCAAAGGAACTTGTCATTGGGCTTGATATGACGCCCGCTTCTGGCGCAGGTATTGTACACCCAGAGTGTGAGACGGCAATTAGTCGTACGGTGAAAACACTTGAGGACATGGGGCATAGAGTTGAGCCAATGGAGCTTGAATTTGATCAGGAGTCATTTTCGACTGCTACTCATATTCTTGTTTGTGCTAACGCAGCGAACTCGTTGCAGACGCGAGCTGAAGCGTTAGGACATGGATCGCTTTCCTTGGATTTTATTGAAACCAATACGATGAACTGTGCGAATCTTGGAAAGCTCTTTACTGCAGAGGAGTATGCTAAAGCAGTCGGGGTCATTCATGCAACGGGTCGCCAAGTAGAAGATAAATTTCAACGATATGATCTAATTCTGAGTCCAACTTTACTCCAGCCGCCAGTACCACTTGGGTACATGAACACGAACGATGGCGATCAGGATAAGTACAGCCATAATATCCAGCAGTTTTGGGGTTATACGCATCTTTATAATGCGACCGGTAGTCCTGCAATATCACTACCCCTGCATTGGAGTGAAGATGGTTTGCCAGTCGGTGTTCAATTCGCAGCTGCCTACGGCAACGAGGTGCTATTACTTCAGATTGCCACCGCGCTCGAACAAGCACTGCCCTGGAACAACCGGACACCCAACATTTAAAGCGGCTTTTAACGGTTTTAGGACACCTAGGATCTGTAAACGTAAAATTAGGTTAGCAATTCTAATAATAGTGTGACGGATGTTTAGTTTAATGAAAAGTCTGCCCAAAACAGTTGCGCCCTACAAACAAACGCCTGAGTTTGATGAAGTGACAATACCTAAAGGGTTGTTAAAGGCTCACAGCACAAAAAATGGGGTATGGGGGAAAATAGTAATTCTTGAGGGTGAGCTACGTTATCAAATTAATGAACCTGAGATAACGCATTACACGCTTGATGAATCCTGCCACGGTGTCGTCGAGCCCGAGATCAAACACGAGGTTGCACCATTAGGTAAGGTGCGATTCTATGTGGAGTTTTATCGTTAGAAGGGTCTTGGCTCGAGGTTAGGCCGGACTTGTTCTGACCCACAGTTGTCCAAGTCGTGCAGCATATTTTTTAAGAGATTGCTTAGTGCCAAGTGCGCGCTGCCAATGACCAGGTTTAGGCATGCATTGCTTAATACTAAGTTGGAATTTCGATGTGTTCTCCGCGTTCGTTGGCCTCTCGTTTTGTTGCGATTGTTCTGTCCATTGAACAATTTGAATATAATCTCTTAAGGTCAGTGAAATCGGCATGAGTGATGTAGGCTTGCTGATGATTAGAAGGGAATCATTGATGTTTTCAGATTTCTTCAACCTCTTTGCAAGCGAAGTATGCTTGGCCGTTGTCGCGTCATCGGATATTTTGGCGCGGACAGGATTTAGATCAACGTATACCATGCAAGCAAGAATGGCATCTTCATCCAATAGACGCTGAGATTTGAAACGTCCTTCCCAGAATCTGCCCTTGCAGTCATCTTCCTTATTAGCCAAACGGGCTAATGGCTCATTGAGAAATCGCATGAACCAGGATAGTGAAGACAGCCGCCCTCTAATAATGTTCAATCGCTCATCATCGTTAGCTATCGCCTGTGCTCGTGATTTTTGTGCTTCGCTTGTCTCGTTAGCTCTTGGGTTTAAGGCTAACCACTTCTCTGCAACTTCATGGGTGGTCCATTTGGAAGCATCATCGGGCGTGACTTGCAGCACGATATGATAATGATTCGACATTACCGCGTAGCCAAGAATATCGATAGAAAAAATCTGTGAGAGTTCAAGAATTCTTTCTTCTATCCACACTCTCCGGTGGTCGAAATCGTATCCCAGTTTTTTGTCGGCACCGCATAGAAACGCACGCCGCACGCAACGGGAGCAGACGTGGTAGACACCACCTTCTGGGTCGATTAAATGTGATCTGGCGTAAGTCATGCAGCAAGTTTATCGTGCCTAGCATCGCAGGCTAGTCGTCATCAGCCTCGAAACTTGTCGGTTATCTCTTGTTAAGTTGTAAGCGATATCGAGTATGTTGGGTGTCCTATTTTAGCTGCTCTATTTTAGCTGCTCTTCTCGGGACAAGTTTTGATCATCAGAACCACAATGGCTCCAATGATCATGAGGACGCTGCCGGTAATTTTTAACCGTGGATCATCGACGCCGAAAATGATTGAAGCACCGCCTGCGCCGAGCATAGATAAAATAGCCACACATTTTGTTCGTAGGCTTATGCACCGATCGGTCTCCCAGTTTAGGATGATGGGTCCGAATAGTTTGTTATTAAGCAGCCACGCGTGCCATTTTTCAGACGATCTGGCAAAGAACCATGCAGATAGTAACAAGAAGGGGGTGCCCGGCAATATAGGTAAGACAAAACCCAATATTGCCAGCGCAAGGAAAAAGAAACCGAACGGTTTTAAAAGGGATTCTTTCATTGGTAACGAGTTTTTTTAGTTTGTTTTTTAACCATAAAAAGCTTTAGTAAAAACCACCTTTAGTGTCAATTTTTTCAGCACCAGTATCTTTCCGCACCTGAGCTAATTCCATACGCGCAAGCCGAGTCATAAAACCGCTATCTTGACCCAGGGTCACCATGTTGAAGCCTTGTTCCAAATATCTTTTAGAGTACTCAACGCTACCAGTGTGAATTCCAGCACCGATTCCGTGTTTCTTTGCGGTTTCGAAAATTCTGTTGACTGTTTCTACATGCAAAGGCTCGTTATTGTCGCCTGTTGGAGCGAGCCCAATTGCATACGCTAAATCAGATGGGCCAATGTAAACCGCATCTACGCCGGGTGTTGACATAATCTCGTCTAGGTTTTGCAAAGCTTCTTCAGTCTCGATCATAACAATGCAAGCTAACTCTGAATTAGCCTCCTCGACATATCCAGCACCTGCATGCATCGCCGCCCGCAGTGGACCGAAAGAACGATTCCCCTGCGGTGGGTAGCGACAAGCCGAGACTGCACGTTCTGCTTCCTCTCGATTGTTCACCATGGGCACAACAACACCGTACGCACCGGCGTCTAGCGCCTTCATGATTTCATATGGCTCATTCCAGGGTACTCGAACCAAAGGGATTGTATCGGTGTTGGAAATAGCGGGTAACATTATTTTAATGTCATTGTAGTCGAGCATGCCGTGTTGCATGTCGAGGCAAACCCAGTCGAATCCAGCGTGCGCCATTGCTTCGGCTGCAAAACTTGAATCAAGTGAAAGCCATGCGCCAATTGTCTGCTGATTTGCCCTTACTGCGCGTAGAAAATGATTGGGTTTCACGAACCTCTCCTGAGTTTTAGATGCTTGTTTAATTTAGGTTTTATAAACAAGAGTATAGAAGCATACAGCGCAATCTATATTCAAGTTACATCGGTCATAGGTCTCACGATCATCGATTGGCTAGCAGTCGCCATGAGTACTCCGTCCTCACTCCACATATGCATTGTTCCGTAGGCAAATCCGTTCCCGACAAACTCTATTCTGTTGTCACATAGGATCCAATCACTATCTGCGGCATTTGCATATCTAATGGTGTTGTCGAGGCTAGTGCAACCAACCTGTAGACCTAACGCGTTGCCTAGGGACGATGGCATGTAGTCCGCAATAATAGCGAGCGCGCCAGCGTCATGTTTAACATTCGGCATGCGAACCCATAGCAGGCTTCTTCCGTCCGAAGTTGGTGTGCCCGTGCCAGAAAATCCAAACATGCCTCTGGCCATTCTTATGTCTACGTGATGATGCAACGACGGGGGTTCCACATCTCGAGTGAGCTGTTCGCAGTCATCAGGACGAGGGGCTACTGGTACTGTTTCCCAAGTCCCTTGATATTGAGTAGGTCTAGCGCCACAAGCACCTAATATCGTGATGACTTCTTGGGCCCCCAAGTGACCAACCACCCTGCCTTGGGTTACGTTTCTGCCAATAGCCGGCAACAATACTTCTAAATCTAGGATAACTGGCTGTTGCGTGATGGAAAGGTATTGGCCAGTAGCCCAGACCACGGGCTTTCCTGTCGCTTGCTCAAGCGCGACGATGCCCGCCGCCAATCCCACGCCGCCGAACAATGAGCCCTTTCCTCCAGTCGTCTTTTCAATGACCGGCAGTCGCCATTTGAGAGTATCAACTGGGTGTTTTAAATCTAAAAATTCAGCGCTAGATATTTTCATGTGTGCAGGGATCTCAATATTGTTTAATTTGACAAATTTTTTCTGAAGTACTTTTAGGACACCCAAGATTTGTTCTGACGAAAAGCATGTTACTTTCTCGAGTCTCAGCATTGGAAAAGCGCGGAATTCTATATGTTCTCTGGTTGCTTAGTAAAGTTTGGGCTTTGCTCGCGACCCTTTGAGATCAAAATGTGAAATATGAATCTTGGGTGTCCCAATCTGTCCCAGTCCCAATCTGTCCCACCACCAATCTGTCCCCATTCTGTCCAATCTAGCTTGAATCTTGGGTGTCCCAATCTGGGGAGGCGCGATATTTTCTTTCTGATGGGTTTGTGTCACTGTATTTGAGTTGCAAATGAATCTGCGTAAAAAACTTGGAGATTACGGAATGGAACTGGCGAAGCATCATCTTGATATTGGTATCTTTACCAACCAACGGGATGTGCAGTTGGCATTCTGGCGAGAGAAGATTGGTCTTCCATATGAAGAGCTGCTGAAAGCTGGCAAAGGTAATCACCAGCACCGACATTCCCTCAACGGCTCAGTATTTAAACTCAACCATACCCAAAATGAGTTACCAGCAAGCGAAGATTCGGGTTATGCAGAACTGCTTATAGCGCGTAAAGGCCTCGATTCAGTCCAGCAATTCGTCGACCCCGACGGTAATAAAGTAAGCCTTGTGCCAAGCGGTCATCGCGGGATAACGCATATTGGCGTTCAGATGGAAGTGAGATCTTTAGCGGTATTCCAGCACTTTTTCTCGCAGGCAATGGGATTCGAAAAAATTGATGATTCGACCTTCAAGTGTGCGACGACGCTGATATTCTTACGGGAGAATACAGCCAAAAAACCTGTGGGAGAGATGCGCGATACGGGTTTCCGTTATTTGACCGTCCAGGTGTTTGATGTTGTAAAAGAACACAATCGGGTAGTTAATGAAGGGGGAGTCGAAGGTGCGGCACCCATAACACTTGGTGAAACTGCAAAGATATCTTTTGTAAGGGATCCAGATGGTAATTGGATTGAAATTTCACAGCGAGCGTCCTTAACCGGTAGTCTCGAGTAGCAGTTAACGAACCACAGGCCCACCCAATAAAAAATAGGATAGTAGCCATGCGCGGAATTGATGTCTTCATGAATAGTCTGGTACTCCACGATGTTGATACGATGTTCGGTAATCCCGGTACAACCGAAAACCCACTATTAGACAATCTGATCGATTACCCTGATTTTAATTATTACGTCACGTTGCATGAGGGCATAGCCGTTGGCGCTGCAGGCTTTTATGCTCAGGCGACCGGTAAAACTGGACTCGTTAATCTTCACGTCGCACCGGGCCTCGGTAACGCTATTGGCATGATGTATGGTGCGATGAAATCCAAATCGCCGATGATTGTTACGGCTGGTCAACAGGACTTGAGAATGCGATTACGCGATCCGTTGTTGTCTCATGATCTGGTAAGTATGGCTGCCCCGGTGACTAAGTGGAGCGCAGAGCCAAGAAGCGCTGATGAGGTTAGTGAAGTGATGCGTCGGGCTTTTCAGATTGCCAATCAAGAACCTAAGGGGCCGGTGTTCGTTGCCCTGCCGATTAACGTAATGACGCAGGAAACCGAGCTAGCTGCCGTGGGTCCAGGTAACTTTGCTCAAGCCCATGAGGCCGAAGCTAAAGGGATCGAGCAAGTTGTCGAGATGCTCTTGAAATCAGCTAACCCAGCGATCGTTGTCGGTGATGATGTTGCGGTAACGGGTTCAGTGACTTTGATGGTTTCGTTAGCAGAGAAAATAGGTGCACATGTTTATCATGAAGGTCTGAGAGCCCAGAATGCCTTCCCCGGTCGAGATGTTCATAACCAGGGGCGCATTCCCTTTGAAGCTGCGGGTCTTCGTGGGATGCTCGCGCCGCATGATCTGATTTTGATGACCGATGGGCCCGAATTTCAAGAAGTCTGGTTTGATCACGGAGGGCTTATGCCGGAGGACGCTGTTACAGTTCAGTTGTGCGCTTCAGCTACAAAGGCTGCTTACAAGTTTCCCGTTACTCTATCTGTTCTTGGCAGCTTGAATTCGAGCCTCAGCAGAATATTAGCAGGTATAGAGTCCTCTGCCAGCGCAGCCTATCAGAAGGCAGTTGTAGGTCGAAATGAGTTGCTAGCAGGAAAGTATCAAGTTAGTACTGCTGATGCAGAAGCACGTCTAAAGTCTGAATGGGATTTACAGCCGATGTCTCCGATGCGGGCTATCGCTGAAATTTCGTCCGCAATTCCCGCAGGAACTATTGTAGTAGACGAGTCAATTACGGCTTCGACTGAAATTGCGGCAGGTTTCGAGTTTGCTAAGGCTGGTGACTACTTCGGCGGACGAGGCGGTGGAATCGGTCAGGGTATTGCGGGGGCTCTGGGTGTCAAAGTTGGTCATATGGAGAGGCCCGTGTTGTGTACCTCGGGTGACGGATCCGCGATGTACAGCATCCAAGCTTTATGGACAGCGGCACATCACGATCTTGCCATAGTATTTGTGATATTCTCGAACAAGGAATACAGGGTGCTAAAGCACAATCTTGATATTTACCGTAAGCGCTTTGATCAAGCCTCGAATCGACCCTACCCTCACATGGATCTGACGCAACCCATAATAGGGTTTACCGATATGGCGAAAGGTATGGGGCTTGCTTCAGAGTCAGTAGAAAAAGCCGACGATTTAGCTGCAGCGATCAAACGTGGTTTTGATTCTGGAAAACCCTATCTGATTGAAGTCGCGGTGTCTGGTAAGCAATAGGTCTGATAAAAAATAGTCTCTGGAAAATAAGTGTTCCTGCAAATTAATTGTTGCTGGAATATTTCAACCTAAGAAAAAACGTAACTCATTAACTAACATATCGACTCAATCTTAGAGTTGTCCGGAGACTTATTTGGCTCGTCCCATGTATTATGGCTATTGGCTGATTTTGGCAGCTTTTATCGCTCAGTTTGTATCCGTAGGCGTGCAAAATTACGTTATTGGCCCTTTTATGATTCCAATGACAACAGAGTTGGAGTGGACTAGAGCTGAGTTTACGTTACCTCGAACAATTGGTCAGGTCGTGATGGCGTTTACTGGCTTTTTTATTGGCGGACTAGTCGACCGAAAAGGCGCCAGAAGCTTTATGTTGGGTGGCGTTGTCATTCTTACGATAGCGCTATTTCTCACTTCCAAATTGACTGAGTTGTGGCAGTGGGTTGTGCTCAATGGTGTGATCTTGACCGTTGGGGCATCGTTGATAGGAAATCTTGTTGTTAATGTTACCTTAGCAAAATGGTTTGTTGATTTCCGCGGCAGAGCCGTGGCCTTTGCCGCGATGGGAATATCTTTTGCTGGTGTGCTGCTTACGCCTCTCGTGACCTGGGTTATCGATTTATATGGGTGGCGTGTCGCTTGGCAATTATTGGCCGGAGGATCATTTCTGTTGGTTGTGCCGACAGCGCTGGCTATGCGACGAGCACCTGAGGATCACAACCTGAATCCGGATGGAAAAAGCCACGAGGATGTTAGGAGCGGTCTGGCTCAAAAAGCTGAAGATGACTTTAACAACTCGCTGACCCGTTCGCAGGCACTGCGTAGTATAACTTTCTATTGGTTGGTCATCGCCTTCGGTATGTTCGGTATTACGATTCAGGTGATGCTGATACAAACCGTTCCTTTTATGACGGACGCTGGGTACGATCGAACCACAGCAGCGCTAATGATTACCGTCGCCTCTGTTCCGGCGTTGGTATCCAAGCCGATATGGGGCTGGCTAATCGATGGTTTGCAACCTAAACCCCTGGCTTCAATTAGCGCAGCGATCACCGGGGCTTCACTTTTCGTGATCGTTTATGGCGCGCACATTGAAAGCTTACCAACACTGATCGGCGGTTTTGCAATCCTCGGTTTTGGCTGGGGTGGCATGATCCCACTGCAAGAGGTTATCTGGGCTTCATATTTTGGTCGACGGTATCTCGGCGGTGTAAGAAGTGCAGCGATGCCGTTTAGTATATTGTTAACCGCAGGCGCGCCGCTGGCAACATCCTATTACTTTGATGTGTTCGGAGATTACAACGGTGCGATCCTGATTGTGG
>JBLHWY010000180.1:0-11726 GCA_047629195.1 Candidatus Azotimanducaceae bacterium
GTTGTCCAATGAGGTTCGGCATCACAGGCCAAAGCGAAAAGCCAGTCAGACAACATGTGCTTGTTAGGCGAAATTACCACCGAGGAAACCTCAATGGCCGACGCACATGAAACTCATAGTATGGAAACCGCTCTTGATACCAAACAATCATTTCACGACAGAAGCTTTTGAATTTGTCATCATTCCAAATCATCTTCATTTCTTTCTTTGATAGTCGTTGGCTCTTGTCTTCTTCGTGTTTAGAGCGAAAAAAACGACCTGTATAAGGATTTAGTTTAGGCCATGGATTATTTTGACTTTTGTAATGACCGTGAGGTATCGATGGATATGAGTCAGGGTCGGCCTTTGTAAAAACCCATGTATTAAGACATAGAAATTCAAGCCAATCATCTTCATTTCCTGCCGCCGCACCCTTTTCCGAAGCACTCCTTAATACGACTGCTTCATTTTCTGATTCAAACTTTTCACGGCCATCATTAACCTCATCTTCTGCAGATTCTAATCTTGGATCACTGCCATCAAGTTCATCTGATAGCCAAAGTGCAACACGAACACGCTCTCGGTATTCATCCTGCCCTATGAATCCAAGTTCATAATGAAATTCAGCCAATGTTATAAGAGTGTTCTCCATGTTTCTCCTTGCGCTTAACAGCTTATTCTGCTGCACGAGCCGAGTATCACTTTGCCTGTTTTCATTCTGCGTATTCCTCATGAAGCTTGATAATAGTAACTTAAAACAAAAGCTTGCCGGTCAGCGTATAAATTTTGTCTAGGGTTTTAGTGCACGTGCCTCTTTTCTTTCTGCCTTAAAACTTCGGAAGTTAATGTAAGAGTATTGTTGAACAGCTACATAAAACAACCGGTTACAGGGGGTATCTCGAAAATTTTCGGGAGAAAAGAGGCACGCGCCTATGAAAACGGAGAAACACGTTTGATATGGTTAGTTAGTAAGCAGATTTTTTTTAGCTAAGCGCTTACTTCTGGCTAAAATTCACACGATATCCTTGTGGCGATATCCCGTAACGCTTTCTAAATGTTTTAGAGAATGCCGATGAGTTGCTGAATCCGCAATCAAGTGCAACAACCTTTATCGTGGTGTTGGGGTTATGTAATTTGTTACGTGCTTGCTCTAATCGTAATTCGTTAAAAAGACGCGCTGGCGTCATAGCGAACACCTGCTGGCATTGTCGGTGCAATGTTCGGGGTGACATTGCCATGTGTTCAGCCATGTTATCAATCGAAAGCGGGATAGATAGATTTTGCTCTAACCAGCTGACGAGTTTCACCAAGTCACTACCTTCGGTTTTTAGCTGTAGGTTTAATGGTCCAGAAAACTGTGATTGCCCACCATCTCGCACGAGGTACACAACCAGGTTGCGTGCAATGCGCAGAGCAACCTCGGGGCCTACATCACGGCTCACGATGGCCAGAGTCATATCAACACCTGACAACACACCTGCTGAGGTCCAAACATTTTTTTCTTCAATGTAGAGTGTGTCTGCGATCACCTTAGTTTCAGGAAATCGTTTCTGCAGCTCGTCAATACCGAACCAATGAGTCGTTACCTTCAAACCATCAAGCAACCCCGTTTCAGCTAACAAAAATGCGCCGGTGCAGATCGATACCACGCGTTTCGATTTTTTTGCCATCTTGCCGATCCAACTAAGCAAAGGCTGATCTTGAGAGGCAGCTTGCAGTTCATCAATATTTGCACCGGGTATTATCAATGTGTGAAAGTGAGTTCTCGCGGTTGGCAGCGGCTCACTATGAAGTTTTAGGCCAGCCGAAGATGCCACCCACCCTTTTGCATGATTGGATACGTAATGAATATCGTAGTGTTCTTCACCACTTTCAAGGTTTGCCTGAGTCAGTACCTCGGCCGGCCCTGCCACGTCAAGCAGTTGAACACCTTCGTAGAGCAAAAATAATATCTTTTTAGTGTTGGCAGTTTGAGACATATACTTATCATATCTGCCAGGTTTGATCTTTGCTAGAGTGCGTAAATCAATAAGGAGAGTCGAATGAAAATAGTCATGATTGCATACCCTGGAATGACGCCGCTAGATTTGATGGGGCCATTACAAGTATGGACCATTTGGCCTGGAGCAGAAGTCCAAGTTGTGTGGAAGAACACGAACCCGGTGATGACGGACACTGGCATGGCTGTCGTGCCAACGCATACATTTGATAGCGCTTTCCAAGCACCGGACATTATATTTGTACCGGGTGGCACTGCGGCTACTTTCGAATTAACCCAAGATGAAGAGACGCTCGCATACATACGCGCTAAAGCTGAAACAGCTAGTTGGATAACCAGTGTCTGCACAGGTGCATTAGTGCTTGGTGCCGCTGGGTTATTGCAAGGCTATAAAGCAACAACACATTGGGCTGCAAAAGAAATGCTTGCTGCTTACGGTGCCGAAGCGACTGAAGGCCGCTATGTCATTGATAGAAATAGAGCGACAGGTGGCGGTGTTACAGCGGGGATAGATTTCGGCTTAGCACTAATGGCGAAAATTGCTGGCGATGAGGTCGCTAAGGTAGCTCAGCTTGCATTGGAATATGCGCCTAAGCCACCTTTCAACTCGGGTACCCTTGAAGAAGCCTCGGAAGAAACGATCAAGTTAGTGCTAGAAGGGTTTGGGGCTAGTAGCAATTAAAGTTGCAGACCGCCCCAAACGACAGCCTTTGAGCACAAAGACTGGCACAGTCTAAAGCAGGCCATTATTAGGGGACTGCGACAAAGGGTCTATCAATAACTTAACACGGCTTTTCTGGCGCCGTCTAAAGAAGTCATCCATTGTATTAGGCTGTGATCGTGTCGCAATTAGTAGCAAAAGTCCGAACATGCTCATCACAGCGACAATAAACAACGCGTTTTCAAAATAGATTGAGAGCACGCCTGTGATGATCGGGCCGAGCATCGCACCCGCACTATTTAACAACAACAGTACTGCGCTGATCTCTATCCTGCTGAGGTCAGATTTATCATGCGCGTCTGCGGTACATAACGCATAAAGCGTCAGACTAGTGCCGCCAAACACGAACATAACCACTATCAATTCGGTTGTACTCACGCCCGAAGAGGTCAACACAAATAGGGTCGAACAGATACATCCCACCGATATAAAACCAACAAGTCGAATACGGCCTACAACATCAGATACTGCGCCCAGAGGATATTGAAACAAAGCGCCACCTAAAACGATGGCATTCATCATGTAAGCAATCATGCCTGGCGATAACCCTTTCGAATCACCCAGCAGCGGCGCCATCGTCCAAAGGCTCCCAGTGACGATACCGCCAAAAAAAATTCCGCCTGACGCAACTGGAGGGATTTTTTTTAACATTGAAAAATTCAGCGACGTTGACTGCAGATTCATAGGCTGTTCTTTTGCAAACAAACCCAAGGGCAACAAAGAAATTAACATGATTGCAGCGCTGGCCCTAAACAGGATGTCGAATGGCAGTATCGCCAGTAACTGTTGGCCGACAGCAATGCCCACCAGCGTCACCACTACATAAACAGAAATCACCTTACCTCTGGTTTCGTTAGTGCTGTGCTCGTTCAACCAACTTTCCGTTGTCACGTAGATAGCAGACAAACACCAGCCCATGAAAAATCTCAGACACAACCACAACCAGTACTGCGTTGTGACTTCTAGGATTAACAGACAAGCGGCAGAGAGTCCTGCGAGCGAGAGAAACACCCTGATATGGCCGGAACTGGACAGCATTCTCGGTACCATTAGGCAGCCAACAATAAACCCAAAATAGTACATGGCCCCTGTTATGCCGATTTCTGCATCGCTCCAACCAAGCCCGCGAGCAAACAAAGGGAGTAGAGATAGCTGTACCCCTTGGCCCACCAGCAGTATGCCGAGGGAAGTCAATAATGGTGTGAATGCGTTCAATTTTAGTCACTCAAATGGATAAAGTAAGAGTCGTCATGACTGAAAACCAAGGACGAAGAACCTAGGTTAGTTGCTCATACAAAAGTGAGCGCATTTTAGGAATTTCAATGTCGATGTAAATCAAAATAATATTGTCACAATGTAAAAAAAATGTAATAAGGTGTGTGTTTTTCCCCTGCACCAATTCGAGCTAATCGCGATGGACATAGATCTCTTAAAAACTTTTCTCGAAGTCAACAGAACGCGCCATTTCTCACGCGCGGCAGAAAACCTATATGTCACCTCCGCTGCAGTTTCTGCGCGAATCAAACTACTTGAAAAGCAACTAGGGATCGAAGTCTTTGCCCGCAATCGAGGCAACATACAACTAACAGGCGAAGGGGAAAGGTTGTTGCCTTACGCAGAAACCATGATCAACACATGGACTCAAACTCTGCAGGATTTACGTTTACAGCCCGAGCTAGATGGCCGAATCCATATAGGGGCAACATCAAACTTATGGATGCCAGCGCTGGAAGCGAAATTACTCGAACTTTGTGACAACTTTCCCGCACTGGCCATACATGCGGAAGGGCACACGAGTACTGGTCTTGCTAGAAGACTTTCGAATAGGACACTCGACATGGTGCTTATCCATGACCCACCCTCTAGCTCCGAATTACATTCAGAGAAGGTAGGTGGTATTAAGCTTGTGCTCGCGTCAAACAGGGGGGTGTCAAAGTTCAGTAACGCCATGACTGATGGATATATTTATATCGACTGGGGTACGGCTTTTTCTGGATTCCATGCCCGCAAATTCGGGGAAGATTCACCTGCAAAGTTACATGTCAATTTGGCGAGCATCGCGCTGGGTGTACTCGCTTCGAGAGATGGCTCTGCTTATTTGCCATCAAGCACCGTTGAATCCACGCCATGGTTGGAACCCATCACCGGTGCGCCTGCGTTCAGGAGATCAATCTATCTAAGTTACCGCGATGGCAACGAGAACGTAGAAACGATCAAAGAACTCTCGTCCCAGATAAAGGGACTCTCGATGTGAGGTGCTACCAGTTAGACAATCGTCTTTGAATCAGGGTCTTAGAAGTCAAGGTCATCAAATTCGGCCCTAAATCTTCTAGCCTCCAGCATATCCTCTATTTTCCGCTTTATTACCGATTGCTCTACTGAGAATTTTGGTAATGGCTTATCAAGATTTGAATCATCTTGGGTAACATCTAAATCGTCGTCAATCACAATATCTTCGCTCAATTAAAAATCGCGATTTAAGATCAAAACTCATCCAAATCAAAGCAAAATATTTTTGGGATAACATCAATTAGAATTGGTCAATCAATAACTAATTTATTCTGAGCCCAGAGATGGTTTCAAACAGGTGAATTTCTTGGGTATTAACAGAAAGAGATAAAATGTCCTGAACCTGTGGGAAATGGCTGCCAGCCAACTTCACGACAAAAAGCTGGTCGCCAGCATTCTCGTGAACTTTGATTGGTAGCTCTTCACCGGCCAGCCCTTGAATCAGGACACAGTGAGCTAGCGTCTCAGACCCCAAGGTTTCAACGGCCATCACTCTGCAAAAAAGGTCAGCATGCTGCTCACTAGATAGTGAGACTTGGTCAGGACGAATGCCCAACGTCACATGATCGGACTCGCGTCTAGCCAACTGGTTATACGGCAGCGTAATAGATAGTTGTTCGCTTATCTTCACTTCGTCGCCGTCGCCTTCACCACCAGCAATCAGCGTACCTTCAAGCAGGTTCATGCCAGGGGTGCCAATAAAGCCTGCGACGTAAATTGATGCTGGGCGCTGGTAAATATTGAGCGGTGTATCAATTTGTTCAATGCGGCCTTCGTTTAGCACAATCAATCTGTCGGCCAAGGTCATGGCTTCAACCTGATCATGGGTCACATAAAGACTGGTCACACCGAGTCGCTGCTGCAGGGCTTTAATTTCGAGCCGCATTCGCACTCGCAATTTCGCATCCAAATTAGATAAAGGCTCATCGAACAGAAAGAGCGCAGGCTCTCGCACAATCGCGCGGCCCATGGCGACCCGCTGCCGTTGTCCTCCCGACAGCGCGGCTGGCTTTCTTTCGAGCAAAGCTTCAAGACCCAGTAACTCAGCGGTTGCTGTCACGCGCACTTTGATCTCGCTCGCCGGTAACCCGCGCAACTTCAAACCATATGCCATGTTCTTGTAAACAGACATATGTGGATAAAGTGCGTAGTTCTGAAACACCATCGCAATATCACGGTCTTTAGGTTCGACGTGATTGACGACACGATCATTAATCAGTATTTCGCCGCTAGTAATCTCCTCCAGCCCGGCAACCATTCTGAGCAGGCTCGACTTGCCGCAGCCGGAAGGACCAACAATCACGATTAGCTCACCATCTTCGACATCGAAATTGACGTCATGAAGCACGTCAGCATTGCCGTAAGATTTAGAGATATTGCGTAGGGTGAGTGTTGTCATATCATTTTTCCGTTTCCGTCAGGCCTCTGACAAACAAGTTTTGCATGCCTAACACAACAATAATCGGCGGCAACATGGCCATCAGCGCAGTCATCATAATAATATGCCAGGCGGGTTCACCGTCCGCTGTTTCAAGCAAACTTTTCATTCCCATGACAATGGTATACATCGATTTATCTGTCGTAATCAGCAACGGCCATAAATACTGATTCCAGCCAAAAATAAATAAAATGACGAATAGTGCTGCAATGCTAGTCCGAGATATCGGTAACAAAATGTCAAAGAAAAACCGCATGGGTCCAGCACCATCAATCCTTGCGGCCTCTAACAACTCATCTGGCACGCCGAGAAAAGTCTGCCGGAACAAAAAGGTTGCGGTAGCACTCGCAATCAATGGAATCGTGAGCCCCCAATAGCTATTGAGCATACCGAGATCCGCGACCACTTCGAAGGTCGGCAATATCCGCACTTCCACTGGCAGCATCAAGGTGACAAATATCATCCAGAAAAAGAACATTCTGAATCGGAATTGAAAATAGACAATGGCAAATGCGGATAAGAGCGAAATCACGATTTTGCCGGTCGCTATCATTAACGCCATAATCAGTGAATTCAACATCATCATACCCACAGGGATGCCGCCAATGGCTTCCTCTGAGTTGGAGAACATTGCTTTCAAGTTTATGAAAAATTGATCCCCCGGTAATAATGGAAACGGCACCTGCGTCACGCGCACACTGTCGTGAGTCGCCGCGACAACAGTGATCCAGACAGGAAATGCAATCACCAAAAGACCTAGAATGATAATCAAATGAGACATTATCGAACCGAAGGGTCTATGCTCGATCATGCATAGTCCACCTGCCGCTCGACATATCGAAACTGAATGATCGTGATCAAGATCACTCCCACCATCAAAATTGTTGATTGCGCCGCTGAACTGCCAAGGTCAAGCCCAATAAATCCATCGCTATAGGCTTTGTATACCAATATTTCCGTTGCCTTTGCGGGTCCGCCGCCGGTGACGACATGAATAATGCCAAAGGTCTCAAAAAAGGCATAAACAATATTGACCACCAGTAGGAAAAACCCAGTCGGCATGATTAAAGGCAGGACAATAGTCCAAAATCTCTGAAACGGGCCGGCACCATCGAGCGCCGCCGCTTCTATCAAAGACCGGGGAATCGCCTGCATGGCAGCCACGAAAAATAAGAAGTTGTAACTAATTTGTTTCCAGGTTGCGGCGATAATCACAAGGCTCATCGCCTCACCACCGTTAAGCCTATGATTCCAGTTCCAACCAAATTCATCCAACCATGAGGTTAAGATGCCGAGTGTTGGGTCAAACATAAAAACCCATAGCGCGCCCGCAATGACGGGTGCAACTGCGTAGGGCCAAATCAACATGGTTCGATAGAACATGGCTCCCCGCACAACACGGTCGGCAAACCCCGCCAACAATAAAGCGATGCTCAATGACAACAGCGCAACGGTCATCGAAAAGAAAATTGTTCTAAACACCGTGTCGAAGTAGAGCGAATCGGCCATGAGATAGCTGTAATTCTCAAACCAGACAAATTCAGTGGAGAGCCCAAAGGCATCTTCAATCAGAAACGATTGGTAGATTGACTGCCCCGCCGGCCACATAAAGAAGACCAGTGTAATGATGATCTGCGGCGCAACTAATGCATAAGGCAGCCACGAAGAATTGAAGTGAGCGCGCTTTAGCATTGAGGCAGTGCTAGCCTAATTCGCACGTTCAAATCTACGCAATAACCGGTTACCTCTTCTGACAGCATCATCAAGCGCATTCGCGGCGGTTTTGTCACCGGCCCAAACTGATTCCAGCTCTTCGTTAATGACCGTTCGAATTTGGACAAAATTGCCAAAACGCAGACCGCGTGAATTAGCCGTGGGTGTATTCAGGTTAAGTTGTTGAATCGCGATATCGTACCCAGGATTGCGCGCATAGAAGCCCTGTTGTCGTGAAAGTTCCGCTGCTTGCAAAGTAATAGGCACGTACCCTGTTTCCTGATGCCACCAGGCCTGCACATCCGGCAGTGATAGATAGGTTAAAAATTTTGCAACGCCTCGATAACTTTGTTCACTATGACCTCTCAGCACCCAGAGCGTCGCCCCACCAATTATCGAATTCTGGGGACTGGCCTTAATGTCAGTATCAAGCGGCAACATCGATTGGCCGTAATCAAATTTCGCCTGACTTGTCAGCGCAGCGGTATTGGCAGACGAACTCATCCACATACCGCACTCACCACTGGTGAATAGCGGTAGGCTAGTATCCTCTCGGCCACCATATACGAAATGGTTTTGAGATTGCGAATCAGCGATCGACTGAATCCGCTTTTTTACTGCTGGCGTGTTAAATGTGAGCTCTGTGTCAAATCCAGCAAATCCATTCTGCTTGGTACCGATAGATTGATCATGCCAGGTAGAAAAATTCTCAATCATCACCCAGGACTGCCAGCCAAAAGAAAAACCACACTTCATACCCGAGGCTATTAGCTTATCCGAAGTACTAAACATTTCGGCCCAGGTTGCTGGAGGCTTCTCGATACCGGCTTTGCCAAACGCCTCTTTGTTATACCAAAGCACTGGCGTCGAAGAATTAAAGGGCATAGACAACAGATCACCGTCGGGCGCCTGGTAATAGGAAATAACACCGGGCAAATAGATCGATTTATCAAACGTTTCACCGGTATCCGACATTAAGTCCTCGACGGGGTAGATTGCGCCTTTAGCCGCCATCATCGTTGCTGTACCCACCTCAAAAACCTGAACAATATGCGGTTGTTTACGTGCTCTGAAGGCAGCTACCGCACCCGTCATGGTATCTGTATAGCTACCTTTAAAGCTTGGCACCACTCGGTATTTGTTTTGGCTGGCATTGAAGTCTGCCGCCAATTTCTCAACCCGCTCGCCATTTTCTGCTCCCATCGCATGCCACCATGAGATCTCGACAGGACCCGGTGCAGCTTGAACGCTAGCACTCAATAAAGCACCGAATAGCCAGCAAGCGGCGACGGATAGATTTAGCAACTTTCCAATGAAAATGAGTCTCTCCCCATAATTTTTCTCAGGATAACGTATACCCATTGGGTTGCAAACGCGCTGCTGCCCGAATTCGTCAGAATTGATCGTCACATCACCACTTTCACACCAGAGAATCTTGCGACTCTGTTGCTTAAATAGCTCCCCTAAGAGCCCCGCAAGCATCAGGAATAGAACATGCAACAAACTCAACAACAAATAGTTAAAAAAGTGCCCAGGAATTACTTCTCGATACAATTTTCTATTCAACGAAATTTTTTAAAGCATTACCTCCTCAAAGGTATTGCTGCGCAACCTGCACCTAGATTTTCAGTGACCTACGTGACGCTCTTTTTCCTGCTGTTATTCTTTACAACGATTGCGATAGCGGCGGACGACATCCCGCGCCCTGCCGCATTACCCAAACAAGCACAATCACTCAACGATGCACAATCAGGCCAGTTACTCATTAGAGACCGAGATAACAATTCTCTCTATTCGTCTCTACTTCTTTCCAGTGATGCACATTTCAACATCACAGGTCTCATGGCTCACGTTTCGATCAAACAAAATTTCAAAAACGATACCGATAACTACGTAGAAGCAATTTATGTTTTCCCTTTGCCAGAGACTGCTGCAGTTAATCGCCTCGTCATGCAAATCGGTGCTCGACGGATTGAAGGAAAAATCAAAGAGAAGGCTCAAGCAAAAAGAATTTACAACCAGGCAAAAACAGCGGGTAAAAAGGCGAGTCTAATGAGCCAGCAACGACCCAATATGTTCACCACGTCAATTGCAAACATCGCACCGGGAGAAACCGTCTCTGTTGAACTCGACTACGTGCAGAATGTTGATTACAAGGATGCAACCTTCAGCCTTAGATTCCCAATGACGATCACGCCCAGATATATACCCGGCGATCCATCAGTAGAAGAATATAGTATTTCTTCTGGTCTATCCTGGGGCCAACCCACGAATCAGGTACCCGATGCCGACAAAATAACGCCATTTCTTGCACGCCCGCAAAGGGCTCATCCAACAATCACACTAAACGGCAGTATCGAAATGGGTATGGCCGTGGGGGGTATTAACAGCGCTTACCACGACATAGATATATCTCGCGAGAAAAATCGCTATCAATTTTCGTTCAAAGAACCTGAATCGATGCAGCAAGATTTTGTCATCAGCTGGCGTGCGCTAGTCGGCAGCGAACCAAAAGTTGCTCTGTTCACCGAAGAACTCAATGGCGAGCATTATGCGTTACTGATGATGCTGCCGCCGGATCAGCTTAGCGGCTTCAACGCAACATCCAATCAACACTTTCCTAAGGAAGTGATTTATATCATCGATACATCAGGCTCAATGGGCGGCGTTTCAATCGCACAGGCAAAAGCGAGCCTAGACACGGCACTTTCACAGTTGAAACCTGAAGATAGATTCAACATCGTCGAATTTAACTCAACCACCAAACCCCTGCATGGAAACGCGGTCACTGCCTCAAACGAAAATGTGCGACGCGCCCGAGCCCACGTTGCTTCATTGCAAGCTGAAGGCGGCACTGAAATGTATGGTGCTTTAGACTTTGCGCTCAACCCACATCAGACCAGCAGCCAACGAGCCCAACACTTCAAAAACCTTGAGTCCCTTGAAGATCCAAAAGACGGATTTGATGGAACGAGCGAGGATCGTTTTCTCAGGCAAATTATTTTTATTACCGATGGTGCGGTTGGCAATGAAGAAGCACTGTTCAAACTCATCCACACAGACCTGAAAGATAGCCGGCTATTTACCGTTGGCATTGGCTCTGCCCCCAACAGTTACTTTATGCGCAAAGCCGCTGAGTTTGGTCGTGGCACACATACTCACATAGGGTCGGTAAATGAAGTTCAATTAAAAATGAGCTTATTGTTCCAGAAAATCAGTAATCCTGTAGCACGAGACATCAACGTTATTTGGCCTGCTAAGTACCAGGTAGAAACTTATCCGATACGCGTGCCTGACCTCTTCCTGGGAGAACCCGTCTTTTTATCATCAAAGATTCTCGCTGCCGATTCTTCAATCGAAGGCACAGTTAAACTAGAAGGCGTGACCGCAACTGCGCCTTGGTCTAGAACACTACGGGTAAAAGATACGCCGACTAGTCGCGGTATTGCAACATTGTGGGCGCGCCGAAAAATTGCCTCTTTGCAGGACGAGGCGACAATGGGCGCGAATATTGAAACAACCAAACAGGCTATTATCGATGTAGCGCTCAACCATCGACTCGTGAGCAAATACACAAGTTTTGTGGC
>JBLHWY010000181.1:0-11486 GCA_047629195.1 Candidatus Azotimanducaceae bacterium
ACGACTACCCTATATACGACAAGTGCTAAACGAGGCTTTGCGTTTGTACCCTACGGCGCCTGCATTTACGGTGACGCCGCTAGAAGATACAACACTGGCAGGAATCTATCCGCTAAAAGCTGGTCAGCCGATACTAATACTAATTGGTGGACTGCACCGGGACGAAAAAGCCTGGGGGGACAATCCGGAGTTGTTTGACCCCGACCGTTTTTCACCGGAAGTCGCGGCAACGAGATTACCGAACGCCTTCAAACCATTTGGTAATGGTCAGCGGGCCTGCATTGGCAGTCAGTTTGCTTTGCAAGAATCTGTATTAGCACTGGGCATGGCATTGCAGCGATTCAAGTTCGTTGATCACACGAATTATCAGTTGAAGGTGAAAGAAACGCTCACCTTGAAACCCGATGACTTTCGGTTACGCCTGAGAAAACGTAGTGCAGCGGATCGCAATCCTAGCCCGCAAAAAATCACAGAGATCTCTGAACAAGCACAAAGTACCAGCGCAACACAAATAGCAAGTGATCACGGTACCCCTTTGTTAGTTCTACATGGCAGTAATATGGGCACGGCACAACAAATTGCCGCGCGCCTAGCCGAAGAGGGAGAGTCGGTAGGATACGTCGTCAAAACGGGTAGCTTGGATGAGTATACTGATAACTTACCTCGTGACGGCGTGATATTGTTTGTTGCCGCCTCCTACAATGGTACGCCGACGGATGACGCTAAAAGATTCATGGCCTGGTTGACGTCAACCGATCAGGATCTTGGCGATGTGCGTTATGGTGTGTTCGGTGTCGGTAATCGTGATTGGGCTACGACTTATCAGCGTGTGCCCATATTGATTGAGGAACGTATGGAGGCGCTAGGCGCAAACCTTTTGGTGCCGCGTGGAGAAGCCGATGCCCGAGGTGATTTCTTTGGTGATGTTGATAACTACTGCCAAACGGTTTGGCCAAAACTTGCAGTAGCTTTAGGGCTGACGGTTGTCGCGCCAACAGAACTTGGTGAGCGGTTTAGTATTGATTTGCTTGACACCGACGACAGTAGTACGGCGATTCTATCCCATCATTCACTTTTACCGATGCAGGTGATCGTTAATGATGAGATGGTTGATACCAAAATCGATTTTGGTGTTAGCAAGCGTCATATCAGTGTCGCTTTACCTGCCGGAGTAAGCTACAAAACCGGGGATCATTTACTGGTAATGCCGCGTAACCCGAGCATCAATGTTGAACGTGCTGCGACACGTTTTGGCCTTAGCATTGAGCAGCGCATGCATTTGTCGCTCAGGCATGGCGCTGCCGGCGCGATGCCTGTCGATAGCGTTGTTACCGTAGAGAATTTGCTGGCTCGTTATGTTGAGCTTTGCGACCCTGCGACCGTACGTCAAATCAAGATGTTGGCTGAACATGCGTTGTGCCCACCCGATGTTATTGCTTTAGCAGCCCTGACGGAGCCGGAGCAGTATAAAACGCAGGTGCTTGAAAAACGTGTCTCGCTGTTGGATCTACTCGAACGGTTCGCTAGCATTGAGTTACCCTTTGCATTATTTATTGATCAATTGGCTGAGTTGCATCCGCGATACTATTCAATTGCGTCATCGAATTTAATTTCACCTCAGTGGGTTGATATTGCCGTTAGTTCTGTTGAAGGCGTGGCCTTTAGTGGCAGTGGTGACTATCTCGGTGCCTGTAGCGCGACACTGTCTGATGCGGCGGTGGGCGAGTCGATATTAGCGCGGGTACGAGCTGTTGATTCAGGCTTCCTGCCACCACAGGATTTACAGCAGCCGCTTATCATGATCGGGCCGGGAACCGGCGTGGCACCGTTTCGTGGTTTTATTCAAGATCGTATGTCGCACCTTAACGAGGGCCAAGAACTTGCCGAGGCATTGTTGTTTTTTGGTTGCCGGCACCCCGATGTCGACGACATCTATGCCGACGAAATTAAAGCGGCCCAGAGTGCAGGTGTTGTGGAATGTATTACAGCTTATTCGAGACTGGCAGAACATCCATACCACTACGTGCAGGATGCCATTGCTGCGCACGCCGAAAAAGTATGGTCGCTTTGGCAGCAGGGTGCCGTGATCTATGTGTGTGGTGATGCACAGTACATGCTGACGGGTGTTCGTCAGGCGCTGCAGAAAATCTACACAGATGCTCAGCGGGCTGAAAACAAAATTGTCTCCGAAACGCAAGCTCAAGACTGGTTGCGAGATATGGAAGTTGAGGGTCGTTTCCTTATCGATGCCTGGGCCTAAACGCAGTTGATTTGTGCTTCGATCCCTAGGTCGCTGCACTTTAAAAACGCTAGGTTTTATCTGGTACGTGGCCTGCAATCTTGTCTAATTTCCGGGCGAGTTCTTCACCTTCGGCATCCACGCAATCTCTGCGTACCGTGTCATAGGTGAAGGGCTGAAAAAGACGCTTCCTCGTGTGAAAGAAATAGACCACGATGCCCCACAAGTTAAGAAAAACGCAAAGCACAATAATCTCTGGTCGGATGAGATGGCTGAACAAGGTAAACATAACAATTTGAAGCCAGAATTCAGGCTTCAGTAAGAGAATAGTGACGCCTATTCGTCCCGGCATCAACGTTGACCAAATAACAGGCATCAACACAGCAAAACTAACGAAAATCAGCTCCAGCTCGAACCGTGTCATGAACCCTTCAAGTAAGCCATTTAGCGCGACAAAACCAAGCACAAAACATATACCCGCATGCATCTTGTGCCCGACTATATTCATTAACCGCAGATACCCATTGATGTTACCGTTGGTCGTCATCCAGGGTTTGGGCTTTTCTAGAAAATCATCGAACAATTCGAAAACGCCAATCCCTAGATACACGATGACTTCAATCCACAGGACGATTTCAAGGCTTAGTGGAACGTCATAAAATTCGGTTGCAGTTAACATTAGTAAATTCCAGGTTTCATTTCTCTCTAACAATAATGGGTACTAACGACGGTAAATTTCAAATCTGCCAGATGCTGGTGCTAAATGCCATCGCCCCTTTGCGCTCATTTTGTCGTCGTCTAGCCGGCCAATGTAGTCAATGCTATGGGTCTGGCCACCAGTACCATCGTAGGTCTTGCTGAATTGAAGATTGTTGTTTGAAATTGTGCCCTTAAGGTCTGCAAATAGAGCGACAGAATTTTGATCTCCAAAGGTGTTAGTTTCTGAAATCGTGCCTTTCAAATTATGATCATTAGCGTACATGTTGATTTCAAAGGGGACTGAGTCTCGGCCATCCTCATAATAGTATCGTCCTGCCCAGCGGCCAGTCAGATCATTTAGGTTTACTTTTAAAGTTGGCGTCGCTGGCGTAATTGTGACTTCTTGCGCAGAAGTATTGCTAACACTGAAGACAAAATCACCTCGCGAAAGCTCATAATCATTTATTTTTCCAAACTGTGGAGATTGCTGGGCGTGTCTGGGTACGGTGGACTGTAGATACAGCCCTAGTTCTGTGCCAGTAACGTATCCATCTGAATTCAGGTCACCGAGACCATATTCCAACGAATCGATAAAAGCTGGGGTAAAGACGCTTCTAGCCGGCACCTCTTCACCTGCATCACCGGCGGTGATGAATTGGCGTACAGGCTTTGATGTTAATTTCGAAATCAGCTGCGGCGTCGCAGGTAAGGCGCGTGTTTTGAAAATCGTCCCTGAAAAGCAACTATCAAATAGAAATAGCGCGTGGTTCGCCTCCATTCGCCGTGCGAAGGCAATGAGGTCTGTCATGGCGTAGGCACTGCGAAGGAACCCGCGTTCATCCACCGTTGGGTTGGGCGCATCCACGGGTACTAAATAGCCCTTGTTGCCGTCGTGCCTGGTATAACCGTGACCTGCAAAATAGATGAGTAAGCGGTTAGAACTTTCATATCCGTAGTCATCGAGAAATTTTTCAAACTGGTCTTTCAAGGTCTTGCTTGTAGGGTCGAAAACAGTTCTTACTTCGAATCCTTTTGTTTTAAGCAGGGTGGCAACGCGCGTCATCTCTGGTCTGACTGTGTTGAGATCAGGCCAGCCGTTTGTGTAGTCACCAACACCGATCACAAGCGCGTAGCTGTCGCCATATGTGCCAACCTTTTCTCCGTGTGTGTTTTTTATCGAAATACCGCGAGTTTCGGCTGCCATTATATTTAGAGTAAACATGAGGAAAAAGATTGAGAATATTAGACGGGCAACCATGTTTCGAATTCACTGTGATCTTGAGGACGTTTACAAATTGCCATACAAAGGTGGCAGAGTAAACAAGGTGACACCCCATAAAATAGAATAAGTGACAGAGTAATGTTTGCGGAGGCGTCAGGGAATTTTCTGCTTGTTGATTATGCTGGTCTAAACCTGCGTTAATGAATCTCTCGAAGGAGTTTGGGGTGTGATCAGAACTGTTTGTAAAATGGCGTAACTAACCGATTTGCAGATAAACCTTTGCTGGCGTAGGTATCGCCAGCAAAGGTTTTGAGCTGAGTTAAACGCCCATGCGCATCTTGCCAAGGAAGTCCATTTTTCCCAGTTTCACACCTTTAGCTCTAAGTAGGTCGTAGCCTGTTGTGGCGTGGAAATAGAAATTCGGCATTGAAAAGCTCAGCAAGAAATTGGCTGCCGTAAACGGCAATTCTGTTTTACCCATGCGAAATGTTACTGGCTGTTCTAATCTGGCCTCTAGGGCATTGAGGTCAGCAGCATTCACTGCATCTAATGCAGACTGAACATGTGCCGTCAGCCCAGCATAGTCAAGCGCTAATGAAAAATCAGGTGGTCCAGCGTCGCCAGTTTGAGCGCTAGTTATTGCGTTCATTGAGTGATGAACTACTGAGACCATTTGGAAATGAAGTGGCTGCATGTCTTCAATCAGACGAAGGTTTACTGCGTCATTGACGTCTTCTCCGATCTCCTCATAGTGAGCGCGTCCTTTCTCCAGGTAACCGAGGACGGTTGGGAGGATTTGCTGATAGGCGGCAATGACAGTTTCAGATACACGATGGCTCATGGGGATTCCCTTTTTAATTAGAAAAGGGAGTCTACCAAAATTACTACGAGGAGAGAGGTTTCTGGTAGCCTTGTTCAAAATGACATATGACTCACCCTCGGGATACTAACCATGATCGATTATAAAAAGGTAGAGCTGGATTTTCTTCATTCAGCACCCATTAAAATTTCCTTAACTGCAGATCTCAATATCGCGCCCGCCGCGTTGTTTAAACAGTTTGAGGATCCCCATTGGTGGGATTGGGCGACAATCAAGTCCGTCGTTTGGGAGACCGAGAAACCTTATGGGCGCGGGACCACCAGAACGGTAGATATTGCGGGGCAAGGCAGGGTGCAGGAATATTTCTTACTTTGGGAGCAAGACCAGCGGATGTCGTTTCGGTTTGAGCAGGGCGAAATGAAACTAGTTTCAGCACTTGTTGAAGATTATCAGGTGCAGGCTCTTGCGGAGGGTCGTAGCCGTCTGACGTGGAATATCGCTATGCAACTGCGAGGATTTATTAAAATACTGACACCTGTTTTCTCTGGTGTGATGAAAAAACAGTTTTCCGGCATGCTTGATAACCTTGTTACTACAGTCAATGGAAAGTAAGAACAGCTGGCGGTGATAAGTGCTGGTATGAATAGGATGAATTCGATATATAAGTTCATATGTGTCAATCTCGGATCTTAAAAATTTTTTTACATAAACGATATATAAATGGAGATTTTTGATGAGCGAACTATCAGCAGAATTGGCCAACGCACTCGTTGAATTGGACACGCCAACCGTTTGCAATGCCCTTGAAGTCGTCGACACGAATCGTCGAGCACGTGGCTACAACATTAAGCCTCTTGTCTGTGGACGCCCTAATTTGCCACCCATTGTTGGCTTTGCACGTACTGCTCGTATTCGCGCCCAGCATAAGCCTGCTAAGCCAATGGACAGCGTTGGCTACTACACATATATCGCAGAAGGCGGGCCATTGCCAAGCATTGTAGTGGTGCAAGATCTCGATGAAATACCTGGGTACGGCGCTTTATGGGGTGAGGTTAACACCAACATTCACTATGGTCTTGGCTGCAAGGGCGTTGTCACTAATGGCAGCATTCGAGATATTCCTGATTCCGCAGAAAATTTTCAGTCGCTGGCGGGCATGATCAATCCATCCCATGCTTGGATTCATGTTGTTGATTGGGGTATGACTGTCAACGTCCATGGTATGGAATGCGACGATGGCGATTTGGTGCATGCAGACCTGCATGGTGCTTGCGTGATTCCGATCGCGAGCGCGGCTGACGTCGTGGAAGAGGCGAAGCGAATTATGGCACGCGAACGCATTGTCATCGATGCTGCTCGAGCACCTGACTTTAATATGGATAAATTGAAACAAGCCTGGAAGGGCATGTCTGAGATTCACTAGCAAGTGCGGGGTCAGAGTAAAGTGCCAGAGTAAAATTGAATTTTACTCTGACCCCATCATTATGACCCCATCATTAATTATGTGCAAAAAAGGAAATACGATGAGAGGCGACGAATACATTGCAAAGATTTTGAAAGAGGAAGGTGTTGAGTGGTTGCCTTGCTTCCCTAGCAATCCATTGATCGAGTCCTGCGCAAAAGAAGGTATTCGACCGGTTGCGTTTCGGCATGAGCGCGGCGCGATTATGGCAGCGGACGGCTATGCCCGAGTGAGTGATAGGGAAAAAATCGGCGTGGTCGCTATGCAGTCGCAAGCGGGTGCTGAAAATTCCGCCGGTGGGCTTGCCCAGGCCAATGCGGACAATGTGCCGCTTTTAGTGCTGCCCGGCGGTAACGCACTGAATAAATTGTTTGTTCGGCCGAACTTCTCTGCGGTCAACAGTTGGTCGACGGTATGCCGGCATGCTGAATTCATCACCAGTCCCGGCGATACAGGCAATGTTTTAAGGCGAGCTTTCCATCGTCTCAAGTCGGCTGTTCCAGGTCCGGTCGTGATAGAGCTGCCCGCTGATGTGGTCGGTCAAGAAGTGCCGGATAAAGGTCAAAATTACCAGTCTCCACGACCGGTCGTATCAGCGCCTTCGGCACATGATATCGCCGACGCAGCAAAGGCTTTGGTAGCTGCCAAAGATCCTCTAATCTGGGCCGGTGCCGGTGTGCTTTCAGCCCGTGCGACAGAAGAACTGCGGGAGCTTGCAGAGCTGTTAGAAGCTGCAGTCTACACTTCGCTACCAGGAAAATCAGCCATCGATGAGAGACATCCGCTGGCTGTTGGGGCCGGTAGTATGACGACAACCGGACCAGCCAAACAGTGGCTCAACGATGCCGATTTAGTCTTCGCCATCGGATCGTCGCAAACCAGCACGCCGTATGCCCAGAGGTTCGATCGGCAGAAATTTCTGATTCATGCTGTGAACGATGTTAACGAAATTAACAAGGACACTATTTGCGATATTGGTCTGGCAGGTGATGCCAAAGAAACGTTGCGGTTGATGATTGATGCTGTGAAAGGACTTATCGGCGAAGCGGGCCGCAAGACAGGAACTGCTGAAAGAATCAAGGTCGCAAAGGAGGCCTGGTGGTCTAAATGGATGCCTTACATGACCAACGACAGCACGCCGATCAGCCCATATCGGGTCATCTGGGAACTTGACCAGAATCTTGATAGAGAAAACAGCATTATTACCGGCGACGCCGGGGCCCCTCGTGATCAGTTAGCGCCGTTTTATACCGCCACTAATCCACATAGCTATGTTGGCTGGGGTAAAACGACCCACCTCGGAGCCTCAATCCCTTTAATGATTGGCGCTAAGAAAGCGATGCCAGAACGCATGTGCGTTGCCTTTATGGGCGATGGTGCGTTTGGTATGTCTGGGCTTGATATGGAAACCGCTCAACGTGCAGAATTGCCGATCACTGTGGTGCTGTTAAACAATGGCATTATGGCTACTTATCCGGGAGGCACGCCGACAGCGCGGGAACGGTTTGGTGTTACCAAAATGACCGGCGACTATGCCCAAATTGCGATGGGTATGGGTTGTGCTGGAATCAAAGTGACTAAAGGGTCGGAACTACCGGCTGCCATCAAGCAGGCTGAACAACTCAATCGCGAGGGCACAACCGTGATGATTGATGTTTTAACAAGGCACGAGGATGCGCGCGCGCCAGATAATTTTGTTGAGAATGCTGTCTATTAGCGCAACATCTTGAGTGAGTTAAAGAACGTCTGCATTGCCAAACTGCACACGTTCTTTGGACGGCGCCGGTTTAGTTGTAGCCAGTAGGTTCAATTGCGTTTACACCTGTGTCACCGCGAGCGGCACGGAGTTCTTGCCTTGCCAGTCTCCCCATGAAGGCACTGTCAGTGCCGAGCGTGACCAGGTTGAATCCCATCTCAAGGTAGCGTTTCGAATAATCAAGGCTGCCGGTATGGATGCCTGCTGCAATCCCTGCCTTTTTACAGGCTGCAAGGATGTTTTCGACGGTCTCTTTATGCTTCGGGTCTTCAAATGCCATAGGTCCCAAACCTAACCCATAACCCAAGTCAGAAGGCCCGATATAGATTGCATCCAGACCTTTTGTCGTTGCGATTTGTTCGAGGTTTTCAATGCCTTCAGCCGTTTCAATCATAGCGATGCAGGCGATTTCATTATTAGATTCTTCAGCATAATTTTTACCGCCATACATTGCCGCGCGCGCTGGACCAAACGAACGATTACCTTCAGGTGGGTAGCGACAAGCAGCAACGGCTTTTTCAGCTTCTTGACGATTATTAATCAAAGGGACAATCACGCCATAAGCACCGGCATCGAGCACTTTCATAATCTCGTAAGGCTCGTTCCAAGGTACCCTGACAAATGGAATTGTCTTTGTGGTTGAGATAGCAGGTAGCATGACCTTTACGTCTTGATAATCAATCATGCCGTGCTGCATGTCGACACAGAGCCAATCGAAGCCTACATGAGCCATTGATTCTGCGGTGAAAGCATTGCCGACTGAAAGCCAGCCGCCTACCGTTTGGCCACCCTCACGCCAAGCGCGTAATACATGATTTTCTCTCATTAAAAAGTCCCTCTACCTAAGTAGTGATAAAAAGTGTTGTTCGATAGTAACAATTAGAATTGATCAGGCAAATAAGTATCCCGCAATCAGCTTGGAGGTCGGTCGTGACGTAGAGAAAGCCTAGTGAAAACTAATTCGGTCCAAGAGCGGTTGCGCAGCAGAACTAAAGTGAATTCCCCCAGTTTAGCCCTGCTCCTAGAACCTATGTCAAAGCCGGTTGGTTACGCAGGATTCGCCCTGCCCGAGAACCTGTTAATTCGCCATTCTCAACGATGATACTGCCGTTGCAGATTGTCGCAAGGTAGCCTGTTGCTTTTTGAGTAAGGCGCGGCGTGTCATTTGGGAAATCTCGAATCAGTTGTGGTTGACCTTCAATCACCCGATCAACATCAATCACATTAATGTCAGCTCTCATACCAACAGCGAGGGTGCCCCGATCTGCGAATCCCAAAATGCGCGCCTGTGCACTTGTTAGCATTCGAATGGTTTCTGCGAGTGTAAAAGTACCTTTTTCTCTGTGCCAATGTGAAAGCATAAACGTTGACCAGCCCGCGTCGATAATCTGAGTAAGGTGAGCGCCTGAATCTCCCAAGCTTGGCAATATCCAATCGTTTTTCAGGAATTCTTCCATTGCAGCGTAATCATGATTTCCGAACCGAACGTGGAATAGTGCTTCGCCATCACTCTCAAGCATAAATCGAAGCCAAGTTTCAGCGGGGCTTTCTCCAGCCGCTTTTGCCATGGCGGGCAGGCTCTCATCTGCGCCTTTAGTGTAATGAGGCGAGTCACCGTCGCCCAGCCAATAGAAGTTGCTGACCCATTTATCTAGTTGCGGGCTTGCGCTGTCGCTACCCATCTCGCTTGCTTCGCTAATGAGGGTGGCTCGAGTCTCTTCATCGCGAATGGCTGCAAGGCGTTCAGGAAAATCTAGTTTGATTAGTGCTCGCCAGGCTGGCGACATGAACATAATGTTGGTTTTAAGCCCCGATAAGAAACCAAAAGATCTTGGTAGCGCCAGACCCGTTATGTCGATGCCTTCAGCTAACATTGACTCGATAGGATCTGTGTAAGCATTGGCTTTGCCTGCTGCTCCGGGAATATGAGGCGCTGTAAATATGACTCTGGTCTTAGCTGCCAATCCTTGTTCGCGCAAAATGGCTAATTCTGAATCTAAGCGGGAGTATTCGAGTACATTCTGTACAAGGCCGTTGTTCTCGCCGACTGCCTTAGCAATAGCAACCATCTCTTCGGTCTTTGCGAATGTTCCGGGGATGCTGCGACCGTCTGGCATCTTATGAGCAACTAAGCGACTACTAGAGAAACCGATAGCGCCTTCTGCAACCGACTTCCCTGCTAATGCAGCCATCTGCTTAATTTCGTCGGCCGTTGGTTCCTCGTCAACGCCGCGCTCACCCATGACATAGGTTCTAATAGCGCAGTGCCCTACCATGCCAACTAAGTTGATAGCGGGGTCTAACTTTTCTAGAGAATCAAGATATTCTCCGTAGCTTTCCCAGTCCCAGGGTAGACCTTCAAGAATGACGGCGCTTGGGATGTCTTCAACCGATTCCATCATGCCTGCTAAATACTCACGATCTTGTGGCTTACAGGGTGCGAAGGTCACGCCGCAATTACCGATAAGCGCTGTGGTTACGCCATGCCAAACGACCGGTGTAAGGTCAGGATCCCACCCAGCTTGCGCATCTAGGTGAGTGTGGAGATCTACAAAGCCGGGTGTTACAGCATGCCCTTTGGCATCGATTTCTCTTGAGCCACTAGCGTCAATTTTACCGACTGCGACAATCGTGTCGTTATCGACAGCGACGTCACCGATATATGGTTCTGTACCTGTTCCGTCAACTATAAGGCCGCCGCGGATAACTAAGTCGTGTTTCATCATAATGTTCCTATGTGCAATGCTAATTAGTGTTGAGTGGGTAATGAATCGGGCTGAGAACGAGCCTACACCAATTGATATTTTGTGTGTTACTCATTTTCTACACTGTAATGATCGTGCTCTTTGTCTGAGCAGGCATTGGTTGATGAATTGTGCCTATTAAGATATCGAAACGGCTTGAGCTTCACTGCTTTCGTGATTTTCGCCTATGCCTTACTTACCGATTACGGTGTGTCTCGTTCTCCGGTTGCCAACTAGCGTTGCAGCATTGACCACACCATTAACCATAAAGTCGCGTACAACATCGGCAAATTCATCGGGAACATCTGTTGGTACACCGTGACCAACACGGCTGAAAACGTACAGTGTGGCGTTAGGCAGGCTCTGCCAATCCATAACATTTGCTGCGCATAAGGTGTTTTCAGCACCCGCAATCATCAGTGTGGGTGTTGTCATTTCGCTCACCGACAAGGCTCGATCAATGCCTTGAATCACTATTTTCATTGTCGCGCGTCCTGCAGGGGATGAACGCAGGGATTGGTGCCACCAGCACCAGCTTGTTTAA
>JBLHWY010000182.1:0-11360 GCA_047629195.1 Candidatus Azotimanducaceae bacterium
GCCAGAACAAGCCCCTTTCACCTCCAGTTTTAATGACTCACTTTTTCTCTGAGCTTCTTTTTCCAAGCATCAATCCGAGTTCAATTAAGAAACAGCGCCTAACAGCAGTTTTACTCTGGCACTTTACTCTGACCCCAATAATTCAAAGCTCTTAAATGCCTCCACTTCTTTCGCCAGCCGAATAATCACCAGCAACTCATCCAGTTTTATACGCAAGTCCAGCAAACCGGTGGTTTTGTCACGCGCTCCGTTGGCCTGGATAATCAGGCTAACAATCTCACGGCTTGCGTTACGCAGCTCTGTTCCGAGGGTGTATTTGTGGTAACGGCTAAACCCGGCAACCACCTTCTCAAAATGCACTGCATTATCCATAGCTTGCTTGTAAATCGGCAGATGCTCATATCGCGCCATAATCCGAAACCCACCCTACAGGTGGGCGCAAGGGGGAGGCATCCCCCCTGCGAACCCTCCTCAAAGAGCCAAATCAACCAAATCAGCAAATAATCAACGCTGCCTGCGACCTCGCCTGACCGCACCCAAACCAGCTAAACCGAACCCGAACAGTATCAATGTTGACGATTCAGGTAAGGCAGCGACATCACCCGAACGAACGGCCCAAGCATATATCTCAACGTGCTTACGGAGGCCGTACTGGAGGCCGTCACTGGTATCGAAGGTCCAAGCGCCAATGGTACTGGGCGCATACTCCGTACCCGACCAATAGAGATTGGACTGCAAGTTCAAAATGTCAACCCCATCGGCGGACGTTGATGTTAATCCCCAACCCGATTGAGGGCCAATGCCCGAAGTATCATAGTAGGCCTTATTTCCCAATGTTTCATACCACATATGCGCCAGTTCTGAACCAGAAGTATCAACGTTGTAACCACAGTCGGTACCTGTATTACTATAATTACAACCATCATTGCCACTATCTGTCACACTGGCGAGTCGCCAGTTAGTGTAACCACCGATACTTAAACCAGCTGCCCAACCTGTCGCTGAATTCCAACTCATTTTACCATCGCTGTCAAAACCACTGGTCTTGGCATAGTTCGCGTCTTGCAACCAAGTCAAATCTTGTTCACTGTCGTAAATCATACCGTTACCACGATCAATCAATGTCGCTTGTGCCATGCTCGCAACCATTGACAGCACAATGCTGCTACACAATATTCTCAAACCGTTTTTGTTCATTTCATCTACTCACTCTCATTGGACGCATCTGCGCATTTATTATTCTGCGTAGCACCTTACTACGAAAATATATACAGCAAGAATTGAACCAAGCCGATAAAAGCTAACAAAATCAATGGCAGGGTTATTAATCAATCAAATACTAAACTGTTTGTGTAAAAATATTCGACGTTTTGGTTGCGAATATTTGACAAAAATAGCGTTGAAAGCCAACTAAGGGTGTGGTGTGCGAAATCCTACTTTAGGCCGCCACCGGCAGTAGATACAAACCACCGTAACGAGAATTCCAGCTGTATTCTTCAAGTAAAGCAATACGCTTACTAGGAGGATTTACGTTCGCCATGCCTTTAGGTGTTTTTAGATTTAGAGATGAATGACTACGATGGTCATTATAGTATTTCTGAAAACCATCAAGTTTTCTCTGCAAATCAATCCCGTTGAAAAACGTAAGCCGATACTAATATTCTCTCCTGGTCGTTCCAATAACCCGCTCAATAAACGGATGTGATGTCGGAGTGCCAGGAACATATTTCAATTCTTCTAGTTCAAGAATACGCAAGTTCGCCTTCCAACGGTGAAAGAGAAACAGCGGGTCATTGTCTGAACTCAAATATTTTGGCATCGGACTACCGGCAGTAATCTGACTAAACATCCGACAATAGGCAACGCCATCACAGTCACCAGCATGTACAGCAAAGCCAATAATCCTCCGCGTATATTGATCGATGACGACCATCACCCAGTGAGACTTCAAGGTCGCCGATTCACATCGAAATAGATCTTTTGGACGGCACCCCGGGCCCATAGACTGTCCTTCACGTGGCCCAAGAACGTTAACCAGGATGGACCATCTCCAGATGGTAGGTTGTGTTTGTTCTTGCGTAAAATTCTACCAACAGCGAAGCGACTGATGTTAATCCCGAATGCTTCGAGGATTTGCATTGAAATCCGTCCATAACCGAAAGATGGATTGCGATTTTTCATTTCGATGACAAGATCAATTAGCGCTTGGTCCTGCAGTTTTCTACCTGGGACTTTTTTGGGTCATATTCGAATATAGCCTACCGTATTTCCGTTTCACCAGCGCTTTGTGAAAGGAAAGAATGGTGGCTGGTTTTATGATGACGGCAACCTTTTGAAGGCGACACCGACCTATCAACATCGTTAATAAGCCAAACAAAAACCGATCTCGAGTAGCCAGTGTTGGCGACCTCTTCCTACTAAGTTTATGACGATGAGCTGTTGTTTCATTGTAATCGTTTAAGCCATCACCACTTTCACTCCACCCGGTTTTAGAAGTTTGATGAAGGTGATAATGAAATGGATTAGCCGTTCGAGAATTTCAAGCGTCGCACCATTTTATCACTTGATCTGATCTTGGGTATCCTGCTGTTTTTATACAGTACTAGCAATTAGCACAGGCCAGGCTCAGCGCTTTCTAGGTGCTCATGCTGCCGTTTACAATTTGTTCAATCTGGGTCGTCACTTAGTATCAGCTGAGAATTATCGATAATTTCAACTGCGTGCTTTTGTGTCCCAGAAAATGGTGGTAGTCGTGTAGATGTAATTGACTGGGATTATTCGTCGATTCTGGGGTTAACTTGTCAATACCAGCAAAATCATTTCTAGGCCTACTTTTGACCCCTTTTTTTAAGACCCGTAGATCTATGAATCAAATAGGAAGCGGTGGCGTCGAGGGGATCGCGGCCAAGAACGGCTGCCGCTCCGGGATGAAAGCTGGAAACTGGGTTCAGGTCGATGAAAAAGGGATTGTCCTTTTCATCCAGAAGGTACTCGACTGCGCCAAGCTCCATTCTTGCGGCTCGTAGAATTTTTTTGACTGACTCGGTCACCTTCGGGGCAATTTCGCGAGGAGGCCAGAGGGTAACATCCGATTCCGGTTGAGCCAGGCAGTAGTTGAACTCGTCAGCTCGAAGCGGTGCGCGAGCTTCGTAAAGGATGTCGGAGCCGAGGACTTCAATCCGGTGGACGCAGCCGTCTGCGGCGGTTAGCAACTCTTGCTCAATCCAGCCTTCTTCTCGGCTAAAAAGTCCATCCGGGGCAGGTTCGCCATCTTCAAGCGTCCGAATCCCTCTCCCAAAGCCACCTGCAGGTGGCTTGAGAAGGACAGCTTGTCCATGTATGGCGCGTCCGCCGGGAACGGCGGGGTAGGTTTGCGGCGTACGCACTCCGCACGCGGTAAAAAGCTTGGCTTGAGCCAACTTACTGTAGCCGGTCTGGAAGCAGAGTGATCCGTTGATCACGGATCTACCCTCGGCCTCCCAGGTTCGCAAAGAACTGGTGATCCGATCCGCCCGAGCCTTATCCCGCTCAGCAAGAAGGGAGGATACCCGGTTGACGATCAACCCATTCGCTACGATCTTCTCCGGATCATCAGTGACTTGTACTTTGATGCCCCTCGATTCTAAGAGGTCAACGAGGGGGCGAACCCATTCTGGGATATCTGTGAGAATTAAAATAGACATAGACTAGTATCCGGCTGGCTGAGGCAAAGATCCCCGTGCTTGCCTAGCAAGGGTACCGAAAAGTTGTCCCCTCAATGTGTCAGGATCTGTCGTATGAATCAATTAAAAATAGTCAAGCGTCACCGATTCCCTCCAAAAATAATCCAATATGCCATGTGGCTATATCATCTCAGGCATTGACCATCCTCTACCGAAATTTTTTCATTCCTACATTTAGATGCAGAAAAGTCCCAATTAGGATACTTTGAAATTCGGGGTAAATATGGTTTATATTTGCTATCCTCAACGATAATAGAACATTAAAATCGGGTTCAAATAAGCCCAGTAAGAATCAATGTCTTGCTAAATAGCGCGCGCTTTATGTCAGAGTCTGGCGCACCCGGGGGGCCGCTACTCGATAATGCTGTTGTAATCTTGTTGCCGTTTATTGAAGGCTACGGCATCACTTCTTCCAGTCTTAACGTTTCGACTAAAAAATTGTCCGACCAGATGGGTTCATACTCTACAGAATTTTAAATTAGTCATTACTAGATGCTTAGTTGTGAATCTGCCTCTAAAATGGAAACAAGGGGACGGCCATTTAAGTGATGAAATTATTAGTATCCCGATTTTCTGGACACCACCTCTCAAAGCAGGTGCCAATCTTAAACTGAGCTAAATCTTGTTTTCATCCGTAGGATATTTACATTAAAGCACAGATCAAAATCTCCGACCTAACTTTGAAACTCACAAATATGTTTGTGGTATGACCAACAATCCAAACGACAGGCGCTCTATTCCCGTCCCCCATAGTCGCCTGTCTAGACTTGGGCGCATAGGCGCGATGGCCATTGGAGTTGCAGGGAATATGGCGGCCAACAGCGTCGCGCAGTGGGCGAAAGGTCAAAACCCGTCTGTGCGCGACCTTATGCTCACCCCAAGCAACATCTTTCGCATTACGCGGCAATTGGCCCAAATGCGCGGTGCAGCAATGAAACTTGGCCAATTGATTTCGATGGATACCGGGGATTTTATGCCGCCTGAGCTCGCGCAAATAATGGCGCGTTTACGCGAAGATGCCGACAGCATGCCATCCTCTCAGCTAAAACAGGTTCTGGCTAAACAGTGGTCAGATAATTGGCCTGCGTCATTCAAATATTTTGATATGCGCTCCATCGCGGCAGCATCCATTGGCCAAGTACATCGCGCGCAACTCATCGATGGGCGTAGCTTGGCAATCAAAGTTCAATACCCCGGCGTAGCGAGAAGCATCGACAGCGACGTACAAAATATTGGCGTTTTGATTAAGCTCTCTGGTTTGCTTCCCAAGGGGTTCGAGCTGACACCGTATCTACGAGAAGTGCGCGATCAGCTACACGAGGAAACCAATTACGCCATCGAGGCTGCGCACCTAAGACGATTTCATACACTTTTGGCTGATGTACCACACTTCATTTTGCCTCGCATTCACGAGGATTGGAGTACGCCGAGCATCTTGGCGATGGAATATGTCGGAGGCATCTCAATTGAAGAAGTCGCCGCGCTTTCTAAAGAAGAGCGTGATCAGGTTGCTAAACATTTGATTGTGTTGACGTTGAAAGAGTTATTTGAATTTGGGGTCATGCAAACAGACCCTAATTTTGCTAATTACCGATATCAGCCTGACACGCGTAGGATTGTTCTGCTCGATTTCGGAGCGACACGAGAAATCGCACCAACTATTGTCGATCAATACCGCCAGCTAATACGCGCTGGACTATTAGATGATGATGGTGCGCTGATGGAGCTTGCACAACGCATCGGGTTTTTCGGCGCCCAAACCAGTTCAGCGCACCGTGGTCAGATCTTGAAAGTGATGCGGCTGGTTTTTGAGGCACTTACCGCACAAGAGAACTTTGAATTTAGCGATAAGACCATCGTCAAGCAGCTGCAAGCTGATGGTTTAGCCTTGATAGAAGATGGCTTTATACCCCCTCCATTACCCATTGAGCTCATGTTACTGCATCGAAAAATTGCTGGCACTTTTCTTATATGTTCACAACTTTCTGCTTCAGTCGATGTGGCAGCTTTACTGCGGCCATACGCGTTAAAGCAAACTAATACAAAACAGAGCAATTGCATCAAATGAACGGGCCCGCACAAATTGTCTGGTTTAAGCGCGATTTACGCATCACCGACCATGCCCCATTGTTGACTGCGTCACAGTCGGGCGCTGCGATACTACCGCTTTACATTGTAGAGCCAGACTATTGGCTGCAACCGTTTGCATCAAAGCGGCATTGGTATTTCATTCATGATTGTTTGATCGACTTAAACTTATCACTTACCAATACAGGTCAACCGCTTGTTATCAGAATTGGCGAGGCCGCTGAGGTATTGAGAACGCTTCATTTGGAGTACGAGATTGGTGTCATACATACGTTTGAAGAAACTGGCAATCGCTGGACTTATGATCGAGACATTGCGGTCAGGACTATGTGCTCTGAAAACAGGCTTATGCTGTATGAATACCCATCAAACGGTGTCGTTAGGAAATTAGGCAGCCGCGATAACTGGTCGGCAATCCGAAACGCAAGGATGATGCAGAAAATATTGCCCAAACCCGGCGCTATCACACCACTACCCGCCGCCATGTCAGATGTTTTGCCAGGTAAAGATGACCCAATTTTTGGCACAACTTCAATTGGTAGCGTTCAAAAAGGTGGGCGCAATACTGCTGTTGCCGATTTACGTAGCTTCCTAAATCACCGATCCCGTGAATATCTCTATCATATTTCAGCACCTAACTTGTCCGAAATTCATTGCTCTCGACTTTCTACTCATCTGACGTGGGGCACGCTGTCAGTTCGTGAGGTTGCTCAATCGATTGCCAAACGTGGGTCGCAGCTGTCTCCGAATGAAAAAAAGAGTTTTGGCCGCAACCTGACAGCATTTAGTTCACGCCTTGCATGGCGCTGTCATTTCATTCAAAAAATTGAAGATCAGCCTGAAATCGAAACTCATTGCATGCACTCGGCGTTTGAAGGATTGCGGATTGACGAACACAATGAAGCTTATTTTCAAGCATGGGCTAACGGTCAAACCGGTTATCCCTTTATCGACGCATGCATGCGCAACCTGAACGCTCAGGGCTGGATAACCTTTCGCATGCGAGCCATGTTGGTGAGCTTTGCAAGCTATCAGCTTTGGCTTGATTGGCGCGTCATCGGATATCACCTAGCGCAGCTATTCACTGATTACGAACCCGGAATTCACTATAGCCAACTCCAGATGCAATCAGGCGTAACGGGCATCAATGCCATGCGTGTTTATAATCCACTAAAACAGTCTATGGACCACGACCCAAGCGGTGAATTTATTCGTAAGTGGGTACCCGAGCTAAAAAACGTGCCAACTGCATTCATTCACGAGCCTTGGAAGTGGCAAAAGACCCTCATTGACGACTGCGATTTTACGCTTGGTCAGGATTACCCCGAAGCAATTGTTGATCAAGCCATTTCGGCAAAAATTGCCAAGCAAAAAATTTCTGAAGTTCGCAATAGCTTGGATTTCAGAATCTCGGCCAACGCCGTTTTTTTGAAGCACGGCAGTCGTAAAACTCGCTCCAAAAAGCGTAAGTCCCCGAAAGTAAAAGACGATGATCAATTTTCATTATTCTAAGTGATCAAAATAGGGCCGGAGCAATTAAAGGGGTCACCTACTGCCAACTTTAGTGCCACTTTTTGTGGTGTTACGCACACTAAGGAGGCAGCCAGGATGCACACAAGTACCATACCATCCTGATCTCATACACCTCCATTAAGGAACGAGGCCCACAGCATGAAGCTAAAGCCAGACAAAACGTCTGAATTTGAAGAAGCCGTGAGTCGGAACGAACTTGTTGCTCCACTAACCTGGGCTCAAGTTGCGACGGCGAACCGCTCAAGAGAGTCTTTGAACGGGCCGCGATCGGCTCGATATTACCCTCTGCCCTCGGTGCGGCGGAACTAGGCGAGTCATCGGACGGGGCCGCCTAGGTCTCAACCACCACCGCTTAGTCCTGCGACTGCCATTCAATCCTAAAACATGTCTGGAAAAACAGCCAAATCACCTCTGCCTGACCTTTAAATCTCCTAAGTGATCAACCCGACTGGCTGTAGGCCACCAGATCAGTGGCTATTCAGACATTGACCATCATCTACCGAAATTTTGTCATTCAAACATTTAGATGCAAAAGAGTCCCAATTAGGATGCTTTTAAATTCGGGGTAAATGTGGTTTATATTTACTATCCTCAATGCCTTAACACTGCAACCAGTAGGTCAAGCCTGTTGACACTGTTTGATAAACTCAAGGTTCGCGTGTGCTGGCGGCGCATTACCTTTGCGAAAATCAACCGCCACTATCTGACCTGTTTCCGCTATATGACCCACCATAGGCATAAACCATTTGTGTTTGTTGTAGGTTCACTCAGCATCACTTTTGTGAGCAACAATTTCTGTAGCATCAATATCTAGCGTCATCTTTGATGTGACGGACATCATTCAGATGAAAGCTACGCTCGTGCTGCATGAATATAAAGGTTTTCAACATCTCAGAAGGCAGGTAACCACGATTGCTCTTCGGTAATGGAAAGTGCTTGCCTATACGTTCAGACAAGCTTAACGATGCCATTAATTCGGCAAGGGCAATTAATCCTGCCCGAAAAGTGAATAAGTCGTTTGTTGTATCGAGTTGTTGGGATAAAAAAAGGTAAGCGTTGAGTTGTACGCCCATTGGGTGATGTATAGCGCATAAGCTTCTGCGCCGGTTAAATTTGTTTCACGACCATCCTCATATTCGGCCTTCTTCTTGAACTTCAACAGGTTCAGCATATAGATTGGACAGCCTGCACCCGGTTCGAAGAAACCCTTAATTTGACTTTTGCTCGGTGTCACTTTGTTCTGAACCTGCATGAGACTACTCCAAGAATTAGTTAGTTGAGGGGGAATAGTATATGTACTTATTTAATGTCTATCATTATAGTGAACCCGGAATTTTCGAAATACTCAATTGGCAGACAAATACATGATCGGCAAACGATTTTTCTTTTTCATACTCAGTGTGGTGATGCTGGTTTTCGCAGCTTATCTCTTTCGCGTTGAGATTTTGCTCACCGCAATCTCGTTCATGTCTGATCAGCGTACGCCAGTCGGGGAACATCAGGACATCACCTGGGAAGCCGGCCCGGCAATGCCAAAAGGTGACAGCAACAAACCCAACATTGTGCTTATTGTTGCAGATGATCTGGGCTGGAACGATCTGACCTTTAACGGCGGCGGCGTTGCACAAGGATCGGTACCTACGCCCAGTATTGATTCCATCGCCAAAGATGGCATCAACTTCACCAACGGTTACGCCGGACAAGGTACTTGCGCTCCATCTCGCGCAATGATGATGACGGGCCGCTATGGATCTCGTTTTGGTTTTGAATTCACGCCTACACCTGCAGGTATGGTGACCGCACTTAACATGATGTCGAGCGGCCAGAACAAACCACCCATGATCTTAAATGATGATGCTAAGAGTATCCCTTACGAAGAAATGGGCTTGCCTGCCAGCGAAATCACGATTGCGGAGCTGTTAAAACAACAAGGTTATTACACAGCACATATAGGTAAGTGGCATCTTGGCCGTCAAAACGGCAGCGCTCCACACGACCAGGGGTTTGATCAAAGTCTATTAATGCAGTCTGGACTCTACGGCGAAGAAGATGATCCAGCGGTCATAAAATCTCAACTTGCATACGATCCCATCGACCGATTTTTGTGGGCCGGCATGAAATACGCCGCCAGCTACAACGGGAGTGCAGCGTTCAAGCCAGGCGGATATCTGACTGACTACTACACGGATGAGGCCGTCAAAGTAATCGAGAAAAACAACAACCGTCCGTTCTTTCTTTATCTGGCACATTGGGCGCCTCACACGCCGCTGCAAGCGGCAAAACAAGACTATGACGCTTTGTCTCACATAGATGACCACACAGAACGTGTTTACGCGGGTATGATTCGCGGTCTAGATCGCGGTGTCGGACGAGTACTACAGGCGTTAAAAGACAACGGTCTTGATGACAATACGATTGTGATTTTTACATCGGACAATGGCGGAGCCGGCTACATTGGCGTTGATGATGTGAATAAACCTTTTCGGGGTTGGAAAATCACCAACTTTGAAGGCGGCATTCATGTGCCCTACTTCATCAAATGGCCAGCAAGAATTCCGGCAGGAAAAACGTTCGACAAACCAGTACACCATTTTGACATTTACGCGACGGCAGCAGACGCAGCTGGCGCAAGGCTCGGCGCCGAGCACAAACTGGATGGCGTCAGCCTGCTGCCATATGCCGAGGGCGCGTCAGCTGAACCCAAACCTCACGACACTTTATTCTGGCGCGCTGGCAACTATCGAACTGTAAGGCATCATGACTGGAAATTGGCGATAGACCCGCTGATGAACAAAATCTGGTTGTTTGATTTAGCCACTGATCCTGGAGAAGCTACCAACGTTGCGGCGCAAAACCCAGAAGTTGTGATGGAAATGAAGGCGCTTCTGGCGCAACACAATGCAGAAATGGTGCCACCGCTGTGGGATTCTGCCGGTGCATCTTCAATTAATGTCGATAAACATTTGCGGCAAGAAACGGATGCCGACAACGACGAGTACATTTACTGGAGTAACTAGTTAGTGTCTGAAAATTAGTTTCTGCTAACCTAATTAATTTTAACTAACACAATTATGATGTCGCAATTGAAACGCTCTGAATCTGATTTTAAGACGGGAACTAACTACGTATGAAAAGGCTCTACCTTTGGCTATCTGCAGCAGCTCTCTATTCGTTCTTTTTTATGTGGTACACCAGCTTCGAAGGCCCGATGCAAGACGACGAAATTGCTGAGGTACTTCAACGTGCAACAGCAAGTGGGCGATCGATTGAGTCAATTAAAACACTCGAACAATTTATGCGAACCGACACTGGCGATGATTTTGTCATGCTCAATCTTCTGGACATGAATGAATCGCCACCTGAGTTACCTGCAACAGGACCCGGTGCGGACTCTTCTGAGTTGATCAACCACTACATGGAACACATGTACCCTGCTCAATTAAAACGTGCCTGCCATCCTGTTTTTTTTGGTCGTTCAGTTGCCAACGCCATGGATTTATCAGGCATAGAAGGTGCTGAAGAGTGGGATCAGGGCGCACTGTTTCGTTATCGAAGCCGGCGCGACATTATCGCTATTGCCACCGACCCCACTTTCAATGAACGTCACGACTACAAGATGGCGGCATTGACAAAGACCATCGCTATTCCCCTCGAACCCGTGCTTCATCCGGGTGATATGAGAGTGATCTTTTTCTTACTCTTGTTTTCGATTTTCTCATTGCTGGATATGATTATTTTTCGATCGCGCCGATAATTTGCTACGCGGGACCAGAATTCGACTCATTACCTCCTATTGTCTGGGGTGGCTACGACAGGAAGAAAACCAGTATTTGTCTTGCCCGTCAAAAACTAAATGCTACAAGTGCGTTGCTGTCGATCATTCCGTTATTTTTCTACAAACGCGCCATGCAGCCACTGGAGGCCGAGTGAATAGGAGGTCGACAGAATGTCGATGTATGGGCTCGAGCAAAAAATTGAATGGGTGAAGAGAGTAGCTAAATGAAATCAATCAGAACT
>JBLHWY010000183.1:0-11276 GCA_047629195.1 Candidatus Azotimanducaceae bacterium
AACGCTTTTGCGTTTGGTGATTGCTTGTACTGTCAGGTCAATGGTTTGTGCGTTACTGTGTGTACCGATGGTTAAGTTCGATAAATGTACTGGTTCGGTCTGGGTTTTCGCGTTGGTAATGGCGATTTCAAGCTCGTTGCGCAAGCCTGCTTGGGCCATAGCGTATATATTCCAGTTAGCTTTGCTCGCCGCTGGTTCTAGGTATTTTCCGGTACGGCCATTGATGTAAAGTATGTCACCGGTGGCATTGATCAGCGCTGCTGCGGGTGAGTAAGATTGAAGCAGAACTTGGTCTGCTAATGTTTGCAGATTGTCTATGGGCTTCGTCATGTCTAGGGTTCTTTTGGATTGGTTGCGCCAGGTTGCGGCCGCTGCCGCGATGAGAGGAAAAATTCTAGTTGGAAAATCAACGTCTGGCGGCCTTGCTGGATTGTCTAGGCGTTTGTAAATCCGTGACTTTTTGTCGCGTGGGGCAAACAATGAGGCGAAGTTACCGTGGGTCTCAGCACTACCTAGTAACAGGATGCCGTTGGAGTACAGCGCATAGTGGAATAAAGGAATCAGCCTCTTCTGCAATTCTGGACTAAGATAGATTAGCAGATTGCGGCAGGTGAGGATGTCCAGCTTAGTAAAAGGCGGGTCCATGATGATGTTCTGCGGTGCAAAAATCACCATTTCACGAATTTCTTTCCTAATGCGATAGTTGTTGCTGTCTTTGGTAAAAAAACGAGCAATGCGCTCTGGCGAGACATCGGCTTCAATATTGTGGGAATAAACCGCCAGCCGCGCTTTTTTGATCGCGTTTGCATCTAAATCAGTGCCGAAGATTTGTAACGAGAACTCGCCGGATGGCTTGACCAGATCCAGCGTTTCTCTAAACGTCATAGCCAATGTGTAGACTTCTTCTCCTGTAGAGCAGGCGGGTGCCCAAGCGCGTAGTGTCTTGCCCGCAGGATACTTTGCTAGCAAAGTAGGTAAAGCTTCGGTGCCAAAAAGTGCCCGCTCTGCCGGATCGCGGAAGAAACTGGTGACGCCAATCAGCAGTTCTTTGAACAACAAGTCCAGCTCTTGGGGGTTTTCACGTAGATAGCAGGTATAAAGCAGCGTGGTGTCAATCTGATGCAACCCCATGCGACGCTCAATGCGGCGATAGATTGTATTGTTTTTGTAAAGCGAGAAGTCGTTTCCGGTACGTTCGCGTAATAGAATCACGATCTGTTCTAGCGGACTGCGAGGATTAGCCTCCAACATAGCTGTCTCTGTGCGATCAATGCCGTCAGTTGTTTTTTTGATAAAGGCTATTAACTGTTTCGGTAGCTCGTTAGCAGGGGCTATGACATCCGCCAATTCGTCTTCAATGACGCTTCTGGGCATCGAATCATATTTGGCTGTTTCGGGTGACTGCGCCATCGTCAGACCGGCATTTTCTTTGATAGTGCGCATGCCCTCGGTACCGTCGGAGCCCATGCCCGAGAGAATGATTCCCACCGCACGTTCGTATTGATCGGTTGCCAGTGAGCGTAAAAAGAAATCTATCGGCAATCGTAAATCGCGGGGGCCGACTGGTTCCAATAAAAACAGCTACCCGTGTAGCATCGACAAGTCTCTATTGGGCGGAATCACGTACACGTTGTTCGGCTTTACTTTCATCCGATTGCTGGCCTCTGTCACTTTCATCAGCGTGCTACGTTGCAGGAGTTCGGGCATGATGCTTTTGTGGGTTGGGTCTAGATGTTGAACGATGACAAAGGCAATGTTAGGTGACACTGGCAGATGGACGAAAAATTCTTCTAGTGCTCCCAAACCGCCTGCAGAAGTGCCGATGCCGACAATGACCGGGTTTTCGCTTGCCCTACCTCTACTCAAATCAGCGCTTGCATCTTTCAATGCGATTTGAGGCTGTGGTTTGGAGGTCTTTTTCATATGGGAGTCCCCATTTGCGAGCTTATGTCATTCAATGAAAATATTGTCTATGCAGACTGTAAAGGCCATGCAGACTGTAAAGGCCTTAGATATTACTCTGATAATCGCGCGAGTCCACTATTCCACCAGAAATTCCCGCTGTGGAAACCAGCGACCCAAGCTGATCCCCATTAACGATAAGTTCGAAGAACACTCTCGTCATCTGGCGGTCAGCACTGCCGGTATACCAGCAAATACGTTCAGATTTGACTAACCTTAAAGAACCTTCAGCTTGAACGATTCAGCCGCGGCCGGGAATTAGGAAGTGTTGCGAACCTCTGACGTGACAGGTTCAATGCCAAAAGCAATAGCGCCGTATAAAGTTTCCCTGTCTGGTAACAGATACAATTGCAACAAGCCGCGGATGCGCGCCCAAAATCTGGTTTTGCTTTTTTGCGTCCTCGATCGCTTGATTGAAGAGTTCACAACAATGCTGCTGAATCTGATCAATCAGAAACCCCTTATGCCAGGATAGCTGCCGCCCTCTTTTTTTACTAAGGGGTGGTAGATGATGCAACCCAGTTACTTGTAATATCGGCCAGACTCGAAGCACGCAGATGGCCACCACTAGAGCCATTGTCCAACGACAGTCATTGTCCAACTAAGGGAAGACCAGTTCACCTAATCCTATTCTAGAAGCATATCAACAAGCCTTATACTTGACCGCTCTGCAGGAAACGTGGTTTATTTTCCTTATTCCTGAGATAGAGACACGAAATGCTTCTGAACGTCATGATGCTTATCATTACAGTGCTATTGATCGAGACCATTTAACAAAAATGATAAGGAAACCGCGAGTGCGAATTTGGATCGTCATGACTTGATTTAGAAGCACAAGTCAATCATGGTAATTATTTCAACTTTACTGGAGAAAATGATATGCGATTTGGAATGCTTTATGAACTACAACTCCCGAAACCATGGGACGAAGGCAGCGAACAAAGACTGGTCGACAACGCTATCGAACAATGTGTGTTGGGCGATAAATTAGGCATCGATTACGCCTGGTCCGTTGAGCATCACTTCCTGGAAGAATATTCGCATTGTTCTGCCAGTGATGTATTCCTTTCTGCCATTGCTGCAAAAACGGAACGCATCAAGATTGGGTTCGGTATTCGTCAGGTTATTCCTAACTACAATCATCCAGCGCGCACGGCAGAAGCAGTCGCAATGTTGGATTTGGTTTCACACGGACGTGCTCAATTTGGTATTGGCGAGGGCGCCACCCGCCTTGAGTTAGGCGGCTTCGGTATTGATGCAAAACGTAAACGCGCCATGTCTCTGCAATCTGCGCGAGAGATAGCCGATATGATGGTAATGGAGCCCTATCCAGGTTATCAAGGTCAAGACTGGTCAATGCCTTGTCGGAATGTCTTGCCTAAACCCGTCCAGAAACCGCATCCTCCCATGTGGATGGCCTGCACCAATAGAGACACTATCAAAGAAGCGGCACGCAACGGATTGGGTGTTCTTGCCTTTAGTTTTCTGGATCCAGAGGAAGCTAAAAACTGGTCATCTATCTACTATGACATTATTAAGTCGGAGGAATGTGTGCCCCTCGGTCACACCGTTAATGCTAACATTGCCATGGTATCTGCCTTTTCACTGCATGATGATCACGATGAGGCGTCTCGGCGAGGTGAAGATGGATTCCGTTTCTTCGAATACGCAGTTGGGGCACTTGTTACCGATGATGTCTTGCCAGGCAGAAGTCAGCTCTGGGACAAGTTCGTGGCACGCAAAGCCGAGCGTGAGAAAGGTAACGAGGTTGTGGACACCGCTTATGGAGGCGCACCCGTCACGCCAAATCGTAGTATGACAAATTCACCGGGTATCGGTACTTCCGATGAATTTCGCAAACATATGCAAAGCTTCACGGATGCAGGCGTAGATCAGGTCATCTTTTTACAGCAAGGCGGAAAGAATCAGCATGAACATATCTGTGAGAGTTTAGAGAAATTTAACAACGATGTTTACGACGACTTTGCCGAAGGGCGAGATCAGCGTGAAGCCAGTAAAGCAGAACAATTGGCACCCTACATTGAGGCCGCCCTAGCACGACGCGAAACCCGACCACCGTTGACTGATGAAGAAATAGACATTGTTCCAGCTTCGAGACCAAAGCCTACCGCTGCTGGCTAGCTTAGGCGAGGGTTACATCACGGAACAGTGCTAGCAGAAAACGTTTAATCTAGCCTGTTTCGAAGGGGTTCGCATTTCTTTTTCCAAAGTCTGATAGTTGTTTTGGAACAACCGGTGACCAATCTGCCTGACGTTTCTCAAAAAACCTTTTTCGAACCGTCGAACCGTCGAACCGTCGAACCGTCGAACCGCTCAAGAGAGGCTTTAATATGATGAGGCCGCTTTCAGCTTGCCTGATGCCCGTTGTGTAGCGGGGCTATCCAATCATAAAACATGCTCAAACAAACAAACCAAATCAAACCTGCTCGACCTTCAGATCACCTAGGGACTCAACCCGCAATCTGTAAGCCAACAGTCTGTAGCCGGCAGATCGGCGCCAGTACAGTCATCATTGGTCATCAAAAAGAGCAACACGCCACGGTGTTAATAAGTAGAACGGAGATCCACAATTTCGGTACTTGGCCGCGCTTCGAAAATGTGGTTTATTTGACCTGTCCATCAAGTTCATGTTTATTATTCTTAAGTAACCTATCGTGAGACTATGTCTTCGCGTGAAGCGGCAATAGAGACTTTTAGTCATTACGGCACCAGCGCACGGTCTGTATATGGCGGCTCGAATAAATTTCAGAAAATATCATCGTTAAAAGCGTGTTAAAGCTTTAATACAGGGAAGTGCAGTGGCCTGCGGATTGCTGACCAAACAGAATGAAAAAAGTTAACAGGAGAGGTATAGATGAATAGTAAGCTCAGCAGACTCCCAGCTAGAGTTCTAATTGCAAACCGCGGTGAAATTGCCGTGCGCCTTATGCGAACCGTTTCTGATCTAGGCATTGCAACTGTCGCTATTTATTCTGCAGAAGATGCCTCGTCGTTACACGTGAATATGGCCGACGAAACTATCGCTCTTGACGGTCAGGGTGCTGCTGCCTATCTCGATGCCAAACAAATAGTTGCTGCTGCAAAATCCGCAGAGTGTGATGCGATTCATCCAGGCTATGGTTTCCTCAGTGAAAACGCCGATTTCGCACGCATGTGCGAGGCAACAGGAATCACATTTATTGGGCCTGGAGCGGAGTTGCTTGACCTGTTTGGCGACAAGGTTCAGGCGCGCGAAGTTGCAAGTCACCTCAATGTACCAATTCTGGAAGGCACACCAGGTCCGACGACTCTTGAACAAGCTACGGCATTTTTTGAATCGCTCGGTCAGGGCGCGGCTGTTATGGTTAAAGCTGTCTCAGGCGGCGGCGGGCGAGGTATAAGAGCGGTTGAGCGTATTGAAGATCTTGCCGAGGTTTACGAACGCTGTCGTTCAGAAGCTGAAAGGTCTTTCGGTTCGCCCGAAGTTTATCTGGAAAGGCTGGTTCGCCGCGCCCGACACATCGAGGTTCAAATCGTCGGCGATGGCACCGGTGCTATCTCACATCTGTGGGAACGCGAATGCACGTTGCAACGTCGTCATCAAAAGCTAGTTGAAATCGCCCCCAGTCCTTGGATATCCGATGTCGTACGAGAACGCGTTTTAACTGCCGCAGTCAGCATGGCAAAATCTACGCGATTCAAATCTCTCGGTACCTTTGAGTTCCTCGTCGATCTTGATCGCGCAGACGAAGTGGTTTTTATTGAAGCCAACCCTCGTTTGCAGGTTGAACATACTGTGACGGAAGAAGTCACTGGATACGATCTTGTGGCAATCCAACTTGAACTTGCGGGGGGTGCTACGCTCTCTGAATTGGGGCTTGAACAGACGTCTATAGCGAAGCCCAGCGGCTACGCTGTACAGGTCCGCATTAACATGGAAACCATGACTGCCAATGGCGAACCGAGACCTGCAGGTGGCAGGATTGATAATCTGATTCTGCCAACTGGACCAGGCATACGCGTAGATAGTTTTGCTTATTCGGGTTATCGGACTACGCCGAGCTTCGATTCGTTACTGGCTAAACTGATTTGTCGAACACCTTCACACAACATCAATGAAGCTCTGCGAAAAACACAGCGCGCTCTGGGTGAATTGCACGTAGGGGGAGTGCCCACTAATGCGGCATTTTTGAAACGGCTACTTGCGCGAGAAGAAGTTGCGAGGGGTGCAGCAACGACCCGGTTTATTGAAGAGAATATTGGTGAGTTGTTCAATGCTGACGATGCGCTGGTAGTAGCGGCCGCCATTGCAGTGGACAGCAATGAAACGTTAATTAAGGCTGAAATCGACGATGGCCAAGAAATGGTGCCTGCAGCAATGTCTGCAGTGATAGTCCTGTTAGATGTAGAACAAGGTATGTCAATACAACGTGGCCAGCGCGTTTGCGTCTTAGAAAGCATGAAAATGGAACATGATGTGTTTTCTCCCTGGACCGGTACTGTCAGCACAGTCAAGGTTGCGGTTGGAAATGCTGTTGATGAAGGTCAGCCGCTGGTGATTATTAGTCCCACTGAGTTTGAAGGCAATGGTACCCAGGTGCTTTCGCGCACTTTAGAAACGTCCGACCGGGACGGTTGGTTAGCAGACATCGATCAATTACACGATCGCCTTGGCCTTGTTCGGGCTATGGGAGGCGAAGAAGGCATCGCTCGCCAGCGCAAGCGCGGCAAATTGACTGTGCGAGAACGGATTGATCTGTTTGTTGATTCTGGTTCTTTCCGCGAGATCAAGCGATTTGCTGGCGATGCAGTATACAAAGATGGCGCCCTGGTCAGTTTTACGCCCAAAAATGCTGTGGGCGGTGCATGCGAAGTAAATGGTAGACGCGTGTATGTAGAAGCGAATGATTTTTCTGTACGTGGTGGATCTGGCGGCACGCGAGGTGGCCTAGGACAGGAAACCACGACAGCTCAACGTTCTTTGGATGGGCGTGTTCCTTATATCCGTTTAATTGATGGTGCCGGTGGTAGTGTCGCCAGCTTCGAGGAAATGGGTCGTACCTACTTGCCTGATACCGATTCGTTTATTGGCCCAGAAGTTAAGCTGCTTAATGTATCCCCTGTCGTTTCTGCCGTACTTGGCGTGGCGGCGGGCTTGCCCGCCATTCATGTCTGCTTGGCGCACTTCAGTGTCATGGTCAAAGACATAGCCCAAGTGTTTCCCGGTGGACCACCAGTGGTCAAAGCAGCACTTGGCATCGATATCACCAAAGAAGAATTGGGTGGCTGGGAATTACATACACGAGAAAGCGGCGTGGTAGATAATCTTGCCGCGACAGAAGCAGATGCTATTGAGCAGTCAAGGCGGTTTCTATCTTACCTACCTAGCAACGTCTGGGAGATGCCTCCACGCCTTGAAGCAAACGACCCTATTGATCGGTCGATGGAGCAACTTCTGTCGCTGGTGCCCCATAATCCACGACGTCCATTTGACCCGCGTAAGTTAATCGAGCTAGTTGTTGATGAAGGTTCCTTTTTCGAGATAGCGCCTGACTACGGTCAGGCACGTGTCACAGGGTTGGCGCGAGTAGGTGGCATTCCATTCGGGGTCATGAGTAATAACCCATATCATGGCAGTGCAACCGGTCCCGCTGAAGGCGAAAAGGTCATGCGGCTGATTAGGCTGTGTGACACGTTTCACTTGCCCCTTGTGTCCTTTGTTGACGAGCCAGGCTTTCAGGTTGGTTTAGAAATGGAAAAGCTCGGTATAGAACGCGCGGGCGCACGATTTGTCATAACAGTTTCAGAGAGTCGTATGCCCTGGTTGAGTTTTGTTGTGCGTGGGGTGTTCGGAGTCGCAGGTGGCACCCATCATCGTGCCTCGGGTATGTATCAACGCTATGCCTGGCCGACAGCTCGATGGGGTTCTATGCATATAGAAGGTGGGGCAGCTGCAGCCTATCGGCGTGAGATTGAATCTTCACCTGATCCAGAGGCGAAACTCCTTGAAATCGAAGCGCGCTTAAAAGCATTAGCTTCTCCATTTCGAACTGCAGAAGCTACCGGACAGGATATTATAGATCCGCGTGAAACGAGACGATTGCTGGCAGAGTTTCTCGAAGATGCATGGCGTGTATTGGAAACACAAAAAGGACCGCCAGTAACACCTTATATGCCTTAGTGATTCCACACGACCTTAGGTGTTTTTGCGAATTTGAGAAATTGTCCCTGTCATTCGTTGAGCAGCGTGGTTCTAGTTTGATTAACCTCGAGAAGGGGCAATAACACATAGCAAGGCAACCCTAACTAGCATCTTTTAACTAGCCTGTTAAAGTCCTCTGCCTAAGCAGTAAAGCTGACCATTGGTCAACCCTACCCTGCTTAGGTTGATAGATCAGCCGCCAATCAGACATTGAGCATTCTCGGCTGGAACGCTGGTGTCGCAAACTTTTATCTTAAACATGCCGATGAAGATACTTATGGGTCGAGTATTTGATGATGAAGTTTCGTTATAGGCTGACGATGATCATTTTTTGTTTTCTGTTCGCGTTGCATTACTCGAGAACTCGTTTCAATAACTCCGCAGCTCGAGCCGCCGATACACGCGACTTTTTAAATCAATCTCACCGTTTCAGGCTGCACTTTTTAGTGCAGCTGCAAGCATGGTCTAAAACCGTAAGTGTGAAGCGGAAACGATATCACCACAGAGACGACAGTATTCGTCATGAAGCTCAACGCCGTGTGGCGACTGAACGAACTCAACTTGAAATGGACGGCGGCGCGCGAGCAATGCACTTTCAACCCGCGCCATCAGATCTATATCGCTCGTATCATCCTTAAAAAAGTTATGGGCTTCATTGAGCGCCTGCTCGTGCAATGACATCGATACAGAACGAAAAATTTCGTCCTTATTTTCAAAATAAGAATAAATCGAAGCCCTCGAAATACCGAGTTCCCAGGCAATATCTGCCATCGATGTTTTGCGATAGCCGTATTGCCCGAATTGGGTGTGGGCAGCATCCAGAATAGCGTCGTGTTTGGTCATTTCTTGCATGTCTGTCATTTTGAGGAAATCTGTTAGTAAAGTCGAAAGACTGGGATGATGGAGAACATATTCAATGGACATCATGATCAACAATGCCGGTCTGGAATTCCCTGCCTCCATTATGGCGGGTAACCCATAGGACTGGCGCACGATGCTCGAAACCAACGTGTTCGCTCTGCTGGTGGGTTGTCAGGCAGCGGTCAAAGCCATGCGAAACTGCGATGCCGAAGGTCAAATCATAAACATCTCCTAGGTGTCTGCACAGCGCAGAAACTCAGGTGTTTACGGTGCAACCAAACATGCCTAAACGTTGTTCCCATCCACGCCACCCAGCACAAAATTTCGCTCGTAATAGCCTCGGTTTTTCGACCCAAGCTCTGACGCTGATATTTACACCTTAAGTTCGGAGACCATACCGCACTAACGACAGATGAGCGCATGGGAAGAAGCGTTCATGGTGTTGACCTGACCCAACCCCTGACTCCAGAACAGGCAAAACTGATAGTGGGTATGCTGGATGACGACAACGATGTATCTTTCGCTGGCCAGGATCAGTCTAGCTTCAGCGCAAGTCATTTAGAGCAACTCGCGCACCACTTTGGAGCATCAATTCCTGATCCGAAAAACTAATCCAACTACGTGGACTTCAAGAAGGAAAAAGTACTTTTAGAATTAGTATCCATCGACAAAAAAGCGTGCATACAGTGTGATCAAGCCTTCCCGGTCGCACTGCAATGTGTCGACGATGCAAACAACCCAGCGGTCTACATCGTTACCAATCTGGTGGGCAGTGGACCGGACAAACAAGAACAAGTGGCGGGCAGTCTGCACTGGCATAACGATATTGAATTTGAGCTCAATCTCGTGCCAATTACTCGCTTGTATAGACACGCAAACGAAGGGAGCACGCAGGAGCAATGCTACCGCAAGTGCTCCAATTGGCTCAGGCGGTGCGGCTTTTGGGCACGGGTTAACCCGCAGTGCCGCCGTCCTAGCGTTGCCTGTCTTGGTCCTGTTCAATCTTGGTCTTGTTTGCCTTGCTAGCTCAAAAAGCAAAGTCTAATTACCCTGCATGACTTATATTTATAATCAGGCTTGAAGAGAAGGGAATTAAACCAACGATACCCCAACCAAGCCGCGTGCATACATTGCACCGGCTTAACCACGCAGCGAGTAAATTGGAAAGACTTTAGTCTTTATCGCGATGAAACGCCTGAAAATAGGCCGTTTATCGACATGCACTCGTTAGATCCGCAGGTGAACTCACACCTGAATAGCGCGAATGAAATCGAATAGGCCGTCTAGATCTTGCCAATAGCTTTCAGGATGCGCTCTGGTGTAAAGGGCTGCTGGGTGACTTTACCATCGAGGGGTGCAATGGCATCATTGATCGCATTCATGATCGCCGCAGCTGCGGCGCCGGTACCGGCTTCACCAGCGCCTTTTGCACCGAGTTCCGATTCAGCAGTTGGGGTCTCTATATGAGCCACTTCTATGTCAGGTGCATCGCTCGCTGTTGGCAACAGATAGCCACTCATTGTGCCATTGAGTAACTGTCCTTCGTCGTTGTACATACACTCTTCAAAAAGTGCACCACCCATTCCCTGTACCACACCACCACGGATCTGCTCATCAACCAATAGCGGATTGATGATGGTGCCACAATCTTCAACCACGCAGTATTTTAAAAATTTAGTCAGACCGGTATCCACGTCGACTTCGATGTAACATCCCTGTACACCGTTCGTGAAGGCAAAAGGATATTGTCTGGGCACATAGTGGCGGGTCGCAACCAACTCTGCTTGAAAATCCCGTGGTAAGGTATCGGGTCTAAAGTAGCAAACCCGGCCAACCTCTGACAACGCGATGCGCGCTTGTCCATCAGCATTGTCGACAATCTGGTTTTCGCGAATATCCAATGACGCTGGATCTGCTTGAAGCATAATCCCTGCGACCTCTAGGATATTTTCCCGCAGTGCTTTGCCTGCCTGAACAGCAGCCTCACCAGCAATACCAGCGCCACGTGAGCCCCAAGTGCCACCCCCGTATGGCGTCACATCAGTGTCACCAGTAATGACCTTGACCCGATCCATGGTTATGCCAAGCGCCGATGCGACACACTGCGCCACGATGGTCTCTGATCCTTGTCCTTGCTCAGTCACGCCAATGGCGACTGTAGCGTAGCCATTGGCATCCAATTTCACCGTAGCGCCATCCTGTGCCGAGATAGGCGCGCCGCCGACACCGTAAGATGCGGGGCCGGGATTAG
>JBLHWY010000184.1:0-11174 GCA_047629195.1 Candidatus Azotimanducaceae bacterium
GATTCATGGGCACTTAGTTTTAAGGGCACTTAGTTTTAAGGGTATTGAAAAGGGTAAATCTGTGAGAAATCAGCAGGTTGAAGAAAACAGCCTTCGATTTTTTTCACATAGAGTGCCAATCCAAGCTAAAATGCATTAATCTGTCGCGCGAAAAGCGACAACAAATTTTACGAGCATTAATTAATCACGAGAAGGGCACTATCAAAATGATTTCGAAAACGATCTTGGGCACACTAAAATTTCTCTTTGTTGATTCAACTGTCAACATTCTAGGTGATTTGTTCGAACAGCCTTTGATTATGTGGGCGTTTATTGGCTGGGGCTGGTTGTCGATTCTCGCAATGATTACCGGTTTTGTTACTCAACTGCCGAATTTGTAAACCAGCTTTCCCAGCACTTTTTGAAAAGTAGTGTCTAAAGGTGCTGAATTAAAAGTACCTATTCGTAAATAGGTACTTTATATTTAGACACTTATTTCATAAGTCTTCTTTTACGGGTGCGTTTTTGTGAGTACTTCTTTTTTAAAGAGTGTGTTGATGGCTATTTAGCCATCAATTCTTCTAATCTCTCCATGACTTTATCGCCGAACTCTACGGTCGAAAGTAATTGCGGAGCATGCTCGCCTGTTCCCCTGAGGTCTGCGGTTGTGTAACCGGCTTCGAACACTGATTTCATTGCCTCCCAGACCATCGTTGCTTCTTCCTTGAGATTGAAGCTAGTCTCTAACATCATGGCAACAGAGCCAATCATAGAGTAGGGGTTCGCAATGTTTTTGCCAGCGATATCCGGCGCACTGCCATGGGACGGCTCATAATAAGCTTTATCAGGACCGATACAGGCTGATGGCATGAGTCCTAGACTGCCCAAGATACCGCCGCCCTGATCACTCAAAATATCACCAAACATATTCTCCATGACCATGACATCAAATTGACCGGGATTAAGGCAAAGTGCTGTGGCAGCTGCGTCGACGAGTAGATGAATCACTTCGACATCAGGGTAATCTACTCTGACTTCTTCAAGTATTTCGTTCCAGAAGACGCTGGACATTAATACGTTACTCTTGTGAATGTTGTGCAGAACTTTCTTTCGGCCTCGAGCGGTTTCAAAACCAATCTTCAGAATCTGCCTAACCTGATCTTCATCATATTCCAGCACTTCTTTAACGTAACGTTTTCCGTTCTCGTTGACTCCACGTTCTTTCTCACCAAAGTAAAGCCCGCCGACAAGCTCACGTATGAGTATGATGTCGATACCGTTTGGAATTATCTCTTTTTTTAATGGCGAGAAATGCGCCATCTCCGCGCTCAGGTAGATTGGCCTCACGTTAGCGTAGGTATTGAAGCGAGCACGAAGTGGTAAAATAGCGCCTCTTTCAGGTTGCTCCTCAACGGGGATTTTTTGGGATTCGGTGTGGCTCAATCCAACTGGGCCTTTAAGGATTGCGTCGGCGGAGTCACAGATAGCTTTGGTCTCTTCTGGAAAAGCCTTACCGCCATCAAAGTAGGCCGCAGCGCCGAAGGGGGCGTAAACTAGCTCAAATTCAAGATCTCGGTGTCGAGTGATGACATCGAAGACTCTTACGGCTTGCGCCATGATTTCTGGTCCGATGGCGTCGCCTTCCAGAATTGCGACCTTAAATGCATTGCTCATAAACTATTTCCGTTGCCAGGTAAATTTGAAGCGCGAATTCTAACATGCTCCGTCAGGTGTATCTGTTCATCAATCTGAATCTTCTCCTCCATATCCCTTATTAAAGGGGAAGGCGATTTCAATAAATTAGAAAGGGTTGCCGTTCACTTAGCCATTCAGCAAGTTGTGTTTCAATAATATCATGCAGCACATCAAATCCTGCATCCATATCATCTACCCATTCGCGCAAAAACATACCGCCATTGATGACATCTATTGGCCTGCGAGAGAATTCGTATTCATAGTCGTGATCTCGCCAAATGGGATAATCTGGTCGTAATCGCCGCAAGCTCTTAAGCAATCCTGCTGTGAGGCGATAGGGGCTGAATTCATTATGTTGATAGTTTGTATAGTCAGTATGTATCTGCAATCCCTGACACATTTGGCCCGAATATTTATGAAACGTAGGTTCGAAGTAACATGGTCGAATGAACACACCAGAAATCCAATCTGGCCGTTCGGCTCTTAAGTGAGCTAGTACTTCACTGGCAGGGAAATCTGGCGCACCGATAACTTCGAGAGGTATGGTCGTGCCTCGTCCTTCTGATAGCGTGGTTCCCTCAATAAGGACTGTCCCTGGGAAGCACCTTGCCATGTTAAGGCTCGCAGCGTTGGGGCTCGGATTAATCCATGAACGTTCATTGACGGGCCAACCATAGCCTGGTTTTGATGCTGGATCATAATCAGACATTTCGATGATAGTGGTTTCGCAACTCAGAGACTTGGTATTGCAATACCAATTGCAGAGCTCTCCGATAGTGAGGCCATGTCTCGTAGGTAGCTCAGCGCCACCGACAAAACTTTCATGTCCCGCTTCCAGTTTTAGTCCATCTATAGGCCTACCCGTGGGATTTGGCCGATCAAGAACCCACAATTCAATACCATATTCAGCGCAGGCTTCTGCAAAATACATCATTGTTGCAATGTAGGTATAAATGCGACATCCAACATCCTGCAGATCAAATAGGATGAGGTCCACGTTTTTTAACATTGCAGCGGTGGGGCGTCTGTGCTCACCGTAGAGGCTAAAGATTTGAATTTGATGTACGGGGTCAAAATAATCTTCCGTTTCGACCATATTGTCCTGTTTATCTCCCCGCATGCCGTGTTGTGGCCCAAAAGCGCAGACAGGCTTACACCCCTTTGAGACGAGTGCATCAAGGGTGTGCTCATTGTCAGAGGTGATTGAGGCCGGATGTGCAACCAAACCAACCCGTTGATTTTGTAGGTAGCCCAAATGGGACTGGGTTTCTAGTAGTCTGTCTATACCAAAGCGAAAGGTCATTTTTTATCCCGATTGAGTTGTAAGGCGTGACTATCTCTGAGATGAAAGTCTGGTTTTGGTCCGCAATGGCGTAGTGCGTAATAATGGAGTTCTGATGTTTTTGACTCGAGCACGACCGATATACCGGCTTGTATATCAGTATCTGTATTATGAAGCTGGTGATTCAATGTGATTTGTAAATTGGCCTCTTTTGCTGATTGCTCAAAAACGTATGAGTCTAAATTGAATGCCTCGGATTCTTTCATGCCAAGTCTAACATCGTCGAATTGATAACATTGCCAGCGACCATCGGGTGCTATATTTATTTCCCAGTAACGAGTCTCGCCTTTTTCACCTAAAAACAGCTCGAAGCACGAGTGTAGCCAAAGCTCTGAGGTTCTGCTGGTAGTTGCCTTGGGCTTTTCATCTTGGCTGTTTTCTACATCCGCAATGCTATCTTGCCAATTAATTGCTTCTAGCTTGCCATTTAAGCTGAATTTACAATGCAGTTGCTTAGCGCCAAGTTCAATTTCACCCGTAATCTGATCTGGTAGTTCTGAAGCTTGAAACGATACAAGTATGAACTTCATTTCGGTAGATTTTTGGCCAATGGAATCAGAGGGCTGATATTGTGAGACAATCTATCTGTAGTTAGCAAGCAGTTGGTGAATGTTCTGGCTGTGAATATCATATTTTGTTTTTTGTACGGAGTTATTGATGTCTGAATTTGATTTTGACCTGTTTGTGATAGGTGTTGGTTCTGGCGGTGTCAGAGCTGCTCGAATGAGTGCAGCACAGGGAAAGCGCGTGGCTACAGCCGAAGATCGTTATATGGGTGGAACCTGTGTAAACGTGGGTTGTGTCCCTAAGAAGCTATTGGTTTACGCCTCCCACTTTTCAGAGGATTACGAAAATGCACGCGGGTTTGGTTGGGATGATGTGAAGCCAGAGTTTGATTGGCCGACACTCATTACTAACAAGAACACTGAAATTTCCCGTCTTAATGGCATTTACCGGGGCATGCTTGATTCAACCGGTGTCACGCACTTTGATGGCAGAGCCAGAATCGTCGACGAACATCATATATCCATAGGTGATAAAACTGTTTCAACAGAAAAGATACTTATCGCCACGGGTGGCTGGCCCTATGTTCCCGAATTCCCAGGCAGCGACCTTGTCATTACCTCTAACGAAGCCTTCTTTTTAGAAGCGCTACCAAAACGTGTGTTAGTGGTAGGCGGCGGCTATATAGCGGTCGAGTTTGCTGGTATTTTTGCAGGTCTGGGCGCTGAAAGTCACCTGTCGTATCGAGGCCCACTATTTCTGAGAAACTTCGACGAAGATGTCCGCAGCTTGGTTAAGGATGAATTGACCAAGAAGAACATCAACCTTCACTTCGATTCCAACTTGGAAAAGGTCGAGAAGCTCGATAATGGCAAGCTGCAAGTTACCTTTAAAGAGCCTATCAAACTCTCGGAAGACGGAGCAAGGTCGTCTAGTTGTGAAGAATTCGACGTTGTGCTTTACGCAACGGGCCGAGTGCCCGCGGTAAATGATCTGGGTTTAGAAAATGTAGATGTGAAATGTCGAGAGAACGGTGCAATCATCGTTGATGATTATTATCAGACATCGGTGCCCTCGATCTATGCACTCGGAGACGTGATTGACAAAGTTCAGCTAACGCCAGTGGCTATTGAAGAAGCGATGACCTTTGTTAAAACACAGTATTTGAACGTGCCTACAAAGATGGACTACGACAATATCGCGACCGCGGTTTTCTGCCAACCAAACATCGGTACCGTTGGCCTCACAGAAGCCGAGGCTCGCTCCAAGTTTGGCGATATTGCTGTTTACAAATCAACCTATCGAGCAATGAAGCACACACTGAGTGGCAGCGATGAGAAAAACATGATGAAACTCATCGTTGATCGAAAATCAGATGTTGTTGTCGGAGTGCATATGGTTGGGCCTGAGGCAGGCGAGATCATTCAAGGCATAGCAATAGCATTAAAGGCTGGCGCAACTAAAGCAGTGTTTGATTCAACCGTGGGTATTCACCCTACAGCGGCGGAGGAGTTCGTCACTATGAGGGAAGAAACGAATGCCGCATAAGGCGCGAGCGAATGGGCATTTGTACCCAGAAAGACAGCAATTTGATATGGTTAAATCAGCTCGAGGCATTGGGCTGATTTAATCTTTAAGAATTAGTATCACTGTTTGTTAAAAAAATAATAAAGGAACCAAGATTTGGAAGCGATAACCGGTTTACTCGAGTTACTAGATAGTGTGTTGGGCTCGGCCCAGTACTTTCCCTTTTTACTGCTAGGTACCGGTATATTTTTTACCATTTACCTAAAGTTCCCACAAATTCGCTTTTTCAATCACGCATGGCGAATCGTCAGAGGTAAGTATGACAAACCTACTGATGAAGGAGATGCGACTCACTTTCAGGCACTGACGACCGCCATATCAGGCACAGTTGGAACAGGAAACATTGGTGGTGTTGCGCTCGCAATCTATCTGGGCGGCCCTGCAGCGCTATTTTGGATGTGGATGACAGCATTCTTCGGCATGACGACTAAATTCGTCGAGGTTTCTCTCTCTCATAAATATCGAAGTAAAGACGCGGAGGGTCACATTGTCGGCGGACCGATGTATGTGATGGAGCGCCGCTTGAATATGAAATGGCTCGCGGTCCTTTTTGCTTCAGCAGTCGTGGTGAGTTCTTTCGGTAGTGGCAGTATGCCGCAGAGTAACAATATGGCCGCCGGCATGCAGGCCACCTTTGGCATTCCCACTTGGATTTCCGGTTTGGTTTTAGCCGCAGCTCTAGGGTTTGTCATTATCGGTGGTGTGAAGCGGATCATTAAGGTTGCCGAACGAATTGTTCCGACAATGGCGATACTCTACTTGATAGGTGCAATGAGTGTGATCTTCATGAACCTCGACCAGATAGGGCCATCATTTATGTCGGCGATCAATGACGCGTTTACAGGGTCGGCGGCGACGGGCGGCTTCCTCGGCGCGACGTTTGCATACGCATTTAATCGTGGTGTAAATCGAGGCTTGTTCTCAAACGAAGCTGGGCAGGGTTCAGCGCCGATAGCACATGCTGCAGCCAAAGCTGATGAACCAATTTCAGAAGGGATGGTATCAATTCTGGAACCCTTCATCGACACCATTATTATTTGCACGATTACTGGACTGGTGATCCTAAGCTCAGGTGTTTGGACAGAGAAGTTCGAAAATGACTTTCAGGCGTTTGATATGGAGATCATCGACGGCGTTTATAGCGAAACAGATGAAGCCCAGCGGCAGGAGTTGTTTAAACATCTAAACTTTTCTGGTGACGATACCGTGGTGTCATATGAAGGTGAACTTGTGGTTCTTGATGGTGTTCCAGACTTGGCTGGCATGACTGTTATCCATAATCGTTCAATCGCCGAGGACGTGCGCTTTCACATTGATGAAGTGCCATATTCCGGCACGCTTGAAATTGTCGATGGTGACGTACCAAGCGAAATAGCCGTGCGCGGTAAATCGCTTATTCATTCGGTAGAGCTGACAACGGTTGCGTTCACTCGAGGTTATTTTGGCGAATATGGTAAATACATCGTCTCAATTGGGTTGTTACTATTCGCCTTTTCTACTGCGGTCGCCTGGTCATACTATGGCGATAGGGCCATGACTTATTTGTTTGGGTTGAAGGCTGTGATGCCTTACCGAATAGCCTATGTCATTGGCTTTTTCATCGCTGCTATCGCTGACACATCACTTATTTGGTTGTTGTCTGCAGTTACGCTCGCGATTATGACTATTCCAAATTTGATATCTATGTTGATGCTACATCGAGAAATGAAAGAGACAGTTAAAGAATACTGGGAAAAATTTAATAGTGAAAACCCCGATGGAGTCTAACTTCCAAGATTTAACTTCCAAAGTCTAATTAAGATGAAGGTTCAGGAGTAAGTGTGAAATGAATTTGAAAAGTGCAGTAGCAATAGTGACAGGCTCTTCCTCGGGTGTGGGTGCAGCAACAGCGAAATTGTTAGCGCAAAAAGGCGCAAATATCGTTATTAATTATGCTTCGAATCACGAGGGAGCCGAAAAAGCCGCGCAAGCCTGCAGGGCCGAAGGTGTTGATGCTCTTATCTGTCAAGGAGACGTTGCGGATGACGCCTGCTGTCAGAGTATTGTTGAGCAGACAATAACGCGTTTTGGCCGCTTAGATGTACTCATAAACAACGCGGGTACTACGAAATTTAACGCCCACGACAATCTTGCGGGCCTGGACAAAGACGATTTTTTCAAGATCTATGGTGTCAACGTTGTCGGTCCTTATCAAATGGTAAGGGCAGCAGAACAAGCGCTTAGAGCGAGCGGTGACGCGGCGGTAGTCAATGTAGCTTCTATCGCCGGCGTGCAAGGTATCGGTAGTTCGGTTGCCTACGCTGCAAGTAAAGGCGCGTTGCTAACCATGACAAAATCCTTGGCAAGAGTAATGGGGCCAGAAATTAGAGTCAACGCTGTTTGTCCAGGGTTTATTCAAGGTGAATGGCTAGAGCAAGGGCTAGGTACAGAGGCTTATCAGAAGATGGTTAAAACGCTAGAGGCCAAGGTTCCTTTGCATCGAACGTGTACTGCCGAATCGGTTGCTGAGTCTATTGTCAGCTTTGTAGATGGTCATAGCATTATAACTGGCCAACACGTTATTTTGGATGGCGGTGCACACCTAATATGAATGTTGTAAATCAATCGTTGCAAACTAAAACACACCCGGCCTTTCATCTAGTTCGTCAGCAGCGACTCGACACGCTTAATTTGACTGTCTACGAATACGAACACAAGGTCACTGGCGCGAAGCATTTTCATCTTGCTGCGCCAAATCGTGAAAACGTATTTATGGTTGCTTTCCGCACGGTGCCGATGGACTCCACAGGTGTCGCTCATATGTTAGAGCACACAGTGTTATGTGGTAGTGAAAAGTTTCCCGTTAGAGATCCTTTTTTCTTAATGATTCGTCGGTCGTTAAATACCTTCATGAATGCTTTCACCTCTAGTGATTATACCGCATTCCCATTTGCGACTCAGAACAAGCAAGACTTTAATAACCTGTTGGAAATCTATTTAGATGCGGTGTTTTTCTCTCGACTTGACCCGCTCGATTTTGCCCAGGAAGGACATCGCTTTGAGTTTGAAAACCCTGAGGACCCTCTGACCGAATTAACCTATAAGGGTATTGTCTATAACGAAATGAAGGGGGATGTTAGCTCACCTGTCTCAGTGCTCTACGATACCCTTAAAAAGTACCTCTTTCCGACCACTACTTATCATTTCAATAGTGGCGGAGACCCAAAGAATATTCCTGACCTAACTTATGATGGCCTGATGGATTTTTACCAATCTCATTATCACCCTGCAAATGCGATGTTTATGACTTTTGGCGACAATTCCGCATTCGACCTGCAGCAAGCGTTTGAGGACAAAGCATTATCCCGATTTGAACCAAGTCCTTATAAAGTAGAGGCAGGCGAGGAAGTAAGGTATACCGAAACTCAACGAGTAACTGAATACTACGCCGTTGAGGACCATGCTAGTGAGGAAAGTGCAGTAGAGGAAAGTGCAGCAGAAGAGGGGGCTGATGAATCCCTTGTCGCTGAATCAGAAGGAAACGTTACAAATATAAGTTCAAAAAGTCATGTGGTTATGGCCTGGCTGCTAGGACCCAGTATCGAATTGGATCTATTGCTAAAATGCAATTTGCTATCAGATGTCCTACTGGACACTAGTGCTTCGCCCCTCAGGGTGGCTCTAGAGACGACAGACCTCGCATCAGCTGCTTCACCTTTATGCGGGCTTGAAGAGTCGAATCGAGAGATGAGTTTTATGTGTGGTCTCGAAGGATGTGATGCCAGTAATGCTGATGCCATTGAAACATTGATCATCACAACCCTTGAGTCAATCGCTCGCGATGGCGTGCCTGTCGAAAAGCTCGAAGCGTGTTTGCATCAGCTTGAGTTAAGTCAAAGAGAGATTGGTGGCGACGGTTCTCCATTTGGATTACAACTTATCTTTTCATGCCTTTCTGCGGTGGTTCATAGAGGAAATCCAATCGCTTTGTTGGACCTTGAACCGGTTCTGCAGCAACTAAGAGTAGAAATTCAGGATCCCAATTTTATTAAGCAACTGGTTCAGGAATTATTGTTAGACAACACGCACAGGGTGCGCCTTACCCTTGCGCCTGACCCGACCTTAAATCAACGGGTAAAGAAAGAAGAAACAGACAGGCTGGCTATTATTAAACAACAGCTGACCGAGCCGGAAAAACTGAAGATCGTTGAGTTATCAGCAGCGCTAAAAAGTCGGCAAGAACAAGCGGACGATGTGGAGCTGTTGCCCAAAGTAGGCATTGCTGACATTCCCACTGAAGTTACGCTAGCAGAGGGCGAGGGCGGTAAATTATCTAACGGAATTCCACTAGATCGGTTTCATGTTGGTTCAAATGGCTTGACCTACTGTCAGATCATTTGTCCACTACCCGAATTGGATGCAGAATTATTCCCCTGCCTGCCGTTGTATACCCAAACTGTGACTGAAATTGGCTCCGCCGGTAGAGATTATCTTGAAACACAGCATTTGCAACATAGCCTGACAGGTGGAATGGGAGCTTATACTTCTGTCCGTGGCGCGATTCATAATCCGAATATCGCGATGGCGAATATAACGTTCTCAAGCAAAACGCTAAACCCGCAACGATTTGAGATGATGAAGTTGCTGCAGGATACCTGGGCTTCTCCACAATTTGACGAGCCCAATCGTATTCGGGATCTGATTAAGCATTCGCGTGTACGCATGGAATCCAGCATCATAAATAATGCCCATGGCCTCGCCATGAGTGCAGCTTCCAGTGTTTTTAGACCGGTGTCGAAGCTTAACTATCATCTCACCGGACTTGAAGGCCTGCAGGCGATTAAGCGTTTGGATGATTCTCTCGACGATTCAACGGGCCTCAATCGATTCATTGATCAACTCCGTCATCTTCATCAATTGATCACCTCACACTCCCCAAGATTGCTAATCGTAGGCGAGCATGATCAATTTGAAGAATCTGAGTTAGCACTCGAACGATTGTGGGGACCTAGGCCAGTCATTGAAGCAGCCTCAGTGCCAGAGTCAAAAGGTATTTACATACCATTTACAGAACCTGATTTGAATCAATGTTGGGTGACCGCTTCGCAGGTCAATTTTTGTGCAGCCGTATTTCCAGCGGTTGCAGAGAACCACGAAGACGCAGCAGTACTGTCTGTCCTTGCTGGTGTCTTGAGTAATGGATATCTACACAAAGCTATTCGAGAGCAGGGCGGGGCCTACGGCGGTGGCGCGAGCTATGACGCTGCCAATGGTGTGTTCAGGTTTTATTCTTACCGTGATCCGAATCTCACTGAAACTTTCGAAGCGTTTCAAGCTGCTATTCATTGGGTCCAAACTGCAGCGTTGAGTTATGAACCACTAGAAGAGGCAATACTCGGTTTGGTTAGCAGTATGGATGCGCCTGGGTCTCCTGCAGGAGAAGCACGTAAAGCATTTCATAATGGTTTGTTCGAACGAGATGCAAATGCGCATAGAGCAAAACGGTCGCGGATTCTAGCGGTAACAGTTGATGATGTTAAGCGAGTGGCCGCGCAGTATTTTAAAGGCCCATGTGCAAAGGCTGTTATTTGTAGTGAAGCAAATGCGAAGAAGTTGGATCGTCATTTTGTCGTGAGATCCATCTAGTAAAATGATTTCCTCGGGCGATTACTATCGTTGCGCATGCAATCTTGAAGACGAGTATTGGCTCTTGTAAAGAGCCAATACGGCGTTCTTTTGACCAATCTAAACCCCGTTTTGCTTTTCTAACGTTATAGTAGTGGCACCTATATATTTTTATTTGTGTTGTTGACAATTAGGATTAGCCTGTAATTAAAACCAAATGTACGAAAGGTGAGAAATGATCTTTAGGAATCTATCAATTTGACCGTGAGTGTCTTGACAAACCCGCAGGGCTTCTACATTCTGTGGCTGTTGATAGTACATAACGAAGTCAGTGGCAAACGCATTGACCGAGGATCGTGGACTATTAAAAAAACTAAAAAGAGCAACAATTCCTAGTAGGTATCAGCATGAAACAGCATCAGATTAGGCGGGGAGTTTTGGCATTGACCCTGGGTCTCCTGTC
>JBLHWY010000185.1:0-11154 GCA_047629195.1 Candidatus Azotimanducaceae bacterium
ATATACCTTCTTTGCACCCTCCTCAGAGCGTTTGATAAAGAAACTCTTGTTAAGCTTCATTAAGTCAGTTGCAAATTGTTTCTGAACCAGATTATCTCCAACTGCAATTCTAACCGTCTCATGCCCACTCAAGTGCAGGGCATAATCAACTAACATTGAATCCCCAGCGATGTCCCTGTGATTTCCAACGAAAAGATAAGCTTGCGTTTTTTTTAATTGATCGACACCTGAAAACTCAAAGCCGTCCATCGTGTGACTAACCAACCGCTCCGCATATTCCGCGACTGCATTTTGAAAATCGCCAATACTCGCAATGCCTGCGGTCTGTTTTTTGAGAACGGATCTCACCAGATATTTTGCGATCGGCGGAAAAACTTTTCCAAGTCTTGGAAACAAGTGCAATGTTAGAAAACCTAGGAATTCATCATCATGAATCAAACGCTGCAAAACGCTAGTTACTTCACTGTCTTCGTAAGGCCTAATATCGTCAAATTTACCCATGGGATCACGTTCAATTTTTATTCAATCGGTTCGGCAATTATCTCACAGTTACCCTGCAGAGATAGGCTCTATTTTATGATCAGAAAAGCACCCACCAACATGAGTAGTATAAAAGTAACTTTACGCAGGGCTGTATCAGGTACATGTTTTCCTAACTTTAAACTAACCATAGTTGCGACCACAACAATAGGGAGACACAGTAAAGCAAGACCTAACACGGTGGTATTCAAGTTGCCGTTGATACCAACAAGCACAGTCCTAACTAAAGTTGAGATTGCAAATAGCGCTAACAGAGTCGTTCGAACAATATTAAATTCGAGCGGCTGACGATATAAGAGATAAGCCAAGGGAGCGCCACCCGCGCCATAGGTACCCGCCATCAAACCACCCAAAAAGCCAATCAAACCCTGCGTATACCTGTTTGAAATTGCTGGGTATGGCGTGGGCTTCAAAAACAACAATATGCCAGCAGAAACTATCATGACGCCCAGAGAAACCTTGAGTAGCTCACCAAACTCTTCCGACAGATATTCAAGAATCAGCAAACCAAAAAAAACAGCAGGGACCATGCCGATGCTCATTGTTTTCACGAGGGAATAATCTATCTGCCGGTGGTTATAGCGCAGCGCCAGCGCCGCATTGAAAAGCGACAAAATACTGACCACAGCAGCAGTTTCACTTATCCCCGCAAGACCCAAAGCAGCAACCCCACCAAGGATAATGAGCGCCATTGCAAATCCTGTCAGCGATTGCACGACCGCACCGATGAAAACCAGCAGCAAAAAGAACACACTATTTGCATCAAATGACATAAAAGATTCTATATAGTTAGGGAGCGAGAAAGGATCTCAAAACATCTAATCCCGATTTATAGATTGAATCTACAATGAATAGTTAATCAATCCTTAATGAATGAAGGACAAGTAAGTTTCATCGCTAGTATGCGTTATTATATCAAAGTACTAAATTAACTAACGGGATATCATTCATGCTCTGGGTAAAAACATTTCACATTCTTTTTGTTATGGCATGGATGGCCGGCCTCTTCTACCTACCTCGAATTATCATTCACTACGTCGAAGGGAAAGCCGAAGGTGAAAGTGTCCATAGGCTAATCATCATGGCGGCAAAACTCTTCCGGTTTTCTTCGCTCATGGCACTACTTGCGCTGGGGTTAGGTTTTTGGCTATGGCTCGGGTTTGGTTTTTCAGGCAACTGGCTCATCGCAAAACTTGGATTTGTCTTACTATTAATCGGCTACCATTTTCAATCATGGCGTTATGTCGTCGCTATGCAAGAGGACCATACCATTCACACCTCCTTATTCTTCCGACTATATAACGAGGCCGCCCTGATCATTGTTATTCCAATTCTTATCCTTGTTGTACTGAAACCGTTCTGACGTTGTCCTGAGCCGTGTTGAATAAAAATTCGCATTGGGTAACCAATTAAAAAAAATCCGATTCTAGCGACGGGTTTAGGTGAATTCGACCGTACAAATATTAGAAGTCGCGATACTTCAACTATCGAATTTAAACAGGACACAAAAAATGAACACTAAATCAATACTCAGCACGCTCACAGTGATTATTCTTTCTTCTAGCATCTCAGCATTTGCCCTCGCCAAAGAAGGCGGCCACAGGGGAAAGAAAATAATGAAGCACCTAGATACAGATGGAGACGGGCAAATTTCGCTGGCAGAATTCGAGCCACCACGAAGATCCCCCTTTGGTAGAGCAGACTCTAATGATGACGGCATAGTAACACTCGATGAAATCGAAGACCGAATGGAATCTCGTCACCAGGAGCGCGAATTAGCAGAAGCGGAAAGAATAGCCAAGCGTCAAGCTAGACTCGCAGAACATTTCAGCACAATGGATACTGATGGTGATGGCGGTCTCTCTCAGGATGAAATAAAACAGGGTATGTTTAGCAGAATGGATGTGAACGAAGACGGCTATATCACCGCTGATGAGATGAAACGCCCCAAAGGAATGGACAGAAGAATGGGAAGAGGAATGGGCCATGGCAGAGGCCATGAATAAGGACACATATAGAACCTGGATTTTTACTAGAAATCAGGGGTTCTGATTGATCGACAAATCAGAAGCAATGTTGGTTAGGCAGGTGGCAAACGAAAACCATCTTGCCTTTCAACAATTGTTGGACACACATCTCCCTAGCATTAATCGTTATGTCGTGAGAATGATGGGAAATGCAGCCAACGCTGAAGATATCACTCAGGAAGTTTTTTTTCGATTATGGTCCCGTGCAGATAGCTTTAACCCTGAGGCCTCAAAGCTCTCAACTTGGTTACATAATATTGCACATAACTTATGTATCGACTATTTCAGAAAGAACAGTAGGTTTACCCACGACTCAATTGAAGAAACCGTTGGCGGGGAAGAGCCAGATCGTGAGCTCACTTCGGAAACTCAACAACAGGATGTGAAAATGGCATTAATGGCACTGCCTGAACGCCAGCGTAGCGCTATCATCATGTGTCACTACCAGGGCGTTGCCAACAAAGATGCTGCGAACATTATGGATACGACTGTAGACGCACTCGAATCTTTGCTCTCCCGGGGAAGATTAAAGCTTCGAAGAATATTAACCGAAAATGGTGAATCTTGAGATGAACATTCAAAAGTTCAGAAAGTTGCTAGGAGCCTACGGCACGAATAGCGAAGTGTGGCCGTCTGCCGATAAAGAAACCGCGCTTAGATTTCTTGACGTTGATCCCGAAGCGAAGTCAGTGGTTGCAGAATTTAGACGCCTGGATGAGATATTGAACGCTGATGTGGTTACCGAATCATCCACGCTAAAGATGAATATCCTCAAGCAAATTCAAAGCTCGAACATAACTGGCTCTGATTCTACAAGCTCTGATACAGACACTGATCTCATAGCGAGAATATGGAATTGGTTAGCGCCCCAATCAAATGGTGCCTTAGTCATTTGGAGGCCCGCTATGGTGGCCTGTATCCCCTTACTAGCGGGCATATATCTAGGCACGATGATGGATACAAGCAACGATGAAAACCTGCTCGAATGGGAAGAAGATATCTATGTAATGGGACTAGTTTCAGAAAACACGGAGGAAGAATGATGGAGCAGAATGCATCTGCACCCAATAAAAAGCGTCGCGTCATCACTATCGCATTGATTTGTTCTCTTAGTCTCAATCTACTTTTTATCGGCGGCATCATCGGCAGATATATGATGGGCGGGCCCCCTAATCATCTGCCAAACAATATGGGATGGATGGTTCGGAATCTCAATGATGAACAAAAAAAACAACTTCGGCCAAAATTGAAAGAATATTCAAAAGCCTTAAGGCCTGTGCGAATGGAAATGAGAGACGCCAGACTACGCCTCAATGACGTCATGCAAAGCAACCCGCTAGATGAAGCGGCGCTTAAATCCGCCCTGAAAGACCTCAGATACGTTTCAAACACGTTCCAAGTTGCTCTCCATGAAAACATGGTGACCATACTAAAAGAGATGAAACCCGAGGATCGTCGTGCGGCTATGAAATTCCTAGACCAATCGGAAAGAGGTCGGCGACATTTTAAGGACCAGCGGCGCCACTCAAATCGGTCGCCAGAATAACGTCTTACGAATGATCCTACATAAAATAACTAACGCTAAATTTACTGTTACAATAAACTGTCATAACATTACACGCTTAAGTTTAAAATGAGTTCAATTCAACTAGCGCTCTCTCAGCTCTTCGATGAGGCGCTCCAGCTTAGCGATGACGGCGTTTTCTATGCCGAGTTCGATGCAGAGTGGCGTTCACTCTGCGAAATATCTCACAATAATGAGACAGGCATATCAGCTAATTCTGACCTTATTGCCTGGAAGCCAGTACCGCAGGTACCAAAGGTAGATTTCGCAGGCCTCGCAAACGCACTCGAAACAACTATTCATCCTGACCTTGTAGATTTTTTCTCAAGCTTTTGGTCCAGTACTATTGAAGCAACATCGATTGAAGGGCATGCGAGCCTCATTCAACTCTGGAACCAGGAAGATTTCGACCGCCTGATAGAAAATTACATCGGTCATTCCATCGCAAAAAAACAAATCAAAGAACCATTAACCTTCTTCTTTGCCACAACCGAAGCGGATTCTGAATACTTTCTCAGCGTCGACAACACCTCCGGTGCAGTGCTACTCGAAGAACCCGGGCGCCCTCCTCTTAAACAAGTCGACGACAATTTATTAAACTTTCTGCAAAGACTGAAGCCAGCAGCCTCAGCACCGGTGATATTCTAATGGAACAATTACGGCTTAAACCCATTGAGCATTTCTCCGGCACCGTAAACCTCCCTGGCTCAAAAAGCCTTAGCAACAGGGCTTTGTTACTTGCTGCACTAGCACACGGAGAAACAAAACTCGAAAACCTATTACTGAGCGAAGATACAGAACAAATGCTCAATGCCTTAACCCAATTCGGTATCGCAATAGAGTTTATCGATATATCTTCAGGAAAAAAGTCGGACCGACCAACAACAACCTGTGTCGTATCTGGTAATGGCGGCCTTTTTGTTCCGCCAAACGAAAGCCATTTTTCCCTGGGGAATGCAGGTACAGCTATCAGGCCTCTAACGAGCATATTAAGTTTAAGCCAAGGCACCTTCACCGTTGATGGTGACCAATATATGCGAGAACGCCCAATTGCTCACTTAGCTGAGGCATTGGTGCAGTTAGGTGCCAAGATTTCGTATCTAGGTAAAGCCGGTTGCCCTCCGATAAAGATTGAGGGCGGAAAAATCACCGGCGGCAAGGTCAATATTAAAGGTGATATATCCAGCCAGTATTTAACTTCGCTCTTAATGGCGCTACCACTAGCTCCGCGCGATAGTGTCATATCCATTATTGGCGAGCAGGTGTCAAAACCTTACCTTGATATCACTCTTGATATCATGCAAAAATTTGGCGTTTATGCGACTCACGACAACTACCAACATTTTATATTAAGCGGGGCTCAGCAGTATCAATCTCCAGGAACGTATCTTATTGAAGGTGACGCGTCTTCAGCTTCCTACTTCTATGCGGCAGGGGCAATTGGCGATGGCCCCGTCACCGTAACAGGTCTTGGCAGCAAGTCCGTGCAAGGAGATATTGCTTTTCTCGATGTCATCGAAGCGATGGGTGCGATCGTTGATAAAACCGATCACGCCGTCACAGTTACAGGTGGGACGCTTAAGGGTGTCGACATGGACCTGAACCACATTCCTGATGCTGCAATGACGATAGCGGCAATGGCGCTGTTTGCGGAAGGACCCACCCGCATACGCAACATTTACAATTGGCGTGTAAAAGAAACTGACCGCCTGCACGCTATGTCTACGGAACTTAGAAAATTGGGCGCGCTGGTCGAAACTGGCGAAGACTTTATCTACATAGAGCCACCCAAACAGATTCTACCTGCGACGATTGATACCTATGGCGACCATAGAATCGCCATGTGCTTTTCTCTCGCAGCGTTCGGTCAAAATGAGATTTTGATCAACGACCCGGGCTGTGTCGCCAAGACTTTTCCGACTTACTTTGACTTGTTTTCAAAGCTTTCTGTCTCCGCGAGCTAATGCCACAGCTTGAAGAGTATCAGTCGTTTTGAGTACTGTTATGTTGAGCACTGTTATTTTGAGCACTGTTATTTTGAGCACTACAGCGCCAATGATTTTTGACCAACACCTTCAAGCTCAAGCAGGAACTGCTTTGTCGGCAAGCCACCACCAAAGCCTGTCAGACTTCCATCTGCACCGATGACTCTATGGCAAGGAATAATAATTGGGATTGGGTTGCGTCCATTTGCAGACCCAACTGCACGAACAGCTTTAGGTCTGCCTATCTCAGTCGCCAATTCCATATAGCTGCAAGTCGAGCCATACGGAATCTGTTGCAGCGCATGAAGCACCTCGAGTTGAAACTCAGTACCGTGTGGACAGAGGGTTATATCAAAATCTTCTCTTTCACCACTGAAATACTCACGCAATTGCAATTCGACCTCAGGCAAACAAAACTCATCATTAATCCAGCCTTCAGCGGGCATCACCTTGCCTTTCCCTTCCGGAAAACCAATCAGATGTAATCCCTCATCATTTCCGGCGATCAGTAATTCTCCGATCGGGCTTGAGATATATCGGTATAACAAGTTTTTACTCTTCTGCTTTTTCATTTTTTTCCTACAAAAATGCCGTGAAATTTATGCTCGCTATCAAACATATTGAGCATCAGCCCCAATTGTTAATTGAATAGGGTTAGTTAGATAGGCTCGCAGCGTGTCGCCAGAGATGCATACCAGCGTATGCCCGCCAAGGACGCCAGACTTCAGATCGCCGTAACATATCTTTCTCGGAATCGATGCCAAGAAGGCTAGATGCAACTTTCAAGATGACCAGATCAGTATGTAAAAACGAATCAGGGTCATTCAATGCTCTCATCGTCACGTACTGAGCAGTCCAAGGTCCAATACCCTTAATGCTGGTCATTTGTTGAATCAAATCTTCAGAGCTACAACTTCTTGATAAATCAATTTCACCTTTAACAACAGCAGCCGCCATATCTTTAATCGCCTGGGCGCGCTTGGCCGGCATGGAAAGCTTGTCAACCGACAGTGCTGAGAGAGATTCGGGCGTAGGAAAACAAATCGTTTCATCAAAACGCTCACCGTAGCTATCAACAATTCGGGACATCACAGTTGTTGCGCCTTTGACACTAACCTGCTGTCCAACAATGGCTCGAACGGCAACCTCAAAAGGATCCCATGAGCCAGGCAAGCGCTGACCAGGGTTGCCTAAAATCAGATTGGCTAGCTCCGTATCTTTACAAAGACTTGAATTGATCTCACTAGGATCAGCATCAAGATCGAACAGTCCTTTAACCTTGTCGACAACCTTCATGAGTGGACGTGTGTTGCTCAACTCGACCTGACAAATCAAACAATGATTCGGTATATCCTGACTAACACTTAGCAAACCCGATTCACCATCAATTAGCAGAGACCGCTGATAGGTACCCGCACCAATAGATTCAATTTGCGGAACCGCTCGCATCGCTAAAAATGCCAACATACCTTCAAAGTCAAAAGGCTCACGATACGGCAGGCGCACCGTTACGCCTGAATCAGAATTGACGCCCCGCTTGTCCCGCAGCATCGTTGGAGATCGATCATAGACCTTCAGAAAATGATCGTTAAATCGCCTGACGCTTCCGTAACCAGAGGACAGCGCAATTTCAGTCATTGGCAGATTAGTTTCGCTGATCAATCTCTTGGCGAAATGCAGACGCCTAGTCTGAGCAATCGCCTGTGGCGATGCGCCCAAATGCTGGTTGAACAGGCGACCAAGATGCCGACCTGTGACACCAAGCTTATCACCCAATTGTTCGATACTCATCTCGTCCAGAGCGCCATCACTGATGAGCCTCAACCCTCGCTTCACTGTGGTTGAGGTACCTGACCAAGCCGGAGTGCCCGGCGCTGCTTCTGGCCTACATCGCAAACAAGGCCGATAACCAGCCTCAGCTGCCGCCGCAGCAGAAAGATAGAAAGTGACATTTTCAGCTTTAGGCATTCGAACTTTACAGACTGGTCGACAATAGATACCCGTCGTGCGTACAGCAATGAAGAACCTTCCATCGAAACGAGCATCTCGAGTTTGGCGAGCTTTCTCGAAAACTTCATTTTGATCATCAGTGGTTGGATTCATGGGACATACCTTTAGATCCTTTCTTAAGTAAACTGCCTTAGCATCGAGAAACATCTTAGTCCCAGTACTAAGTCGTGGCTAGCAACAATCGGACATCGTCTTTTTATCAGCATCAATTGAATGTAGGGGCTGTCGTGCGATGGTCACATAGACTAAAATCAAGCATGCCGATCCTGTTAGGAAAAATCACCCAGCCGCATTCTCTGTTCAAGCGCTATTCTTCAATGGCCGACGATGCCGAATTATTCTATACATTCGGTTTCACCCCTTACTACTCACTGAACGCTGAAGAATTAACCTTGTCGGTGTTGTGCAGGTTTGTGCCAGAAAAATCAGGCACAAGTACGCTCAGCGTTTTCATCACAGATGATGATCATTTGGGTAAGGCAATCCATTCGCTTTGTGATTCCAAATCATTCAGCGAAATTACGGATTCCCTGCATCTGAACCCAATTAACTTTTCACAACCCCTACTATTGGAAACCGTCGAAATAGGCAAACCATGGGGCAAAGAAATATGGTACACGGGTATCGAAGTAAGGGGTGTCTGCTCCGTAAGTGGCATACCTCTACCCTGGCTAAACGCTGTTAATCCAAAGCTATTTTCTACTGGCACGGAAGCCTTGACAGACGCAGCAGTCGAACAACCCATATTGTTAAAGATACTCGCGCCGACAAGAGAAGAAGTTTACGGTGATCTTTACTTCGAGCTTCATCAACAAAAGATCGAGGTCTACGTGATTACTCATCTCGACCCCAGCGCTTGGCCGTCTGGTGTCGCAGAAATGCGTTATGGGTTTTGTCAGGACAAACTAAACGAGTTCGAAGATAAAGAGCAATTTAAAACAGCCTACTTGGCGGCTGTAGCTGAATACAAAACTGTCAGAGATACGGTAGATCAGATTCTGGAGACCCAGCAAGTTATTGATGATTCCACCTCGCCAAAGAACGCACCGGTGGCGCTCATTAACGCTAGCCGAGTGCGGGTATCAAAAGAGTTAACAAAGAAAGAGCGAGATCTTAGAGCTACGATGGAAAGTTTTACCGCGACACGAAGGGTTGTCGTTGGGGATGTGATTGAGGTTGAAAGGCTGACACCCCATTCTTTGCAGCATGGCATTAGAGCGATAGAATTTCAGTCTCCGCACTACGAACGTTACATATTATCTTTTGCTCAGAAGGTACTCACGCAGGATCATTGGGACACACGAGAGGCAATGTCAATCGCTCGGTTCGATGCCACGGAAGCTAAGTCACTTCGTGTCTTATCCTCAGCAAAAGACATCACAATTGAAATTGCAGCAGATTTTGACAGTTTTCAAGTACAGCGCCTGTCATTAGACCCAGGTGCTCGGTACAAACTTACCTTTAGTCACTACTTATTAGTCATCGGTATCATAGGAGAAGTTAAGATTTTCAATCAAACTATAATTCCTGAGAAAGCATTTTGCCTACCTTCAGACATGCAATTTTGTGAATTGAAAAATGAATCTACAACCCGTTCAGTGGTACTCATTGCATTGCCAAAATGAAACGCACAATAATTGTCATCTACAGCGCGCCTGACACCTTCAGTAAATTGACAACAGACTCTGCCATTTGTCGATAACCTTCGCGATTAAAGTGGACCTGATCTGACTTTAATACGGGATTTCTTTGCAAGTCCGAAATTATATCGAACTCAATGGGAACATCGAGTTCCTGAGCAATATCCTCATAATAGCCCCACGCAGTAGGAAACAAGCCAAATTTAGGCACGGCTAACAGAACTACTTCAGCCCCGCTGGCACGCACAAGGGCAATCATAGCCCGTAAATTTTGCTCTGTTTTCTTTGCACTCAATCGCCGCAGGACATCGTTACCACCATGGCATATCACAACTAGATGAGGACTCTCCTCAGCCAATACAATCGATAGACGCTGCAGACCCGTCGCACTTATTTCACCAGGAACACCAGATCGAACGACATTCAACCCTGACAAATCTGCGAGTACAGCGGGATAGCTATCGACCGAGTCGACCCCAGAACCGAACGTTAAGGAATCACCAAAAGCAACTATTTTAGCTGTAGGAGGGAGGAGAGACAGTTCTGGGGTATCGGAGCAGCCTGACAGCACAAACAAAAAGCTTAAAATGCTGGCGATGCAGACGAAGCGTCTGCACCAGCCAGCTTTCTTTATCCAAGAGTCTAAGTGCAACTCTTTGGGCGACGCATGAACAAGACGCTTAGGAAGGCTCTCAAGAAGGTAATAGATCCTGAACTGCATCGCGTTCTTCTATTAACTCCTTTTCAGTATTGCTCATTTTAGCGCGACTGAAATCACTAACCTCCAGACCTTGAACTATCTTCCAGTCACCGCCTTCACATATACAGGGGAAAGAATAAATCAATCTTTCTGTTATGCCATAGCTGCCATCCGAGTAAATGCCCATGGATACAACTTCGCCATCGGTACCAGCAACCCAATCACGCATATGTTCTACCGCAGCATTCGCCGCAGAGGCAGCACTTGAAAGTCCCCGCGCCTTAATGATGGCCGCGCCGCGCTGTTGAACTGTAGTAATAAACTCATTTTCGGTCCAACTCTGATCAACCAGATCCGACGCTGCTTCTCCACCGACTGTTGCGTGAGCAATGTCTGGATATTGAGTTGCTGAGTGATTTCCCCAGATCGCCAATCCCTTAACGTCATTAACATGCTTGCCAGTTTGCTGAGCTAACTGCGACATTGCCCTATTATGATCAAGACGAGTCATAGCAGTAAATTGTCTCGGATCAATATCTGGCGCATTGCGCTGAGCGATAAGACAATTTGTATTTGCAGGATTACCTACCACAAGGATTCGAACATCTTTAGCCGCATTATCATTAAGAGACTTACCTTGAACTGAAAAAATAGCTGCATTTGCTTCAAGTAAATCTTTCCGCTCCAT
>JBLHWY010000186.1:0-11124 GCA_047629195.1 Candidatus Azotimanducaceae bacterium
TTTGTCGGTGACCAAAAAAACAACCCGGGCCGTGGCAATATATTTACGGTTAAAGGCGCCACAATGATGGTCGACTTTGCCCACAATCCCCATGGCTTGAACGCCGTTGTTGACACGCTACTTCAATATCCTGCGCAGCGGCGATTGGTCATGTTGGGGCATGCGGGTGACAGAAACGATGAGGAGGTCAGAAAGCTGACTGAGGTTGCCGCCAGACTCAAACCTGATCTTGTGGTGATTTATGAGCTTGAGGAATATCTTCGGGGCAGAGAGCTTGGAGAGATTCCCGCCTTAATTTCCAGTGTGATGTTGGAACATGGCTTGGATAAACAACAAATAGTCCTCACGCCCGATCCAGTCGCCGCAGCAAAATGTTCGATCGAATGGGCAAGGCAAGGTGACGTGTTACTACTTCAAACTCTCGGTGGCCGAGATAAAGTCATCGAAGTTTTGGAAGCGGCGAGCAAAGACATTTAGTTGTCATAAGTCTGATGTTATCTCATCACTGGGTTACGCACTGAGGCTTAGTTGTTTATGTCAGTTCGCCAGTGGAGAGAGCCAATAGTAGGCTAGCTACCTTACGTTTGTTCAAGTGTAAAATAGCCGCGCATTTGAAATTGTTGAACTATCATCTGACCACCTTTGTTTAGATAAATGTATTCGTGCTGTTTGATCTTCGCTATAGTTTAGTCATGGGTAGAATTTCGATTTCAATAGCCATAGTGGTATGCGTGAGCTTGCTCGTTCTGCAATCGAGCGGGCTACATTTGCATGTGGATGCTGTCGGCCAAGAAACGAGACTACACGTCGCGCCCCTGCATCATGCTACGCAAGAGGTTCATAGTCACCACGGTATAGTTAAAGCTCACGATCACAGCGTAGAGACTGACGCTCCGCTGCTTGAACTGCTTAATTCCAGCTGGACAAAACTGATTCCGCTACTCATCGTGGTGATGAGCGCGATTCTATTGGGTCTAAGATTACTCACACGACTTCAATTGGCTCCAGCACCACCCGGAAAAGTTCGACACCTCAAGCACTGGCGTCCCCCGCTTCGCGCCCCTCCTATCTCCTTGTAATTCAGATTCCATCATTCGGCTACGAATAGCTAACGCCTTTCGTGGTCTTGCTTGAATTATAAGTGCGTTTTGGCAAACGCTAAAGGAGAACCACTGATGTGGAAATCATTCATGTGCCTAGCTGGTGCACGGTATCTGCTGCTAACTGCTAGTGTCACCGTTCTGGCACCGTCCGTATTAGCGAGTGACGGCGTTATAGCAGATGCCATAATTGTCTTAGATGAAGCCATAGAAAAAACTCTCAGTCGTAATCTGTCTCTTATCGCGTTTGGACATCAAATTGAAGCTCAACGTGGGCGCGTGACTCAGTCAACGTTACGTCCCAATCCGGAGCTTGGCGTACAAGTTGAAAACGCTCTGGGTTCAGGAGCGCTTAGCGGGATTGATCGAGCAGAGACGACGCTCAGTTTGGCTTGGGTATTGGAGCGAGGTAAGCGACAAGCACGAGAGGTTGCCGCACGTGCCTCTGTTTCTATATTCGAGTCCGAAGCAGATGTTCGGCGAACAGATGTAGCTGCTGAGACCGCGCGCATATTTCTTGAAAGCCTTGCCAATCAAGAGCTACTTGAGCAAACGCGAAATGCAGTCACACTTGCAAAGGAAACGGTCGAAGCTATTGGCACGCGCGTGCGGGCTGGTCGAACACCCGATGCCGACCTAGCGCGAGCAGAAGCGCAACTCGCGCGTACACAACTCGCGCACGAGGACGTTGAACATGAGTTGGAGACCTCAAATTATCAGTTAGCGGCACAATGGGGCGAGGCACAACCCGACTTTCTAAAAGTTAGTGGTGACATTTACAATGTGCCGATGGTCGTAGACTTTAAGCGGCTGCTGATCCAAATCGAACGTAACCCTAGGCTTTCGCGCTATCTCACCGAGCAAAGACTTCGGCAAGCCGAGTTACGCCTGGCTGAAACGGAAGCGAAACCCAATTGGCGCCTGACTGCTGGTATTCGCCGACTGGAACAAAGTGATGATCAAGCATTTGTTGCTGGCATCATGATTCCATTGGCACTAAGAAATCGCAATCAAGGTGGAATTGCAGAAGCCCGCGCCAACCTTGCAGGTGTCGAAGCAGAGCGGACCGCCGCTCGCCTTCAACTCGAAACTCAATTATTTGCCTACTATCAGGAGTTGCAACACAGTTTGCATCGGGTAAAAACGCTGCGTCAGAAAGTCCTACCAAAGGTTGAGAAAGCACTAGCTGATACCCAGCGCGCTTATGCAAGCGGTCGCTACGGATACTTTGAGCTACAGCTTGTACAAAATGAAGTGCTTAGTACTCAGATGGCGTTAGTTGATGCAAGCATTGATGCCCACAAACGTCTGATAGAAATAGAAGGCCTGACCGGGACGGTAATAACCCGGTCGGTCAAGCAACCATGAGGTATCAAATGAAGAAATTACAGCGTATATGGTTCGTGATCCTTGTATTCGGTTTGACGGGTTGTGGGGATGGGACAGGACATAGTGTCTCTGATCAGATGGGGCACGGTGAAGCAGCAAAGGTTGAACCTGCCAAAGGTGCACACGGCGGGCGCTTACTAATTGATGACGAAGTCGTCCTTGAACTCTCAATTTTCGAGACTGGTGTCCCACCTGAATTTCGCGTCTGGGTAACAAGTGAGGGAGTTTCCGTCGCGCCCAAGGATGTCGACCTTGAAATCACATTAACCCGGCTAGGCGGCATCAAGGACGAAATTAATTTTCGCCAGCAAGATGATTTTCTGCGAGGCGATACAGTAATCTATGAACCGCATTCATTTGTTGTGACCATTGAGGCGCGGCATGCTGGTCAAACACACCGTTGGCAATATGACAACTTCGAAGGACGTACGCGCATCGGTCCCGACGTGGCCCAGGCGTTCGGGCTGGAGACAGAGAATGCAGGACCGGCCACAATTAAGGACACGGTGGCAGTCTACGGTCGAGTTGTGCCCAATACAGAGATGGAGCGCGTCGTCAGCGCACGCTTTGATGGCGTTATTCAATCTGTCAACGTTTCGATTGGCGACGCAGTTCGTAAAGGGCAGATCCTTGCAACTATCGAGAGTAATGAAAGCTTAAAGAGCTACACGATCAGCGCCCCGATTAGTGGGTTGGTGACCGAAAGATTAGCTAACTCAGGCGAACAGACTAGTGGGCGTCAGCTGTTCAAGCTCATAGATACTTCGACGGTTTGGGTCGAACTCGCAATTTTCCCTTCAGATCGGATGGCCGTTCGCCCTGGTGCCGCAGTCGTTATCACCGCACCCGATAGCAATATCGTCCAGCTAGGTATTATCGATCGCCTTAATACAGTTGTAGAGGACAACCAGTCTGTGCTTGCGCGCGTAGTTCTTGACAATCCAGATGGTGCGTTACTGCCTGGTATGTACTTAAGCGGAGAGATCCAGATTGCTGAACATACGGTTCCGCTTGCGGTGAAGCGCATTGGTCTGCAAGCGTTCCGGGACTTTACGGTTGTTTATGCACAGATTGGCGAAGAGTACGAAGTGCGCATGCTGGAACTTGGCCGTCAGGATAGAGACTGGATTGAAGTGCTTGGAGGCTTAGACCCGGGTACAAGCTACGTTACGACCAACAGTTATCTCATCAAAGCCGATATCGAAAAGTCCGGCGCATCACACGATCATTGAGGGGGGTAGCATGCTAGAACAAATCATTAAGTTGTCGCTGGGGCGACGTGGGCTTGTCTTTTTTGCCGTCTTGCTATTATCCGGTTTAGGCGTGTGGAATTTCACAAGACTGCTCATTGATGCCGTGCCGGACATCACTAACGTACAAGTTGTGGTGAATACAGAAGCACCCGGCTATACACCTTTAGAAGTTGAGCAGCGCGTAACGTTTCCGTTAGAAAATGCAATGGCGGGTATTCCCTTACTCGAATACACACGTTCTACATCGCGTTATAGCCTTTCCCAAATTACGATGGTTTTTGAAGAAGGCACTGACATCTATTTTGCGCGACAACAAGTTGCAGAACGGATGAATGCCGCCAAAGCGGCGCTGCCTCAATCATTGGAGCCCTCGTTAGGACCGATTGCCACTGGTCTTGGTGAAATATTTATGTTCACCGTCGATTCGGAACCCGGCGCGCTCTCTGCTGAAGGTCAACCAATAACGCCTACCGAATTGCGCTCGGTGCACGATTGGATCATTCGACCTCAGTTACTGCGTGTACCCGGGGTCGTTGAGGTGAATCCCATCGGCGGGTTTAAGAAAGAAATCCTGGTGGCGCCTGAACCGGTAAAATTATTAGCTTTCGGCCTTACCTATGCGGACGTGGTGACGGCTTTAGAGCAAAATAACAGCAACCAGGGAGCTGGATTCATTGAGCACAACGGAGCGCAATGGCTTATGCGTATGCCTGGACAGGCAAGCACGCTTGATGATCTAGGTTTGATTGTTATTGATGAAACTAACGGAGTGCCAGTTCGCGTTCGCGATGTAGCGAGTGTTAGCTTAGGTGAGGAGCTTCGTTCGGGTGCTGCGACGCAAGATGGTCACGAAGTGGTGATGAGTACAGTGTTCATGTTGATCGGTGAGAATAGCCGAACGGTTGCGCATGCGGTGGGTGAAAAACTGGATGAGATTCAAACAAGCTTACCGCCGGGTATTACTGCAACAGCAGTTTATGACCGTACGGCGTTAGTCGATAAAACACTGGTGACGGTAAGAACCAACTTGCTAGAGGGTGCGCTGCTGGTGGTAGTGATATTACTACTGTTTCTCGGCAATATACGTGCGGCACTTCTTACGGCAGCGGTAATTCCAGTGGCAATGCTCATGACAATCACTGGTATGGTGCAGAGTAAAACAAGCGCCAATCTAATGAGCCTCGGAGCGCTCGATTTTGGATTGATCGTTGATGGTGCTGTCATCATTGTCGAGAACTGCATGCGCCGGTTGAGTCAAACGGGCGCTAAAGGCATCCAGCCTCTGAATGAACGCTTGGCTGTGGTTTTTGACGCGACCCAGGAGGTGATTCGTCCGGCTTTGTTCGGCGTCTTTATTATTACAGCGGTGTACATTCCGATCTTTGCACTCACCGGGGTTGAGGGAAAAATGTTTCATCCGATGGCGATCACCGTAGTGATCGCTCTTGTTAGCGCTATGGTGTTGTCTGTGACTTTTGTCCCGGCCGGCGTTGCTTTGCTCTTCCGAAAGCCAATCGAAGAAAAAGAAAGCGTGATAATGCGCGGCGCTCGCTCGCTATATCAGCCGGTGCTAAATTTAGCATTGAAGTTTCGTTGGCTTGTCGTGGGTTCCGCTGTTGCGTTGTTGATCGCGTGCAGTTTGGCCGCTACGCGATTGGGTACCGAATTTATTCCTAATCTCGACGAGGGCGATATTGCGATGCACGCCCTACGTATTCCTGGCACTTCGCTGAGTCAAGCGGTTCAATCCCAGGAGCAGTTGGAAGCGGAGATCAAGAAGATGCCAGAAGTTGAGCGCGTGTTCGCCAAAATAGGAACAGCTGAGGTGGCAACTGATGCGGTGCCACCGAGTGTTGCGGATAATTTCATTATCCTCAAGCCACGACCAGAATGGCCAGACCCCAGTAAGCCAAAGGCACAGATCGTGCGTGAGTTAGAGGAACGTGTGACACTCATACCAGGTAATCGTTATGAATTTCTGCAACCGATTCAAATGCGCTTTAACGAATTGATTGCCGGTGTTCGTGCAGAATTAGCGGTCAAAGTATTTGGTGATGACTTCGACACGCTGATCGCACTGGGAGATGAAATCGAAGATGCCATCGGAAGGGTGCCAGGTGCTGCTGATGTTGCGGTTGAGCAGGCGACCGGGTTACCCTTACTAACTATTGTGCCAAACCGCGAGGCGTTAGCACGCTATGGTTTGGCAATATCTGATTTACAGCGCCTTATTGCCACTACACTGGGAGGCACGGTTGCAGGACAACTTTACGAAGGCGATCGCCGCGCTGACATCGTTGTTCGCCTGCCTGCACGCTTGCGTACCAACCCCGATAGTTTTATGGATCTTCCTGTACCGCTACACGGTGGTGGATTTGTGCCCCTCGGTGAACTTGCGAATACAGAGCTGGGTAACGGTTACAACCAAATAAACCGAGAGAATGGTAAAAGGCGAGTTGTCGTAAGTGCAAACGTCCGTGGTCGCGATCTTGGTTCATTTGTTAACGATGTTCAGCTAATGGTTGCTCAGCAAGTTGACATACCAGCAGGTTACTGGGTTGAATACGGCGGTACCTATCAGAACCTGCAGTCAGCAAGCAATCGTTTGGGCGTCGTCGTTCCAGTGACGTTAATTTTAATCGTTGGCTTATTGGTCATGGCGTTGGGATCCGTTAGAGATGCTGGGGTTATTTTCTCGGGTGTACCTCTTGCGCTGACAGGAGGCATCATTGCTTTGTTGGTTCGCGGGATACCATTTTCGATATCTGCTGCCGTTGGATTTATAGCGTTGTCTGGTATTGCGGTATTAAACGGATTGGTGATGGTGGCCTTCATCCGCGACCTGCGCGCGCACGGACGGTCGCTCGATGACAGTATTCAGGAAGGCGCGTTAACTAGACTCCGCCCTGTCCTGATGACAGCGCTAGTTGCCGCCTTAGGTTTCGTGCCGATGGCTTTCAACACCGGCATTGGTTCGGAAGTACAACGACCACTGGCGACCGTAGTGATTGGTGGCATAATTTCCTCAACCTTGTTGACGCTCATTGTGCTTCCTGCTCTGTATCGATTGGTACATGGACGATCTCAATCGACTGATGCGGCTGGAGTTCTCTCCTCTGACCTCGCAGGGGAGACATAGCATGACGTCACTAGACTTTTACGCTATTCCACGAGTCTGTACGTTACAGTGCGGCTTCTAACGTTTTGACGGTTTTAGACTTGAATTCTCGCCTTGCTAATACTGCGATAATCAGGGTCGTGGCCGCAATGTAAAAATAGGGATTCAACATCCAGAACACCATCGCGATACAGAAATAATAAGTTCGGAGGCCAGCATTGTTATCATGACCAGCGACATCCATTAAACGTGCCATTTGCTGAACAAATCTTGCACGGTCGTCGTCACTAAAATCATCTTCAGGCATTGGCGCCGCGCCCATGAGGACGGCAACGAAGCCATACTGGCGAAGACTCCATGTAAGCTGAAAGAAGGCATAGATCAGCATGACAGAGATGAGAATGAATTTGGTTTGAATTTGAGTTGTGGTCTGCTCAACCGAGAATGGTAGCTCTCCGGTTAACTCTGCAATTTGCTCGCTTGCAGAAACCGCGGTAAAAACAGCCGCTAGTAGAATAAGCGTTGTAGAGGCAAAAAAACCAACGACCCGTTCCTGACTGGCAAGTAATGCGGCATCGGTAACGCGGATCTCGCGATTTAACATTTGCGTCACCCATCGAACCCGATGCAAGCGCATGGAGTGTGAGAGAGATTGTTTATGCCCCTGCTTAGCGCGATGCTTTGCATACTGCGCATAGCTGATCCAAAGCAAAAACATGTAGCCTAGCGCGAAAGCATCAAACCAATCGAGTAACAATGGCGAGTGAACACCCATTATGAAATCCTTGTCGTAAATTGATTATCTTAAAACGGGCCAGCCATGATCCATTCATTTCGCACATATATTTGGGCGAATATCTCACATTTATCTCCAAGATTTGGCTGAAATAGGTTGGCTGAGGCCGAGGAGGATGCCCCTCAAACCTTAAACAATCAATAGCGACATAAACAGAGCAGTTTCTGATGCAGGCCCGGCGTTTAAATTTCGTAAAAGGGTATTTTTTCCAACAGAGCAAGCTCAACTATTAGTATTGAGTTGCAGAATTTAACCGCGTCGATCAAGCTGAGAGCGATCTTCTGCGTATCCAGCGCTGTTGTATCGATTTTGCATAATCTTTGAGCGCTTCATTTGATCCCATCGCTCGCTGCCAGGTATCTTTGAGCGGCATATGATCAGCAAACCAGTGAACCATATCGGTGTGATTGTTTTTTAGACAAGGAGAAACCTCGTATTGGATACTTCTGCGTAGGTAGGATTGCTGAGCTGCCGTCCATCGAACCAAACCTATATATTCGCAGAGGGATGTTTCAGCAAATGGGACTTTCGTTGAACTTGTGTGGTTGATAGCGCCAACCAATTCATGTTCATTCGAATGTTTACAACGCCGCTGAATCGAAGTGAAATCACTATCCTCTATATCATTGGCTTTTCCTGCTCTTACAGGATTTAAATCAACGTAAACCATACAAGCCAGTACAGATGCTTCATCTAGCAGCGCCTGGGACTTAAATCGCCCCTCCCAGAATCGACCTTTGCAAAGGTCTTCTTTGTTTGCGAGGCGAGCTAGTGGCTCATTAACAAATCGCATAAACCAGGAGAGGGAGCACAATCGAGCACGAACCATTGCCATTCTAGTTGCATCACGAAGCAATGCAGATCTTCGGACCAATTTAACATCAGCGGAACGATTACCGATCTTGCGACCAGGACACAGCTTCAACCAGCGGTCGGCGACTTCCTCATCCGAAAGATCGACGACATCCATCCTCAAAACAATATGGTAATGATTGCTCATCACTGCATAGGCATAGACCGATACGGTGAAAATATCACTTAACTCAAGAATTCGATTCTCGATCCAATCCCGACGATGAGAAAAGTCTTTACCTGTGGATTCATCAGTACCAAATAGAAAGGCACGTCGCACGCAGCGTGAACAAACGTGGTAGACACCGCCTTCAGGGTCAATTAAATGGCTTCTTGGATAGGTCATACCAACATATTAACTGAGGCATAGATAATTGATGTAGGAGATCTGCCCTAGACTCTGTGCGAAATGAATGGAACGCGGGTGTCTTGCTTCCTTTCTACTTGTACCTCTTGCTTCCTTTTTCTGTCTAACGCTTTCTCTGGGCATGAATGTCTCCTTTTAAAATGAAGACACACGGTCGCAGAATTGATCAAGCGGTAGAAGGTACGAATAATTACGCGCTTACTGTCTTATAACAAACGCCTCATGCGGAACAATTTCTACTTCGCGCCAATTGTCCACATAGGCGGGCGTTATCGGGATTTGATGGCGAGAATTTTCGCGTTGAATTGAAAGGTGGTATTAGCGCGGGTATAGGAGTTTATGGTTATGCACCACACACGCATGACCTAGGCCACTGGTTCGAGGAAGTCGGGAGGCATGAAACCCCTTGGGAGGGTGAGTTAAACTGGGAGTCCCTAGAAGGAGAGTTTAAAATTTCCGCAAAGAGCACGGCTTTAGGCCACATTCATATTACGGTCAATCTCAGAGACTTACCAGGAGCCTATGAAGATTCATACAGTCAAGTAGGCATTGAAACTGAGCTAGGCCAGCTAATACACATATCAAATAAGGCTCGTAAGTTTTTTGCAAAGTAAAACCCCTAACAAATAAGGATATGTGGCGCAAAGCCGCCACCTAATCCACTTGGTGTACAAGGCCGTCGGCCAATCGCGTTTCTTATTTATAGCAAATAACTTTCATCAAATCTTGGGTCTTTCGGATTTTTCGTGGTTGCGGAGTTGTTTGAGGGCGAGCAAATGTCTCACCCAGGCAAGATGATTTTTTAAACGAGTCATGCCCATGTTGCTTACATCCTCCCGATAGTGTGCCGAGGGCTAGTGTGCTCAGCTATGGCCAATTAACCTGATGGCCGAATCGGTTTCATAAAAGTAACAATGCGTAGTTCACCGCCACAGCCATGACAAAGGTAAACCGGTCTAATAATATCGGGTAGCCGCGCAATCAGTATTCCCAAGGTGCGCTGGATCCCTGTTAGGGTTTCTTTAGTATTGCCATTGAGATAACCGTAATCCCTCACTCTACGATATCCCTTTGGTAGTACATGTTTATAAATGAGCCAGAGGAAGGTTTCACCCGGGACTGTTCTGGTTTTGTAGTGTTTGTTTTTGCTTTTAACATAGCCAAAGGTGATTTGCCCGCCATCGTCAGCCAGGATATTTTTCTCGTTAACCACACCTCGATACTGATAACGCGCGAGATACTTCAGCGCCGGTAAGCCCTTACGCATGAGGCGACAGTCAACAATCCACTTAGCTGGATTGTTTGAGGGTACGTAGTACCCTCGCTCTATCATTCCTGCAATAAACTTGGCGCGAAAGACTTTCGCCAAATTAAACTCATTGAACAGATAGTCTCCGCGGAGTTTCGAGTATTGATTTCGTTGACGGTTTGGAGCTACAGCCGGCATGATGATATGCACATGGGGATGGTAGTCGAGACGGCGTGTGTGACTCCGGCTGGGAGCAGATGTAGCACTGCAGTCATACCAATGCCGCTGTCTAGCTCTCGGTGATTTCCAGCTAACGACTTCTGCGCGTTATGGGCACAATCCATTAAAAGGCTGTAGAACGTCTTCTGATGGGCCGCAGTTGCAGCTAAGTGTTTCGCAGCATCTTTTCCAGCAGGGAAAATTAATTTTGGATGGCTATGACTTGCCCAATAACGCCGTAGTGCAAGCAGGGTCATGCGGGGTTACGCGACATAGTGATCTTTGTGCCCCTTACCTCGCCTGATGTGAACTCTTGGATAATCGGCATCAATATCAGCAATGGTAAAATTCAGGGTCTCGCTTAATCTCAACCCCATGCTGTAAGTGGTGAGAATAAAAGTTTGATACCTCGCCTCGCGTGTTGCGTTGATCATATTGGAGATCTCACCAGTGGAAAGAATATCGGGGAGCGACTTTACTTGTGGCGGCTTAACAATATTGACCCAAATCCATTCTTTACCAAGCACATGTTTGTAGAAGAACTGCAGTCCGTTCCTGTCGATTTTGACAGTGCTCCAGGAGTGAGCTTTGATTAAGTTAGTGAAGTAATCCTTGATGTTATTGAGTGTTAATTGATCAGGGCACTTGTCGTAGGTTGTCGCAATACGCCTAACTGCTCTGGCGTAAGAGTCGATAGTCATTTTGCTCTTGCCTTGTCGTGTCAGGGCGTTAATATGTTGTTGGTACAGTGAATCAAAGTGTTTTTGCTGTGCTGTGTTCA
>JBLHWY010000187.1:0-11055 GCA_047629195.1 Candidatus Azotimanducaceae bacterium
TTTTTTTGGCATGTTCTGACATATCGTTGAGAGGTTGGGTTTAAGCTAAATGTTCTACTTATTCAAGCCTGATGGATCATTCTACAACGTTTAATCATCCCTTGTGTTTTAGCACGGACAAAAAAAAGCAGCCCAATGTAGGCTGCTTTGATTTTAACCTGCAGTAGTTGTTATCTACCAGGCATGAAGCTTAACGGGTAAGGTTTCATAACCTTTCACGAAAGGTGACTGAACGCGCTCTGGCTCTCCCATGACTTCAACATATTTGAAGCGTTTCATGATTTCTTCCCAAACAGTTTTAAGTTGCATTTCAGCGAGTCTGTTACCCATGCACCTGTGTAGCCCAAACCCGAAAGACATATGATGACGAGATCTGTCTCGATCTATCAGGAAATCGTTAGCGTTTGGAATAACATCTTCGTCTCTGTTGGCAGAGACATACCACATGATGACTTTGTCGCCTTTCTTGATTCGTTTGCCGCGCATGACATAGTCTTGTGTGGCAGTTCGTCTCATATGGGCAAGTGGTGTCTGGTAGCGGATGACTTCAGAAACCATACCCGGAATGAGGTCCAGATTATTTCTTAGCTTGTCATACTCGTTAGGGTTTTTATTGAGGAAGTAAACTCCTCCTGATATTGAATTTCGAGTTGTATCGTTGCCGCCTACGATAAGTAATATTAGATTCCCTAAATACTCCATGGGATCCATGTTTTGGGTTTCTTTACCATGCGCTAGCATTGTAATGAGGTCGTTGCCGGGCTTGTCTATACGTTCGTTCCAGAGACCTGTGAATACTTCGAGGCATTCGAGTAGTGCTTCTCTTCTTTGTGCTTCAGGTGTGGTACCGCCATTAGCCTCTGAACTTGTTGCGCAGTCAGACCAGTAAGTCAGCTTCCTTCTGTCTTCGAAAGGGAAATCAAATAGGGTGGCTAGCATTTGTGTCGTTAATTCGACAGATACTCTATCGACCCAGTCGAAAGTTTCACCGATAGGTAGTTCGTCCAGAATCTTGGCGGCACGTTCCCGAATGATTGGCTGTAGTAGTGCCAGATTTGTTGGCGCTACAACACCCGTGACTGTCTTTCGTTGAACATCGTGTTTTGGCGGGTCCATTTGAATAAAGCTGCTTGTCTTAAAATCTGACATGCGTTCGAAAATGGTGATGCCGCCGACCTCCGAAGAAAACACTTCGTGGTTTTTCTCGACCTCCATAATGTCGTCGAATTTGGTAATGGACCAATAAGGGCCAAACATACTCTCTTTGCAGTAATGAACGGGATCTTCATTTCGCATGCGTTCAAAGTATGGCCAAAATGCATCGTGCTTAAATAACATTGGGTTACTAACATCGATGTCCTCGAGTGGCATCGTGTAGGGATCAGGGAATTCTGTTGTGCTAATCGCTTCGCTCATGGCTTTCTCCGTTTGATCTTTTTGCTGATACTCGAACTATATGTTGTCATGTCGTCGTAATATACTTTTGCCGGTTCTACTCTCTGTTCTGCAAGTTTAATCGCAGGGCTTTGAAATGCCATCGGGTAAGGGTTTTGCTGAGACGATGTCGAATTTCACTGTACATCTAAAAAAGGTCAGCAAGGTAGGATAAAAGGAATCACTGTTGATGCCCATCCCCATTTGTGACAAGATTTTGTCTTTTGATGACAAAGTAGGTTCAAATTGAGCGTCAAATGCTAAATCGGACTCCAACAGCCTATGCGCTGAACTTGATTGAAGACGCGAGACAAGCGGGTCATGATTTGTTGGCTACGCTGAATATCTCTCAAATGGAGCTAGTAGCAAGTCAGAATATGGCTTTTGAAGATTTTAATCTTGTTGTTGATGCCTATGAAAATTGGACCACAAATCGAGATTGGGGTTTTCATCTTGGTAAGAAGCTTGGGATTACTGCTCATGGTGCACTCGGTGTTTGTGCTTTGAGTGCGAATACAATTGGAGAGGGCCTTGATGTGCTGTGCCGTTTCATGGCGACCCGCAGTTGTTCGATAAATGCTGCGGTAGTTGCGGATAATTCTCATCTGAGAGCCGAGTTTCTCCATACCGGTCAGATGCGTAGACATCTGAAGGCAATGACTGAGAACCTGGCGGTTGTTGTTACCAACTTTCTCGTGACAGTTGCAGGAAGAGATGACCTCGAATTACGCTGGACTTTTCCCTACCCGAAGCCAGAGGATATTTCTTTGTATCATCGGGAGTTGCCAGGCTCCTTCGAGTTCGAGGGTTCATTATTGTCTGTTGTCTTGCCTGAAGAACTTGCTAATCAACCGTCACTATTGAGAGATAAAAATCTGCATCAGGCTACACGCCTTCAATGCGGGGAAGAGCTTCGTGAGGTTCAACAGAACCCGGATTTTGCCTATGTTACCAGCCTGTTAAGCTCAGCGTTGATCAAAAGGTTGGGTGAGGTCGAGCCAATGACTAGGTTGCCCACGACGGAAGATCTGGCGCGTCACTTAAATATGTCGCCGAGGACATTAATCCGAAGGCTTAAATCCAACCACACAACATTGCGCGAGATTAAAGATGCGCTTGTCCGAGACTATATGCAGGATATGCTGAGCCGAGGGATTTATTCTGTCACTGACATTGCGATTAAATTAGGTTACGAGAACCCAGGGAACTTCACTCGAGCCTGCAAGCGATTGTTGGGAGTTACCCCGAATAGTATTCGCAAGGCTCGCCCATAGCAATTGACAGAGGCGAAGCCTATGTAAAGCTAAGGTGAGAGAATTTGGTATGAGATGTGTGAGCACTAATTTAAAACTAAGAGAGAGTTTTCAAATGGATAACCCCGTTATTGAAATAGAAGTATTTACAGACTTTGTTTGACCCTGGTGCTACCTCAGTACAGTTAGTATTGACAAGCTTAGGCAAGAACAAAACATTAAAATAAAGTGGGCATATTTCCCGCTACATCCGGATACACCAATGGAGGGTCAACTGCTAACGGATCTTTTTAAGGGTAGAGAAGCTCAGCTAGAAGGGTTTAAGAAGCAGATGACTGGCTTGATGGCAGAGCAGGGGCTGGAATATGGCGATCGAAATAAAACATATAATAGTCGTTTGGCGCAGGAATTAGGCTGTTGGGCAGATAGTCAGGCAAACGGTGAAGAAGTTCACAAACAACTTTATCGTGCATATTTCGTCGACAATCTTAACATTAGTGATCCTGAGCTATTGGTGTCATTGGTAGAGAAAGCAGGGCTGGATTCCGATGCAGCACGGAAGGTGTTAGCTGAACGTTCTTTTAGTGATAGCGTCGATCAGGACTGGTCAAGGGCACATAGTTATGGTGTCACAGGCGTGCCTACATTCGTTAGCGCAGGGTTGAGTGTTGTGGGGTGTCAACCCTATGAGTTATTGACGCGTTTTTCGAATCACTTAAAGGCGTTGAAGCGTGACACTGCCGATTAGGGCTGTGTTTTTTTTCTATCGAAGGGTAGCTAAGAGCGATCAATCCATGTGGAAAGCATCACGATTTAATTACAGATACAGGCAGAAATGAATTATGACAGAAATACAATCCCCTAATTTTTCAATCGACCTCAAAGGTGAGGTGGCGCTAGTGACTGGGGCAACATCTGGTCTTGGCAAACGATTCGCTGAAGTGCTTGCAATGAGTGGCGCTCGTGTTGCAGTAACCGGTCGGCGAGAGGACAGGTTGCAAGAATTGGCTGACCAGATTAATCAACAGGGTGGTGAAGCGGTTCCTATCAAGCTTGATATGACAGATGCGGATAGCATCATTGCAGCGGTTGAAGCTGCAGAGAAGGCACTTGGTACGGTAACTATTCTTGTTAACAATGCTGGCATACCGGACGCGCAGCGCGCACACAAAATGTCGTTAGATTTGATCGACTCCGTTTTTGATACAAACCTACGTGGTCCGTATATCATGAGTTGCGAAGTAGCGAGGCGGCTGATAGATGCCAAAAAGGGTGGCAAAATGGTCAATATTTCTTCGGTTGGTGCTTTTAACTATTCTGGCAATGGAGCCGCTCTTTATTCGATCACCAAAGCTGGAATTGTCCGTATGACAGAGGCATTAGCAGTCGAATGGGCGAAATTTAATATCAATGTAAATTGTATTGCGCCCGGTGCTTTTTCGTCGGAGATGTTGGATGGCATGCTTGAGCGAATGGGAGACTTCAGCCCTTCGTTTCCCAGAAAGCGGATTGGCCTGCCTTCCCAGATGGATAGCACATTGTTGTATTTGGTTTCGGCATCGTCGGAGTTTGTGACCGGCACATTTATCAAGGTTGACGATGGGCAGGGTCCGAGATAATCATTGCGCTCCCGCCTCATCTCCCCCCGCTGCCAGTAAAGTACAAGTGCATTATTAGAGAGTAGCGTTGGTCAGAGTGGGGCGTTAGCAGTCCCAGGAAAAGCGATTAGTGATTAGGCGTAAACCTGGAGACTAATCCACCGATGCCACGAATCAACCAGCGTGGCTGGTGCTTTGCCCAGGTAACCGCGGCCTGATTTGCGACGCCGGGAATCCGGATAACTTCTCGTGCCATGAGTGCTTCGTAACCTTCCCTGGCAACATCTTCGACTTTCGACATCATAAATGGAGGAACATTTGATGCTGAGAGGTCGGCCGCCATGTCTGTATTGGTCAATCCCGGACAGAGCGCTGTAACACTCACGCCGGTGTCTCTTAATTCTTCCGATAGAGATTCAGTTAGGGAAAGCACGAAGGCTTTGCTGGCAGCATAAATAGACATCGATGGTACGGGTTGGAATGCCGCGACTGAGGCAACGTTCAGAATCCGCCCGGCGCCTCTGCTCTTCATTTTTTTGACGAAGTGAAGCGTCAAGAAGGAAAGCGCGGTGATGTTTAGTGTGATCAGATGTTGGATTTGTTCATCTTCAAGCAAATCGAAGTCGTTGGAGTATGCGATGCCAGCGTTGTTTACCAGCACGTCGATTGAAATTTCTTGTGTTTCCAATTCGGCAAGCAAAGCCGTTACGCCTTCACGCGTGGCAATATCGCTCACGATGTAACTGACATCCGTTACCGATGAGAGTTCTTCTTGAAGTTGTTGCAGTAAATTTTCGCGGCGGGCAGTGAGCACGAGTGCGTAGCCGTTGCTTGCAAATACTTTTGCCAAAGCGGCACCGATACCAGATGAAGCACCCGTGACCAGGACCGTTCCTTTGTTCTTTTTCCCATTCAAGACTTATCTTCTCCCTTTGCCGCAGTATCTGCTGTACCGGTCATCATTTTTTGTACCCAGGATTGGTAAGCCATCATGGGTTGCATAGCGCCAGATATTAATTCGCTATATTGACTGGCGCCGGCGTCTTTTAGGTATTTTTGAGCGTTCTTAACCAGTTCTTGCTGTAGCTTTTCAACGTTCGGTAGCCCTAGAAAACTTCTCAGTTCTTCGGGTGTTATATCGACATCTACGGTAATTTTCATGGTTGCTCACTATGAGGGTGCATTGAGAGTCTGATTGTCTACTATTCTGGGGTAGAAAAGAAAGAAGGGTGAATGATCACCCTTCAAAAAGTGCCAATACGAGGGAATGCTATATTGGACTTGTCGTACAGCGGTGGATGCGTTGCGCATCCACTGCTTGAACTTGCTTGCTAATTTACTGCTTCGTTACGGACCTTACGCTGCGTCTGTATTGAATACTTTTCTTACAGCTTCACCTGCTTCAGTGAGAGCAGACTTCATGATCTCAGTCTGATTTTGCGTAGCTTCTTTGGTGTTTTCCCAAAGCGTAGAGCCGTATTCGCGCTGAAGTTCGACGAAAGTACTGATGTCGGTCACTTCAGGAAGACGCTTGCCAAATGTGCTGTTCAATTCGAAATACTTCTGCCAGTTTTCCTGTTGTGTCCGGAAAGATTCTTGGATTGCGTTCTGGTTGATCTCAAAAATGGTACGACCGAAGTCTGCTTGCTTTTGTAATATGCTCATTTTGTTTTCCTTTAATTTGATTGGTTGCATGCGCGGATCTAGGATTTATTGCTATCAGCGTTTCATTGTTGCGTTGCAGCATTATATATTGCAGTGCAACAAAATCAATGTTTTTCTAATATATTTTCACTCTTTTTGCTTTGGCTAATTTTGATTAGGTTAGCGAAAAGAGCGTTGGCTCCCCAGCCTGGATAGTGTCAGAGTGCCGGGAGCCGATTTCAATATTTGTTCTGTAGTTCCAGCGAGAAAGGCTAATTTACTTAGCGACTTTCTTTGCTTTTGGCTTGGCTTTTGCCGCTGCCTTAGTCGCAACTTTTGCAGGCCCTGTCTCAGCTTTAACTGCTACTGTCTCAGCTTTAACTGCTACTGTCTCAGCCTTCACCGCTGCGGCCTCAACCTTTTCTTCAACTTTCTCTACCAAAGTATCTTCTGTTGCCAGTGCTACTTTAAATGCGTCGCGAGTTTCTTCAAAGGCTCCTTTGACAAGATCGTTTTGAATTTCGAAAGCGGTTTTTGCGTTTGCCCAAAGAGACTCGCCATATTCGCGCTGAAGGGAAAAGAACTCAGTTACGCCCTTGATTTCAGGTAGCTTCTCACCGAAGGATTTGTTTGTTTCTATGTACTTTTCTACATTTACTTTCTGCTGTGATGCGAATTCTTTCAACGCAGCTGAGTTAATGCTGTAGAGTGATTTGGTCAGTTCTGTTTGTCTGTCGATTACGTTCATTCTAAAACTCCATTTTGTTAACTGTTGAGGGATGACACTTTGATCGTTTCAGTAAACGGGAGCGTCACTCAATGTTGCAGTGCATCATTATATGTTGCGATGCAACAATTTCAACCTTTATTTAACTTATTATGCAACTTTCTCTATTTTTGGTGCCTTCATGTTGTGTCTGAGGGCATTTGAAATTGTTTCTTGGATACTGGCGTCAGCACCTAGATTAGTCTGTCGTCGGAGCTTGGATATATTGTGTACAGCTGCCTTTTCGGGTAGCAATCGCGTTTTTAGTGCATCGAAAGCGGCATAGATATCCGTTCTTAGTTGGACTGAATCTGGCAATGCCTTTTCACAGGCTGTGATAGCAAAATACAGTTCGTCGATATAACTCTGTACTGTAATGTTCACGCCAACACCGTGAACAGGAATCGACACGGGATAATGAGTCAGTACTTGGGCGCCGTTTGAATAAAGCGTTTCTCTTGGACCCGGTACATTGGAAATGACCAGGTTAACCGCAGGAGGCGTGTTGTCAGCGCTTCGAGTCAACTCTGCCCATTGAGCAGCGGCAATAATAGAAGCAGGCAATCCAAGTAAAGACACGTTCGTGTCAAGTCCATGGGACAGATCTGCGGTCACCTCCTTAGCGGTTAAAGCCGAATCTCTTATCGCTAACAAGCGAAGGCTTGGGTCGACGAGGTTGGTCGCCAAATCGACCTTCATCATCGTTACCTGATTACAGAGCGACTCATCTCCTGGCGCTCGAAGAGAAACTGGACATCCGGCGATTAGGCCTCGGTCTGGCAGTTCTCCTATACGTTCAAGATACGTGCGTAATCCACCCGCCACGACGCTCATGAATACATCGTTGACTTTGCAGTCTAATACTTTGCCGATTTGTTTAATGTCGCTTAACGACATTTGGCCTGCTGTATAGGTGCGTTCGGGCACAATCGTTTTGTTGAACCTGGTGCTGGGTGCGACATCAAACAGCGCCCCCAACTGTTTAGATGGATCCGCAGCGCGTTGGGTCAGTTTGGCCGCTGATTCCATTTGCCCAAGTAATCGACGTTGATTGTCTGCCTGGTAAGCAAATAGGTTCTCAGCAGATCTGCTGAATAACTCAAACATGCTGATTGAATTCTTAGGACTTTGTTTTTCTACTGCAGATTGCTCAAATGTAGGTTGTTCAAAGCTGCGAATCTCAGAGGACGGATCCATTAGTTGGGTAATCGCTAACTGGGCAGAGACCCCATCGACACATGAATGATGGACCTGGTTGTAGTACGCAACCTTACCTTCTGCAAACCCCGTAATGACCTGTATAGACCATAGTGGGATGGCTCGATTCATTGGCACAGCGTGGATTTCGGCAACTTTTTTCTGAAGCCTCTCAAATCCATCGCCAGCTTGTGACTTAGGCTCTAATGCCATTTCGAAAATGTGATTATCTATATTGAAATTTTGATCTTCGATCCAGAATGGATGATCAATGTTTGCGGGTACAAATTTCAGCTTACGTGTTAGGTACGGCACTAAGTGTCGCCTGTTTGTAATAACTGACTTCAGGCTGGAAATAAACTCTGCATTAGACTGTCCTTCGGGCAGCTGAAGAATTTGGATTGAGGCTATGTGATTATTTACTGACTTGGTTTCTGTGTATAAAAAATTGGCATCGAGCGCGCCTATTTGTTCCATTTTGTTAACTCCCTGTATGCTTTTCAAGCTCTGCTTGTTTCGGATAAGTCGTAGAACCTATCCCTATTCGATTTGTGGATGGATTTAGAATTGTCCGACGTATTGTGGTCGGCTCTACATTACAAGGACTACGCAAGCCACGTGCCAAAGTTGAAGGTGTTGATGCAGAGTGCTTTATGATTAAGTGAGCGCTAACTTCAGAGCCAAAGGCTGTTTTTATAGGAAGATCCCCTGCGCAAAATGGTGCTTTCAGAAGTTAGTGTTCTGTTGTGGTGCATAATTTCGGCGCATTATAGTTATGGCGTGAATAGTGTCAATACATTTATTGTGCAATGCAATAAATTGTATTCTAGCTACGCGTTAAGCGCTCTTATCTACGCTAAGAATTCTAAAAGGTTGATTCTTTATTCGTTCTTGGACAAACTCAAATTGTTCGCTGCAACATTTTTGAAACTGGAGAGCACGAGTCAGTGTCGATTGCGTTGCAACACTTTTAGATTTGACGCGTGGAGGCCATTTGTACGAGAAGCTTGATTTACCCGAAGACCGATCATTTGAAGAAATGCGGAAGGCAAGGCCGCCGTCACTGCTAAATGCTCTGACCGAATTGCCCCGCACATTGCTGGATATAAGTGCCTTGTGCTTGAGCATGCCTTTGTTAGCAAATATGCCGCGAGGTGACGGTCATCCAGTAATGGTATTGCCAGGATTTATGGCGAGTGACTCGTCAACGGCGGTTCTTCGAAGGTATTTGCGGCAACTTGGTTATAAGCCAATGGGCTGGGGGCTCGGCAGAAATAACGGTCGATTTGAAATAATTCAGCAGACGCTGATCGAGCAATTTCTTGAAGTGGCGGAAACCTGTGATGACAAGATCACCCTGATTGGCCAAAGTCTAGGTGGCGTGTATGCTCGAGAACTGGCACGATTTTACCCAGATAAAGTACGACAAGTAATCACGCTTGGCAGCCCCTTTGGTGTTTTGAACGGCACTGCCGCAAATCCTTTTGTACGTCGCCTTTTCGAAACTCAATCAGGCTTATCTATTGAAAAAATGCGAGAAGCTATTTTCGAGATAGATCCACATAAAACTCCGCCAGTACCTTTGACGGCGATTTACAGTAAAGGAGATGGGGTTGTAAATTGGCGGGTTTGTCGTGAAGCCTTCGAGGATTTTGAGACAGACAACATTCAGGTACTTGGTGCTCACTGCGGTATGGGTTTCAATGCCGCCATTTATGGCATTATTGCTGACCGCTTGTCTCAACCGGTAGACAACTGGCGTAAATTTGAACGTTGCAAATTGAATAATTTCGGTGGTACATCGAAAATGGGCAATCGTGAACTCAAAACAGCGACAAAGAGGTAGGAATCGATGAGAGAATTCAAAAAATACCCAAATCGACGACTGTATGACATCTTGGAAAGCAGGTACGTCACAGTCGATGATATCCGTAAGCTGGTGTTGAAAGGAGAAGTTATTCGAGTCTTGGATTCTAAGTCTGAGAAAGATTTAACACGATCAGTTCTACTTCAGATTATTACAGAGCAAGAAGACGAAGGGCACGAACCGATATTGACTAACCGTGTTCTGGAGCAACTCATTCGTTTCTATGGCGCGCCGATGCAGAACGTAGTGAGCAAATACATTGAACAAAGCATAAAGACGTTTCTTGAGCATGAGCAGAATTATCGCCAAAAAGTCAGTGAGTTTTCGGGTTCTGAGCCGATAAACCTGATGCGCAAGGCGCTAGAACAGAATATGGAATTTTGGAATCGCTTGACCAAGACAACGATGGACAGCAAATCGCGGGACAAACAGCCCTGAGCGGGACAAACAGCCCTGAGCGGGACAAACAGCCCTGAGCGGGACAAACAGCCCTGAGCGCGGTAAAACAGCCCGTTTGTTGAAAATTTTAAGATCTCAAAAAGTGTTAGGCATGCTTTTGCCAATGCTCAATGAGGTCGTTCAATTCGTCGTAGCCGCTGATTATCACTTCCGCGTCCCCAAGGTCCTTAGCGTCAACATAAGGACTGCTAATAGCGATGACCTTCATTCCTGCGCTGGTAGCGGCCTGAACACCAGCGGGAGAATCCTCAAAAGCAATGCACTTATCCGGTGTGACGCCCAGTTTCGAAGCACAGAGCAGGAAGATATCTGGCTCGGGCTTGCCGCGTGACAACAAAGGGTGATCTCCACAGATGATCTGATCAAATTCGGATGCCCACCTTTTTTTGCTCAACTTTAGCTCGCATAAGTGCTGATGCGAGCTTGTGGCTAAGCCAAGGGGTATTTTTGTCTGTTTCGCAGCGGTAACAAAATGTTCTGCATAGGATATGTCGGGTGGATTCTTAAATAGTGTACGTAGATGAACTTCCCTTGCTGCTAAATATTCGTCGACAGTCATCGGTAATTTTGCATGATCGATGGTCATCTGTGCACTTTGCCGAGAATCTCTTCCGATACATTTTTTCTTGAGTTCCGGAGAAAAAAATTGATCGTATGGGTCAAGAACACGCTGAGATGCCGTAGTGTAAAGTGGTTCGGTGTCTAATAAGGTGCCGTCAAGATCAAATATTAGTGCAGCGGGTATATCCCCAAATTTTTTTAGTAAAGTGGAATGAGTAATTGCCATGAGATTGAGTACGCCTGAGTTCGATAAGTGACGATTGGTGGTGACACTTA
>JBLHWY010000188.1:0-11000 GCA_047629195.1 Candidatus Azotimanducaceae bacterium
TAGCAACAGGTGAAATTATGGCGAACGAAAGAGTCGTCGCTATTCACACCGGGGGCTTACAGGGAAGGCGTGGATTTCCATGGTTAGCAAAATAGATGGTTAGCAAAATAGATGGTTAGCAAAATAGATGGTTAGCAAAATAGTCGGTTAGCTGGGCAATATCAATTTGATACACCGACAACTTTTGCGGGCACGCCAGCGACTGTCACGTGGGGTGCGACATCTTTCATTACAACGCTGCCGGCACCTACTTTTGCGCCTTCTCCAATTTCGAGATTTCCGATGATTGAAGCATTTGCACCAATGATGACGCCTTTGCGAACTTTCGGGTGTCTATCTCCAGAATGTTTCCCTGTACCACCAAGCGTGACACCGTGGAGCATCGAGACGTCATCTTCGACAACCGCTGTTTCTCCGATAACAACGCCAGAGGCATGATCCAGCATGATGCCACAACCAATCTGGGCGGCCGGGTGAATGTCGACGTTGTAAATGACACTAACTTTATTTTGCAGGAAAAAGGCGAGAGAGTGGCGTTCCTGGTGCCAGAGCCAGTGAGCGATTCGGTGTACCTGAAGTGCTTGAAAACCCTTATAAAAAAGGAATGGAGTTGAATAGCTGTTGCATGCAGGGTCCCTGGACCTGATCGCTTTGATGTCTATTTCGGCGGCATGAATCACTGCGGGTTCAGCATTGTATGCCTCTTGCACGATTTCTCGAATAGCCATACTGGAGACGACGGAGCTGTCCAGTTTGCTGGCAAGCAGGTAGCTAAGCGCATCTTCGAATGTGTCGTGATTCAGCACTGTTGCATGAAAAAACGTCGCCATGATCGGTTCAAAGTCTGCGCGAGCCTGAACTTCGCTTCGCATTGCTTGCCACAATGATCCAGCTTCGGCTATTTCGGCGATCTTATTCTCTTGCGCTAATTCGATGGCGTATCGCTTGTTAATAGACGAATGCATGATTTCCACTCCAGCAATAGCTGATTAGTTCTAAGACCGTCAATTTTCATTATTTCAGGCAGGTATTCAAGGGCTTATTCATGCGCATACGGAATAAAGTTTATGATTTTCATCATGCATTGGGTTCTTGGCTGCAATTTTGGGCCCTGTTTGAAGTAGTCCCGTCGAAGCTATCCACTGGCATGCAGGAGGAATCTTTGATGTTCTTCACTTGGAGATTGAAAAGGGGGGCTGGGTAGCATTTAATCCCTCCTGAAATATTAAAGCCTAACAGCGAAGCATTCATTTGATGACAAAGTTTAAAAGAATTGGCCTCGTTGCCCGTACAGGAAATGATTTAGTACTTGAATCACTTCGACGTGTACAAAATTTCCTCAACTCCCAAGATGTCACAGTACTTCTTGAAGATACTGCACTTGCGCTCCTGAATGAGGGGGATCAGCCATCATTTACTCAGGCACAGATGGCAGACAAGTGCGATCTTGTCATTGCAATTGGTGGTGATGGAAACATTCTGGGTGCAGCACGAAATTTCGCACCTGCTGGTGTCCCTATCGTCGGCGTTAATCGTGGTCGTGTCGGTTTTTTGGCTGATGTTTCGCCCGAGAATATTGAAATCAGTATTGGTCAAGTTCTTAAAGGCGACTATGTCATCGAGGAGCACTTTCTCTTGCAGGGTGAAGTTTTATCTGCTTCAGGTACTGAAGCCGTTGGTGATATCCCGTTCGCGCTAAATGAGGTGATTGTTCACTCGGCACAGATGCCAAAAATGCTTGATTTTGCATTGTTTGTGGACGACCAATTCGTTTATAACCAGAGTTCAGATGGCCTAATCATTTCGTCGCCGACAGGTTCAACCGCATATGCGCTTTCAGCTGGGGGGCCAATCATGCATCCGAGCCTTGATGCAATGGTGTTGATTCCAATGTTTCCTCATACGCTAAATAGCAGGCCGTTAGTGGTGCAGGGGGATTCTGTTATTAAAATAGTTGTGGGTGAGGGTAGTAACGGTGCCAGAATCAGTTTTGATTCCCAGCTTGAATTCCGTATGGAGCCAGGAGAAGTGCTTATTGTGCGGAAGAAAAAAGAGAAACTAAAACTGATTCACCCACCTGGTCACAGTTTCTATGGGGTGTGCAGAAGTAAGCTAGATTGGGCTACCCGTGCCAGCGATCGATAAAAGCCGGTCTCAGGTTGAGATGTCACTCGGTCGATCTACGTCTTTAAGCACACCTGGGTCTTCAACTCTAATTTTCACGACGCGGTCTTTGTGAGCTGTGATGATAGGCTTTGCGCCATTGTCACCGGTCAGTTTTGTGAGTTCTTGGAAATAGACTGAGCTGAATATCACTGGGTGTCCAGGTATTGTTTCCAAAGCCCCTCCGTTGCCTTCAGTCAGTATGGTAGGCACAATAATTGGCGCGTCGTTCTTTCGCTCTTCAAATGCGGCAAGCAGTTTTTTGATTGTGCCGCTTTCTAAATAGGGCATATCCCCCAGGAAAATCATAGCGCCATCGCAAGTCGGCAGCTGACCAATAATGTTAGCTAAGCTATGAGCCATCCCAGCAGCCGAATCCTGCGCAAGAAAGAATTTTATAGAGGGGGCATTTATTTGCTGACTCAAGTCTTCAGCAAACTGCTGGTCTTTGGCTCTGAGTACAATGATGCATTGATCGACCAATGCGCTTGCGTTCTTGATCGTTTGCTCGAGCACGCTGCACCCGTTAGGGAGCAGTGACCTTCGTTTATCTGATCCAAACCTGGTACTTTTACCGGCGGCTAGGATGATCCCTATGACCATCCGATTAAATGTTCACGTTGAATGTATTTACTTTGAATACATTCATTCTGAAAAGAAGGCGGAGTCTTGTTGGGTGGTCAAGATTACTAGGCAACATTCTGAGACCTGAAATCAGCGTTTACTTGAACTGATTGTTCACTTCTAAGCGCCGTGAGCTGAGCGAGAATAGCGATCGCAATTTCAGCGGGTGTTTTGCTACCGATTGGTAGGCCAACAGGCGCATGTAAGCGATTGATCTCTGATTCGGTTAGATCCAGTTGTAACAATCTTTCCTTGCGTTTTGCACTGGTACGCGTAGAGCCCATCGCGCCAATAAAGAATGCATCGGTACGCAGTGCTTCCATTAAGCCCATATCATCAATTCGTGGGTCATGGGTTAATGCAATAATTGCCGAAAACTTATCTTGGCTGAATTTTCTAACAGCATCATCTGGCATTTCATTCGTCAGCCGGGCACCTTCGACAGTCCATTGATCCAACATCTCTTGCCTCGGATCGCACACGATGACCTGGTAATCTAATTTCTGAGCCATGTCGGCAAGATATAGTGAAACCTGACTAGCGCCAATGAGTAGCAATTGATAACGCGGTCCGTAGGTGTGTTTGAGCACAACGCCTTCGGTTTTTTCTGGAAAATCGAAATCGCCATTAAATTCCAGATGCTTGAATCTAGGAGACTCTGCAACGCTCATCGTGCCAGTGTGAATCTCAACGATTCGCTCAACGCATTCTCTCAGTTGGAGCCTTTCCGCCAGCATTTTGATGGCATCTAGATGTGTATCATCAGTAAATGGCTCTATAACAACATGTAATTGACCACCGCACGGCAGATTGAAGCGTTCAGCTTCCTCTGTGGTGGACCCGTAAACCAGAAGTTGTGGCTTTTCGGTTGCGAGAGTTCCTCTGGTCAATTTCTCCAGTAGGTCTTCTTCAATACATCCGCCCGACAAAGACCCAGATATTTTTCCTTCAGCGTTGCAAGAAAGCAGTGACCCGACCGGTCTTGGGGAAGACCCCCAGGTTTTCACAACGGTACATAACCAGCAATTTTCGCGATTCGATATCCATTTAGCGAGCTGTGACAAAACTTGTAGATCGGCGTTATCCATGATGACTACTTAACCTGATACTATTGCTTTTACGAAGATGCCCAATTTTACAATCAGTTTGGACAAAACAGTAGGCGAATTTTTAATGAATCGATTATACGATATTTTCACCCTTAATTTGTGTGTAGGCGTAGCGCGATGAAATTGGCCCTGTCTGTGCGTCGAGACACTGACTTGTCTCTGTTTAGTCAATATTTATGGCAGCAAAACATTCCTCATCGCATTAATGAGGCTGGGAATAACCAGCAAATTTGGGTCGATGTCGAAACTCATGCAGAAACCGTTAAAGCGGTTTATGCCAAATTTGCCACAGGTGAAATGAAACTTCGAAGGCTCGAGAACGCAAATAACGATATCCCTGAAGCCGGCAGTAAGAAGCTAGCCCGAGTTGTTTGGTCTTTTATTAAGCTACCTGTCACCCTGTCTACCATTCTGGTCACTGTCTTGTTGTATCCGATTGCCTGGGGAATAGACAAGAACCAATTTACCGATTTGTTCCGAATGTTGACCTTTGTACCGTTTGATATTTCAAGGTATGGTCTCGTATTTTCTGCGGTTGTCGAGATCTTTAACCATGGAGAGTATTGGCGATTACTTACGCCGATGTTTATCCATTTTAGTCTGCTTCATATCGTATTCAATCTACTTTGGTTTTGGGAGTTGGGGCGTCGCGTTGAATCAAGTCTGGGAGGAGCAGAATTGATGATTGTTATGCTCGCCTCTTCTCTGTGTGCAAATGTAATGCAGTACGTATTAACGGGACCTACATTGTATGGCGGTATGTCCGGTGTTGTTTTTGGGTTGCTTGGTTTCACTTTGGTTTGGAGCCGTATTTTGCCCGCCAGGAATATTGCATTGCCCGATGGTGTCTACATCTTCATGTTTGTCTTTCTCGTTCTTGGGTTCACCGGTATTATCGATTTACTACAATTGGGCAATATGGCCAACGGGGCACACTTCGGCGGTCTGCTTGCAGGTCTCGCGCTTGGTGCTGCATTTGCTTTGATAGAAAAGGGTAGGCGCGGTTCCAGCTAAGACTCGCCTGCTGGAATCAGCGGCTATTTCTCGACTATATGGCTTCTGTAATCTCAACTTCGTATGACGTGTACTTTCTTAGATTGATAACACCGATGTCGAGGATCAAATATTGCCCTTTTATGCCTATCAGCGTGCCGTTTACTTCAGGTGTCTTCTCTAGGTTAATAGATTTAACCTTAGTGGGATATTGCGTTACTGGAAATTGAATTTCGACCTGCGTGGGGTTATCTAGCATCTGCAGCGCCTGCAGTCCAAATTGGTTTTGTAAAGCTTCTATGTCGTCTTTGACGAGACTAAACAGTTCGTCCCTGACGGCGCCAAGATCCTGAGGAGTTGAGTCCTCTTTCAGCATTTTTTGCCATTGCGTTTTGTCGCTTACGTGTTTCTTGAAAGCGGCCTCGACGAGGCCTGATTGTTGGCGAGTCGCTACCCGCATAATCGGCAGCGCTTGCATCGCCCCCTGGTCAATCCAACGAGTCGGAATTTGAGAGGGGCGTGTAATGCCAACCTTTAGGCCAGAAGAGTTCGCCAAGTAGACTATGTGCTCTTGCATACAAAAGGACTCGCCCCAGGCTGGGTCGCGACATGTGCCTTGGTCGTAGTGGCATCTGTCTGGGCTCATGATGCAAAGGTCACACTGAGGCAGCTTCTTAAAGCAGGGATAACAGTAACCCTGGCTAAATGATTTTTTTGTTACCCGTCCACAATGTAGACAGGTAATAGCTTGTGCGTAACTGATTTGGATGTTGGAGCCAATCAGTGGATTTAAATGAAGCTCCTGTTCATCATTTGACGCGTCTTTTAACCACCCATCAGACGATTCGCTGGGCGATCCATTAGGTTTGGGCTCATTCGATGACGGTTTGTCAGCGAAACAAGCAAAGTAGTCGACCGGCGCATTGTGCTCGGTACGCATTTTTCTAAGGTATCCTTTCATGTCTTGAGTTTAGAGATCTTAGCTCCTTCAGTCGAGACATCTTTAAACAGGTTTTGCCTGAGTGGGAGGTATAGCGAGGCTATAGTCCAGCTTCTGATAGCCTGATTAGTCGCGCTAGGCTATTATTCGCGGCACGAACCCGCACCTGAGAATTACCATGAAAGAAGGTCAACCAAAGAATATCCAGCGCAAAGAATACACCGTCCCTTCACATCTGATTGAGACAACTGAGCTGAGTTTCGAGATCAACGAGGACACGACCAGCGTCAAATCGGTATTGAGAATGCTGAGTAACCCTGCCGCGAACATGGGACCAGAAGATCGTAATCTCGTACTTGATGGTGGAGAAGCGCTTGAGACCACCTCAATCAAATTGGATGGCCGTGAATTGTTGTCCAACGAATACAGCATCGAAGGCGAGAAGCTGACGCTATTTGATATGCCGGAATCGTTTGAACTAGAAACGAATGTATTGATCAAGCCACAGGAAAACACAACGCTTGAAGGTTTATATAAGTCAGGCGGTATGTTCTGCACCCAATGCGAAGCAGAAGGATTTCGACACATCACCTGGTATCTTGATCGACCCGATGTACTTTCTAAATTTCGAACCACGGTAAAAGCCAACAAGAAAGACTATCCGATTCTTTTGTCTAACGGCAATGACATCTCACGTGGCGAGGAGGGCGAGCAGCATTGGGTAACCTGGGAAGACCCCTTTAATAAGCCTGCTTATCTGTTTGCGTTGGTAGCTGGTGATCTTGAATGTGTTGAAGACCAGTATACGACGATGTCAGGACGTGATGTGAAGCTTCAAATATTCTCTGAGGCCCACAATATCGACAAGGTTGGTCATGGTATGAATTCACTCAAAAATTCGATGAAGTGGGATGAAGAAGTTTATGGCCGCGAATACGATCTCGATATTTTTATGATTGTTGCAGTTGAGAGTTTCAATATGGGCGCGATGGAAAATAAAGGGCTCAATATCTTCAATACTTCATGTGTACTGGCGCGGCCTGATACAACCACCGATGCGGGTTATCAGCGTGTTGAGGCTGTTGTCGGCCATGAATACTTCCATAACTGGTCGGGCAACAGAGTGACCTGTCGTGATTGGTTTCAATTGAGCTTGAAGGAAGGATTCACCGTACTCCGAGACCAGCAATTTTCAGCGGCCATGGGCTCTGAGACCGTTTGCAGGGTCGATGACGTAGCTACCCTCCGTGCAGCTCAGTTTCCTGAGGATGCGGGACCGATGGCTCACCCCATTCGTCCAGACTCATATATTGAAATCAATAATTTTTATACCGCGACAGTGTATGAGAAAGGCGCTGAAGTTGTGAGGATGATCAGAACGCTATTAGGACCGGAGAATTTCAGAAAGGGTAGCGATCTCTATTTTGACCGCCATGATGGCCAAGCTGTAACAACGGAAGATTTTGTCGTTGCAATGGAAGATGCTAACGATATCAAGCTTGAACAATTTCGGCTCTGGTATTCTCAGGCAGGTACACCAGCGGTGAAAGCATCAGCTGAATTTGATGCCGCAGCCCAAACCTACACATTGACGCTGGAGCAGTCCTGCCCGCCGACGCCGGGACAAAAAGACAAACAACCGTTTCATATGCCTGTGACTGTTGGCTTGCTTTCAACGTCTGGTTCAGACCAGACCTTATCTATTGATAAAGCAGATGTTGCCAATCGCATCAGCGTGGGGCCCGATGGTCAATCGGTGGTGCTAAGTCTTACCGAACCTAAACAAACTTTTGTATTTACGGATGTGAGTGAAGCTCCGATCCCCTCAATTTTAAGAGGTTTTTCAGCACCCGTGAAACTTGAGTACAACTACTCTCGCGATGACCTGATGTTTCTCATGAGTAATGATAGCGATGGCTTTAATCGTTGGGAAGCTGGGCAACGACTCGGTATTGATGTTATTCAGGAAATGATCGTTGAAATTCAGCGTGATCCTAAAGGCAAAATCAGCGGCGTAGACCAAAGATTGGTTGATGCCTGTGCCAGTGTGATGGATCAAGCAATTGCCGCTGCAGGAGATTCAAAGTTCGATCGTGCGATGATCGCCGTGATGTTAGTTTTACCGTCAGAATCTTATCTTGCTGAACTGCAGCAGGTGGTTGACGTCGATGCCGTTCATCAAGCGAGAGAACGAGTGCGCTTGGAAATAGCGACTCAGTTACGCCCACGTCTTCAGTCGATCTATGACCTGTGTGAAGGTTCCGATTCCTATGAGGCAACAGGTTCAGAGATTGGCCGACGTGATTTAAGAAATGTTGCGCTTTCTTACTTGATGCTTCCGGGTGATGCTGAATCAGTCGAATTATGTCGGCAGCAATTTGATGCTGCGGTCTGTATGAGCGATACCAGTGCCGCGATAAGAGCGTTGATTAATTCAGCATCGAGTGAGGCAACACTTGCTAAAACGGAGTTGCTGACGAAGTTTTATGATCGTTGGCAGGACGAAGCGCTGGTCGTTGATCTTTGGTTTTCGATTCAAGCAGCATGCCCGCTGGCGGGTACGCTCGCTAAGGTTAAGGAACTCATGTCACATCCCGCGTTTACCTTATCGAATCCGAACAGGCTACGTTCTTTGATTGGCGTATTTGCAGGACAAAATAATGTCAATTTTCACCATGAAGATGGCAGTGGGTATGAGTTTCTGGCAAGTCAGATCATTGAAGTTGATGCCACTAATCCGCAAATTGCAGCAAGAATACTCGGTCCGCTAACGCGGTGGGGACGTTATGATGCGAATCGACAGGCGCTGATGAAGGCACAACTTAGTCGAATTTTGGAAACTGAAAATTTATCGAACAATGTTTTTGAGATAGCTTCAAAGAGTCTTTAGTTAGATTTATGGGGTCAGAGTAAACGACTCTGACCCTTTACTCTGACCCGAATGGCACTTACTTAAGCTTGGTTTACTTCTAAACCAGTCTGTTCCGCGCCAAAAAATGCGTGCTTCATTTCCACCCGCTTGCTTGACGGCCCTCCCCGAATGCGGTCCAGAACTAAACCTCGTTTGGTCAAGAGCCCCTGCGGGTCCGAACGCGGCCCGCTCCTAACACTGCTCTCGGCTTCAAGCTGATTCGCTCCTTGAGAACGGGCCGCGTTCGGATGAAGCCCCCATTCCCTGCCGCTACGATCATCGAGATAGCAATATTCACATCATTTGGAGCTTAAGTAAGTGCCATTCTACTCTGACCCCAATATTCGCTACGCAGATGTTATTTTCTTTGCGTGTAATTTGACAGGTACGTCGGCTATACCTCGAATAAAGTTATTCGGCAGTCGAACCACATCACCCACAAGTTCGATCTTATCAAACCGATTTAGAATTTCTTCCCAGAGCACCCGTAACTGCATCTCGGCCAATCTATTTCCCATGCAACGATGAATGCCAAAACCAAAGGCGACATGTGCTCTGGCATTGGGTCGATCTACAATCAGTTTATCCGCTTCCGGGAAAACCTCCTCATCTCGATTGCCGGATAAATACCACATGATCAATTTGTCGCCTTTTTTAATCTGTTTGCCACCCAGCACTGTGTCTTGAGTCGCCGTTCGGCGCATGTGAATAACAGGTGTTTGCCAACGAACCATCTCTGACACCATGTTAGGAATCAGGTCTGGATTGGCTTTGACCTTGTCGAATTCGTCCGGAAACTCATTTAGTGCGATGACACCCCCGCTGATCGAGTTTCGAGTCGTGTCATTGCCGCCAACAATGAGCAGTAAAATTGTACCCAAAAATAATCTTGGATCCTGATTGAGGTTTTTGGTTGATTCTCCATGCACCAACATTGATATCAAATCTGACTTAGGTGACTCCGCTGCACGTTTTTCCCAAAGCCCATAAAAAGCTTGCGCGCACTCCATTAAGCCCGCATGCCGAGCTTCCATATCGGTTCCTTCATTTCCCGTTACCTGGGGTATATCCGTTGTAATATCAGACCAATAAACCAATTTTCTTCGATCTTCGTAGGGGAAATCGAACAAGGTCGCGAGCATGCGTGCGGTCAACTCGACAGAGACTTTGTCGACCCAGTTAAATGTCTCGCCAATAGGCAGGTTATCGAGTATATCGATGACACTCTCTCGAATAAGAGGCTCGAAATTCGCTAGGTTCCCAGGCGCTACCGCGGGTGAAACGGTCATTCTTTGTTCGTCGTGTTCCGGCGGGTCCATCGCGATAAAGTTCCTGATGGCAGTATCATCTGTTTCTGCTTCCGAGCCATCGGTCATTTCGTCAATGATGGATATCCCATTGGCGGATGAAAATAATGCATGATTGGTATCTACTTCCTTGATCAGTTTATGGGAAGTGATTGACCAATACGGACCGTTCGGGCTTTCAGCATGATAGTAAACTGGATCTTGTTCTCGAAGCTTTGCGAACGAAGGTCGCCAGCTATCATCTTTGAACAATTCGGGTTGGCTGACATCTATTTGTTCAAGTACGGTGGCATTGGTGTCTGACATGTTGGATTCTCAACTAGGTTATTTCGGCTGACACCATGGTAAAATTCAAGTCAGGTGAAGTAAAGGCAACCAAAGTTCTAGTAAGCACAAATAGTACGATGAGAATCGATGGCCGAGACCGAAATAACATGCAGCTTGCGCTAGCTAGGATTCAAACTAGGCACCAACGCCGTGGTTTTTAATTGCGCTGAAGACTCGTCGTGGATCGTCGAAATCTGCTTGAGTAAACTTGCACCTTGCCAATCTGAATTGGGTGACTTCGAATATATGGCAGCCTCCAGAAGCGAGATCTCCGCTATAACAGCTTCAATTTGCGTTTGATCTTTCGTGTGCCGTGTAATGTCGCGATTTGAGTTTATATCGGGATATCGAAGCTTAGCCCAAAAGAACAATGCATTTCGTGCGCCCATTGCATCGTTATTTTTGCAGCACTTTTTGAACGTATCGAACAATTTAGACTCACTTAATAGGTCCAATGTGCGAGAGTCTCGCTCTGAATCCTTGTTTGAGGGATTGGAATTGCTCCTGGCATTCCACCACATGAATGTCATAAAAACTGCTGTAAGGCTGGATACTACCGTTAGGGTTATCCAAATTGTGTTAGCGCTTTCAGTGGTGACTTCTGGTTGATCATTGACTGTTTTATT
>JBLHWY010000189.1:0-10856 GCA_047629195.1 Candidatus Azotimanducaceae bacterium
TGTCCCACTACTGCGACTAAACGCTTTCTCTACTGCTTGAATTTTGAACGATTGGGTAAATCTTGCTCTCATTATGTACTGCCTCTAACTGAAAATTAGAGGCGACAACTAGCCTGACACAGGGGGACAATGGGAGCAGTGAGTAAGCAATCGACGTTTGTGCTTGGTACAACAAGTGATTAGATGATAATCATGTGTTTCTGGCAGAAAGCCTTCTTTCGCGCAGTCGACACAAAGCTTTGGGTTTTTGAAAGCCATCCATTGCTCACCTTTTCGGCTTAAGGCGGCGTACTTTGTATGATCTGAAATTTCCCAATTATTAAAGTCAGCGAACTCTCTCAAAATTGTACGTTTTCCTGCCGTTGCGTCTCGCACTACATTATGGATTAGCGTATTTCGGTATCCCATCATGTAAAAGAACGATGACGGCAATTCTGTGTGTGCTTGGCTCAATCTAAGCATGACGCTCCCAGCACTTTCATTCGGGAGAGCGTGCGGGAAAAAGGCTGTTGATGGGGTCATACTCTGAGCTCCAATGGCTTAGGATATTTTTTCATCAAGCCTGGGAGGTCGGAATCGCTGATTTTGAAGGGATTGCCGGAAGCAGGGAGTTTAAAGGCTACTTTCCTATTGTTGAACGATGAGGCGAAATCATAAAGTGTAACCGTCGTCTTTCCTGCCTTGAGGGTGCGTTCTGCACAGTCAACAAAGACCTTCTTGATACCGCCCATCCTGCCGCCGGTGGCCAGATACACGCGTTGGCTGAACTCCAAAAGATCAATGTTACTTGCGAGCGTAAGTTGGCAATCTTCCTGAAGAAATTCAATGTATTTTTTTGTGGTCTTGAACATTGGGGAGTCAATGTTCGTTGGTGCCATAAAAGGCGGAACTTCAAGGTATTCTTCAACCCTACCATCCGTTTGGCCGTCGGACTTAAAGAAGGATTTTGATTCCGGAGTTCCGACAAAGACAATAGGGATGCCGCTCTCATCGACGAGCTCTTTGATGAAATTGCGGATATGTGCAGTTTCGTAGGGCCCTTTTGAATCATGAACGATATTAATCTCATCAATAATCACGAGTTTGGTCTGAGCGGCTTTTAGCCCGTTAAGTACTTTAAACGTGAGTTCTGCGCGAGATGTTGATTTTAGGCTGGTGATAATGCCCAGAAGAAGGCATAAATCTGCCACAAATTGCTTGAGCGTGCTTGCCGTCCGTACACGCATATGGAGTACGGGAATTGTGAGTTGATCACCGAACGGTGTCCTGCAAGTATCATTGCTGAACTTGAGCATAAAATCCGCAATTGCGGTTGATTTGCCCGATCGCGTAGGCGCAGTAATGACGTAGGCACCAAAGTGCTCAAACTCGTCGCCACTGTCTACGGAGTCATCATATAGCTCCTGTAGAAATGCTTGGCAGTGTCGATATGCGGGATGTTTCACCCGCCTTTTTTTCAGCTCACGGATGTAAGATCGATTGTATGCAGCCAAAATAGTCTCCTATATCATGCTGGTCGAAGTGGATTTAGTACGCGTCTTCCGAATCGTCTTCGGGATTAAAGATTTCATGCATCGACTCGATGAATGTCGAGTCGAGGGAATTGTCCTCCTCAACGTATCCACTAGCGGCTTCGCGGGCTTTTCGGGATTGCTGGGCGGACTGTCGGAGCTGAGCGCGTTTGCGATTGGTCTTTTTACCGGCTGTCAGGGCGTAATCCTCGAGGAGTTGCTCGAACTCAGCGCGAATGCGGAATCCTTCTGAGTCGTTCTGGAGAATCTTCTGGCGGGCAACTTTGTCCTTCATCAGGTATTCGTGGACGTCCATGGTTAGGCCAGTTTGATAAGCTTCAGAATCCGGGTCACATTGTATGATGTTGCTAGGGGCGCGATGGTCGCAGACGTATGCGTAAGTGAGATCATTTTCGTCGTAACGTAGATTAACCTTGCTTGCTTTTTCAGAACGTAGTTGGTTCCCTTTTCCCTCCGCTAAGGAAAAGGCTAGCTCTGGTAGTGCAGGGGATGTCCATACTAGATTGTTGTATCGAACTTTCGATCCGGAAATCGAAACATCGACAGTCTTCATGCCGAAGTATTTGGCATCTTCCTCAGGTAGCGTTTCCACGCTATGTTCGGGAACGGACGTCGCATCCTTCCAGGCGGCCATTGGTGTGTTTTCGATTCCACGGTGGTATTGGGAATGGTAAACCTTAAGGCATAGAACAAAGTGCTCGTTCAGCTTGTCGAGCGTGTAGATGACGTTAGCCTCTGAGTCGTAGTCACCACGATGTTGAGTGTTGGAAAATGTGGTGCCGGGCACCTGATGGAAAAAGATTTCGTTGAGCGTCCGAAACCCGCGCTCGACAAAGGGCTTGGCTTTTCCCGTTCTTGGAGGGGCAAACAGAATACGAATATTTAGCGCGGAACATTGGTCGCGTAGCGTCTTATTAATGAATTCACTACCGTTGTCGACAATGATGTTATGAGGGATGCATCGGAATGGGTGATCATCGGCGCAAATAGCTCGCTTAAGAACGCGAGCTACTTTGGCTGCGCTGGGTGCCGTAACTGACAGATCCCACGCGATAATGCAGCGGGTATAGACATCAATCATGGTCATCAGCCACGGGCGGTAACAACGATCAAGATGTTCGTCGTACACCATGACATCGACGCGGTTACAATCAACTTCTACTCGACCACCGATGAATGGTGGGTATCCGGTCTTCTTTCCATACCCAGCTGCATTTCGAAGAAATAATTTACCATGACGCTTTTCGAGAACTTGGTAGTGGTCGGATTTTTCGATCCGCCGTACAAAAGTTCGGTAACTTGGAAGGATGCCCTTTGCTTCCTTTTCAGTGAGATCATATTTAGCCTTTGTCATAGAAACCAAAGCACGGAATGCTTTGGTCATTTTGGGTCTCAGGTCGGTTGAGTAATTGAGGTAAATTGCTTCTTCTACCAGCGCTTCAATCTCGTCATCAAATTGTTTGGGCCGGTAATGTGTACGATGATCTTTCTTAATAAAGCACATGAAATTGCCGGCTTTACGATATTCTCGCACCCACTTTCCGACCGTTTTGCATTTTTGTGCAGGTTTGGGTTTAACTCTGTTCTCTTCAAGACAATACTGATTTTGCTTTTCGCAAAAATCGACAAACTCAGCGTAAGCTTTCTTTTTATGCTCTGTTTCGAGCATGAAGGTTACGCCGGCGCATTGACGGTCAAAATTGCGACGTTCTGTCGGGTTGAGATTGTGAAGTTCTAGGGCTCGAGTTTGGGCCTGTTTCACATGCCGTGTGATGACGGCGCGCTCCTCTTCCCAGAGCTCTTGAATGTACGGCCTTGTCAGTGCAATGGTGTTGCTACCATCGACTTCCCGGAGTCGTACTTTGTTCTCAAGTCCAGTGGAGGCGTTTGTGCATTCCCATTCTCGGCCATCAATAGAAATTCGTGAGCTGATGCCAATATCGGATGGAACGTTGATTGGGTGTTTGTTTAAAGCGGGCATGATGGTTCTCTGTTAGGTTGTGTAGATAAGAAATTCCGGGCCATAAAAGTGTTCGAAATCACTGCTTAAGGCGCCCATGCTATGTGCGTATGCGAAACCGCGACGAACAACATCAACGCCTAATTCCCGTAGATCCTGAACCTCGGCTGCGCCGCCTAATTGCAGGACTTTTGTGTGCAATGCTTTCGCCTCGCCAATAAGGTGCTGTTGTCCTGAGCAGAGTCGCGGATAGAGAAATTGGTAGGTATGTAGGCGAGGCTGTTGCTGGATGATGTCGTCTGTCACAACAGCAAATTCAACGCCGAACGTATTAAAGGCCTCGCGTAGCCTGTCATGTCGCTCTTTGTGAATTTTTGCTTGGGCGACATTTAGGGGCTTACAGTCGATAACGACTGGAGGCGCATCAAACGGATAAATGACAACATCAGGGGTGAAGAAATTGAAGCCCCAGTAGTGGCCGCCAATGATTTTAAAGGGTTGGCAGGCATAGGCTTCGATGGTGTGGTCAAACTCCAGGACGAGGCAGTAATCTCCTTCGAGCTTTCCTTCCAGGATTTTAATGAAGCCTTTCGCGCGGTCGGGGTGGTTGCGCACCTTATACGAGGGGTGAACAACCTTCCATGGCCCGCCCATGCGGTTGCGGGGGATGCGGTACTGGGGAGAGCTTTTGGCCCAATCGATAGCTAGCATGATGTCTTCGATCGCAAAGACACCAGGTGTAATATCGGGCCTGCTTGAAAAATGTACAGCCGTGCGTAGTTGTGACGATGGATTCATCGACGGCGCTCCGTAGTCATTATTTATATGGTGTTGTGAGTGCCGCCGAGAAGTGGGTGGCTAGTTAGCTACTTCGTATTCGTATCTTCATATAGATCCGTTGAGTATTTTGGGGGTGCTCGTCTTAGGGTTTCACATCCTACCACAAATAAATTATATGTCAATATAATTTTATATTATATGTAGATATTTAATTTTATTATATGTGGCGATAATGCGTCGTAATGTTAATATCCACTATAATAATTCGGTTTAAAAGGGGTTAGGTTATGCCGAAATTGAGTGATCTCGCAGAGATCTACTCCGGGTTTCCAGTGCAAGGCTCCGTTATGCATGATCCTGCTGGAACAGCGCTAATCGTGCGCCCAGTCGATGGCAATGAGCGTCATGAGATCGACTGGCGAAATGTGGCTCGTATTGTCATTCCGGAGCAGAAGCGGCATCGGCGCTTGGCCGCGGGTGATGTGCTTTTTCGTTCTGTTGGAACGGTGAATCCAACCTGGTTGGTTACCGAGGTGCCAGACGACGTGCCGGCGATTGCTCATCAGCACTTTCTTCAGATCCGGCTGAAAGACCCTGTTTGGGATCCAGGCTTTATTACCCTGTTGTTTAATTCTGATCGTATTCAACAATACTTTCGGGGGCAAGCTTCTGGGGCTACTCAGGCCATAGTCCGACGCGGCGTGTTAGAAAATTTTGAGGTGCCTACGATTGATTTAGCCGATCAAAAGCAGCTGGTCGCTGAGTGGCATCAGCATTGTGATGAGGTGGAGCGATTGGAGAAACGCCTGATCGAGTTAAGGGCGTCATTTTCGAGTGCATTTGACGCTAAATTGCACTGCTAGAAAGTCGTGGGTTTGGGTAGCGACAAAATTGGGCCGCTTCGGAGCAACTAGTGCAAGTCTTATGCAGGTCTCTTCATTCAGAGTTTGGCGATTTGAGAGACTGCGGGGATGCCTTCAGAGGCCGATACACGTGTGAGCTATATCTACTCGGCGCTCAAAGCCGCTATTGCTTTGCGGATCAATTGTTTCACAAAGATAGTTCTGGGTTAGGTTCGCGTATAGGTCGGAAGATTTATACGCGTGCTGTACTTGTGCAGCTACACGCTCTCATTCCGATGTTTCAATAGATCAAACACCAGCTTAGAAAATCCAGCGGCTCTTGTCGCGTCCGACAGGAGTTGCAACATCTGGTTTTGGTGAGCTTCGCTGCTGCCTAAGATTGCGTCGTCAATGGCCGTGCTAAAGTCGCCTAGCATGGCTTGTTCTGAGCTGTTATTTCTAATTTGCTGCATTACTCGGTCGTTCTCGCTCACCTTGTCGCGAATGGTATAGGCGTAGTTCACCATGTCTTTTTCTGTTAATTGGTCAGTAATGAACAGCTCGTTTAAGCGGTTTATCAGCTGAGATAAGAATTCTTCCTTCTTGTCTTTGGCGGTAGCCGTACCTAGGCCTTCTCCCGGGGCTAAATAAGCCGGAGCGCTAGCCTCCATGATCAGGTGCTGCTGTTTGATCTTGGAGAGGCGGTAGTGGCTTAGCTCTACATTGCTTAGATCTATGTCGTCTTCATCTACCACAGTTTCGCGCAGCATGGGGCGAAGGTTGCGGGCGTATAGGCTTAGCTTTTCTAGGTCTTTGTTGTCGTAATCAACAATCTGCGACATGAACTCATAGAAGCGTACAAAGGTGCCTAGATCTTTTTTGAATATCTCTAGCGCGTCTTTTTCCCTCTTGCAGTCCTTAAAGCTATTCTCAGCGTTGGCAATTAATACCGCGTCATTGGTCTTCTTGGTACGTTCAAACATCATCCGAGCTTGTTTATAGGCCTCTACGGCTGACTTATACCGCTGTGACCATCTTTGTACTGCCGGTTTACAGATATTCGCTATGGCAGCATTACTCTTGTTCTTCACAAAGAACGCATCACAAAACTGCTCCACCTCAGACCAGCTGAATATTTTCGCCTCACGTAACTTGTCGAATAACTCAAATATGAGATTGGGGTCAGATACATCGTCTAGTTCAGCCGTTTGATAGTAAGGCTGAAAGGCAGCAAGAATTTCTTCTGAGTCGTTAAAAAAGTCCAGCACAAAGGTGCCTGTCTGGGCCTTGCTGGGGAAGATACGGTTTAGCCGTGACAAGGTTTGTACGCACTCTACGCCACCGAGTTTTTTGTCGACGTACATGGCACATAACTTGGGCTGATCGAACCCCGTTTGAAACTTGTTAGCGACGATCATTACCTGATAATCGTCACTATCGAAAGCCTTACGCATATCCCGCCCTTTAAGGTTGGGATTCATATTACTTTCGGTAAACTTCTCGCCAATCATGCCCGACGTATTCGGATCTTTGTCGGTAAACTCTACTTCACCGGAGAAGGCCACCATGGCAAAGATCTTCTGATAACCTTTTTCAATGATGTACTTATCGAAGGCTAATTTATAGCGCACCGCCTCTTTACGGGAGCTGGTCACCACCATGGCTTTAGCCTGCCCACCTAACAAGCCCATTACATTGTCTTTAAAGTGCTCAACGATTACCTGTACTTTTTGGCTGATGTTGTAGTCGTGCAGGCGCACCCATTGGTTAAGCTTTACCTTGGCCTTTTTACTCTCTACTTCTTGGTCGCTACTGGCTATTTTCATGGCCAGGTTATAAGCCACCTTGTAGTTGGTGTAGTTCTTTAGCACGTCAAGGATAAAGCCTTCTTCAATAGCCTGGCGCATGCTGTACACATGGTAGGCTTCGGGCTTATTAGTTTTAGAGGGCGCTTCATCTGGTCTAGGCAGACGACCAAATAATTCAAGGGTCTTGGTTTTAGGTGTGGCAGTAAAGGCCAGATAACTCAGGTTGGCTGAGGCGCGGCGAGACGCTACGGCAGCATCGAGTATATCCTCTGTACCCAGCTCTTCTTCCGGGTCGCTGGAATCAACCATCAGTACTTCTTTTAACTGACGTGCAGTAGAGCCGGTTTGTGAGCTGTGGGCCTCATCGGCAATCACCACATACTTACGTTCTTTAAGGCTGACGCTGTTTTCAATGGCCTTTAGTACAAAGGGAAAAGTCTGAATCGTAACGATGATAATGGGTTGCGAGTTTTCTAGCGCGCTAGCAAGCTTTTCAGATTTTGAGCCATCACCTTCTTTGTTGTTAATGCGCCCAACAACGCCATCAGTATGTTCAAACTGATAGATGGTATCTTGTAGCTGGTCGTCCAGCACGGTTCTGTCGGTAACGATGATCACGGAGTCAAAGTTCTTGTTGCCGTTCTCGTCACGCAGGGCTGACAGTTGATGCGCCACCCAAGCAATGGAGTTGGACTTGCCAGACCCCGCGCTGTGCTGAATAAGGTATTTGTGGCCAGGCCCTTCAGTGCGCGCTGCATTGACCAGTTTAGAGACTACGTCCCACTGATGGTAACGGGGGAAGATAAGGGTCTCTTTTTTATATTTACGCCCCTCCCAGTCTTCCTTTTCTTCAATCTGTAAATGCACAAAACGGGCGAGAATGTTCAACAGGTTATCCGGCAGTAATACCTCATTCCACAAATAGTCAGTGGCATACTGATTGATATCTTCCGGTACATCATTACCGGCTCCGCCCTCACTTGTGCCTTTATTAAAGGGTAAAAAGTAGGTGTCATTACCCTCCAGCCGAGTGGCCATATACACTTCGTATTGGCTCACAGCAAAATGCACCAAAGCACCCCGTTTAAAGGTTAGCAGTGGCTCTGGCTTTTTGGTGGTGGAATCGGTCGCAAAGCGAGTGGTTTTATACTGCTTAATGGCGTTGTGCACCGCCTGTTTAAATTCTGACTTTAACTCCAGGGTGACCACTGGCAGGCCGTTCACAAATAGCACCAGATCAATGCGCCAGGCTTTGGCCTTGGTGCCGGTTTCTGCTAAATGTTCTTCAGTGGCCCAGGGGGAGTAAACCAACTCGGGCACTACCCGTAAACGGTTGGCTTTGTAGGCGGCTAAGGTATCGGGGTTAAGCTCATGCTCAGGCTTAAACTGGCAAAGACTAAAACGGGTGCCACGGTCGCGCAATTCATGGCGCAAAGCGCCTAAGGTACCAAAGGTACGCATTTGCTTGTTGGCGGCATTGGGGTCGGCTTTGTTTAGTTGGGTGGCTACCCGCTCTAAAAAGGTTTGCTCTGCATTGTTAGGGTAAAGGGCTTTAAACTTCTGCCATTGCTCGTCCTGTGTCTCCTGTACAAAACCGAGTAGGTCTTCAGGGTATAGGGCCAGTTCACGATTGTAGTTTTCGGGTTTACCCAGCAGCCAGCCGTTGGCGACCAGCTGCGCTATCATATCGTTTTGAAAAGCAAATTCTTTTGCACTAGCCATGATCAAAAATCCCTAGCTTTTATAATTAAAAACTTAGTTTTCATAGAGCTTCAACCACCTGACTTTTCAAGTGACGAGCGACGCTATCTATTTCTGGAAATAACGTCGCTTCAGAAATGGACAATTCAGCGAGCTCAGCAAGAATTACCTTTTTTTTTGTTTGTACCATGCCAATAGTTACTGGCGAATTATCCCTTTTGCATATATAAGAATACGGAATTTCAGCAGGATCATTAATCGTATTCCCCATGCCAAATATAAAGAAAGCACCGCTTTGCTGTGTAATACGACGATTATCAAGCTTTGCTCTTACACATTGCACTGAGGTTAAATGATTCACATCTACGGAATCTTTGAAATAAGGTTTTTCAGCCTGTATTTCATGCATAAAACGTTCTCTGTCATTATGATATTTAAATGTCCTCGGCATTTTTGCTAAATTCCCAATTACTGCCGCAGTATCACTGTTAAAAAACTTAATTTCTTCATTTGGTACTTCATACACCAGTACTTCACCATTCTTACCTCCCTTACCAAAATGTGAGCAACAGGCAAAATACAACGCTACTAATGGGTTGGAAGTTAAATCTAAAAGGCGAGTTGGTAGTCCGTAATGCTGCATTTTCACTAAATATTCAAGTGTTGAAGAACAACCTATAAACTCTTGGGGACATTGCATTACCATATTTTTAAATAATTTATCTTCTTGGTCAGCATATGTGCCCGTTGAGCTACCATTTTCAATTTTTCTAAAAACAGAAGGAGTGGCATCATAAGCATCATCGGAATGCCCACGATAAAATAAGGTATATCCTTTTCGAGATTCAATTTTTTTAATTCTATCAATGAACGTTGAAATCGAGCCTATTCGGCTATTGCTCGCACTCATGCTGCAAATTCCTTGTTGCTATCTGTGGGTGCTAGGTCTTGTCCATCCTCTAAATTAAAGAGCCTGACGTCTATGATGTGCAAGAATTTACGAATGCCGCGCGCGCAGGGATGTGCAGGAGCAGCACTGCCGGTGACAGCGTGATCAAACATTAGGCTGCATTCCAGTTACGCACATCAATTTTACCCGTTACAGCCGCGGAGATGAGGGCTGTACGACGCTCTTTCATTAGGTCAATTGCGCTCTCTGCCTTTGACACAAGAAAGTCAAGTTTCAGGATCTCCCTGTCAATATAAGCAACTATAGACTGCTGTTCTTCATCGCTAGGCAAGAGAGCAAAACACTCCCCCAGTTCTTCTGCATTAAGATGTGGCTGGGCAGCTCTAGTTTTTTCAAGGTCAATTTGATTGTTTCTGACATAATTACTTAACAAAACATGCCCTAAAAAATCAGGTAGGCACTTCGTAGGGCGAACAACCATATCAAAACCAGCAATACTCCCTGCATAGTTTTTTGGGATAATTGACGAGTCGCCTGTGCCAGCACCACTCCGTACAACAATTATGTCACCCGCATCAAGCCAAACTATTCTAGCTGCAGGGATGTCATATGGATTAACCAAGACTAATCCTACTTCGGATATTTTCCCCGACCGTATATTTGTAGCCCGGATCAATGGAACGCCTTCATCTTGATATTTTGGTGGTTCCCCTATTCCATATCGTATGTTTGATATGTGTTTAACCGGCACCAAATTCCAATGCGCCGGCACGTCCCCTAACCACTCAACACCTGAGTCGCGCATGGGGACGTCAGGATTGAGGCCTTTGGTGACGGCATGACTGATAACGGCCTGACGTTTTTCTTTGAGTAGGGTGATCAGCTGTTGTTGTTTATCGATCAGGGTGTCGATTTTTGCGGTTTCATGGTCGAGGAAGTTGGCGATTTTTTGTTGTTCTTTTTCTGGTACGTCAGGCATCAAAATATTCTTCATTTCTGAAGAATTAGTACTCCAAAGGTCAGCAACTATGCCTTTGCCGTACCGATAAAACTCCTCCTGAAATGGATAACTTCTTAAGATATGGTGTACATAGCTTGGATTTATACTCTTGGGCGTCATCACAATACTAATTAATGACACCGAGCCGTCTTGCTTAGACACTCCAGAAGCGCCTTTACGATCAGAGCGGCTATTAATTGCGTATTTTTGTAACTATGAACACTGAATTTTGCGAAGCGTGAACACCTGCACCCTTCCTTTTTGCAGGCACCGCTATTTAACGCGAAGTGTTCACAGTGGGTCAACGCTATGATGAATTTTGC
>JBLHWY010000190.1:0-10786 GCA_047629195.1 Candidatus Azotimanducaceae bacterium
GAACGTTTTCCCCAACTGTTTTAAATCCAGCGTTTCGTAGCTCCAGTTCAGTGTAATATTCTGTATCAAACAATCCCATATCCTACCCCCTGATCTCAAACCATAGGTTAATCGTTTCACAAATACTTTCAACATCCTTTTGTGATAACTCAGGATAACTCGGTAATGTGATTCCTCGATACGCTAGATCCTCTGCAACCGGATACGAAGTATTGGTTGCGTAAATAGGCATCTGGTGAACTGGGAAAAATAGCGGTCTTGTTTCAATCCCCTTTTTTAACAAAAATGCTCTCAACGGATCGCGCTGTTCTTTCTTCTCAACAAGGAAAGAACACATCCAATACGAGTGTTTGTAGTCCTCTGCTTCTTCGTGAAACTGTATAGGCAACGAACTTAGGTTGTTGTTGTACCAACATGCAATGGCTCTTTTTTGCGCCAGAATTTGGTCAGCTCTCTCTAGTTGTGCCAGGCCTATCGCACATGCAATGTTTGTCATTCGATAGTTATATCCTATGGTGTCATGCCAATATTCGCGGCCCTCAGCTAAGCCTTGGCCTTTCAAGGAGAAGACTTTTTTTGCAAGTTCTTTATTATTTGTAGTGACCATACCGCCTTCGCCAGTGGTGATTGTCTTATTACCGAAAAAGCTATAGGTCGCAATATCTCCGAAGCTTCCTACATGGGTACCCTTGAAGGTAGCGCCAAATGCTTCAGCGCAATCTTCAATAATAAATAGTTTGTGCTTTTGGGCAATCCGAAGGAGTGCTTCCATATTTGAAGGCTGACCATAAAGATGCACTACAATTAGGGCTTTTGTTTTTTCTGTAATCTTACGCTCAACATCTTGAGGATCAATTTGCCAATACGCGTTTTCACTGTCAGCAAAAACTGGCGTTGCACCGGTATAAGTTATTGCATTCACTGAAGCGATATAGGTGAGAGTAGGTACGATGACTTCATCCCCTGTTGTAATTTCCAAAGCTTCAAGGGCGAGATGCAGCGCCACAGTGCCATTTGTACAGGATAAGGCATGCGCTGAGCCGGTGTATTTAGCGAATTCATCTTCAAATTTTTGAATAAACGCGCCTTTAGAAGATATCCACGTTGAGTCAAGGCATTGGTTAACATATTCCTTTTCTCTTGCACCAATAAACGGTTTGTAAACGGGATATTTGTACATGTTGATTCCTTACGTCGTTTTATTAAAATTGCGGAAAGTGCTGGTTAGTCGAAAGGAACGTAATATGATAAAAAACAATTCACGCGTTTTAGAATGAAACAAAAGAACTCCGAAATTGGCAAAACTAAATGAAACAAGCGTTGCATATGCTGCCCCAATAACCCCAAATTTTGGAATAAAAAGCAGATTCAAAAAAATATTGATAAGCGCGCCTAGCGATGTATTTATGATGGCTATTTTTTGTAAATTTTCGCTCAGAAACCATTTCCCTGTCACGTGGGCTATGCCAATAAAAATTCCTCCCCAGATATGTATTTTTAAAATTTCTGCTGAGATTGCGTAACTGTTTCCAAATAATATCTCTACAAGCCATTCTGAAGTAAAAGTTATTCCTATGCCTATTGTTATGCTTAACCATAGTATTAGAGAAAAAATATTTGATAATTGGTGAGTGTAGTGGGGAAGGCTTTGCTCCCTTGCGGCCAAAATTGCGGGGAAAAGCGAGCTCGTAATTATTATAGGAAAGAAGTACCAAACTTCACTAAGTCTTATTGCAACGGCATATTGGCCAACTGCTTCACTACCGAGAAAACTCATCAGCATGACTTGATCTATCTTTAGATATAACGTCACCATAATGGTGCTAATAATCAATGGCCAGCTATCCTTAAGTAGCGCTTTTGCAACTTCGAGACTAAATGCCCAAGCACGCAACAGCATGCCACTCTTTAAGTAGTAACTGACAAGCCCAATTGCGATTAGAGTCGCCTCGACGATTACGGCACAGGCAAACCATATTAAGGATGCTTCTGATAGAATGAGAACAACCTTTAGACAGTTCACGGCAATCATGCTCCACATTTGAGCGAATACTACATATTTGCTCAATACTTTGCTCTGAAAGAAGAAGTCAATAACATTAAATGCTTGGAAGACGCTGGCTGAGCCAATGAGCATAACCATGAATTTGATACTTAACTCAGTATCGCTAAGAGATATAGCCACCCCAAGCAGCGTAAGTGCTATAAACGCACCTATCAGTTTTAGCACAAATGACGTGCCTAACAGAACGTCTCTGTTTTCTGGATGTTTGACTAGCTCGCGAATAACAATGCCATCAAGGCCTAGTGTTACGGCAGCCGAAAAAAGAAATACTATAGCTTGAGCGTAACTAAAAATCCCTAAACGTTCTGGTCCTAAGTAACGAGCGACCCAGACTCCGATAGTAAAACCCACGATCAGACGGATTGCTTTCTCCGCGAAAAGCCAAGAAGTATTGTGCAAGTATTTCTTGAATGTATCGGAGAAGTTCACGTGATCGACATGTCAAAAAAAATACTGTTTCCTACGAGCTTGGCCGAATTTGACTTAGCCCATGAGCGAGGGTTCTTCGGAGCAATGCTCCGCCAGAATAGCTTGATTGAATCCAAGATATAATTATTATTCTCAGAGGACCTATCGAGCGTCGAGATTGTATTGTCGAAACTAGGCGTCCTTACTTCGGCAAAATATTGAAGGCGATATGTTTGTGGCGTGACGCGGTTTTTGGTCATACCTTTCCCAAACGCTGATTTGCTTTCAATTAGCTCAATAATCTCCACTAAGGTTACCTTTTCGTTTGTTTTATATCCTGGAGAGCGCTCAAAGCGATGAAACTCGCCGTGAGGGCACACTCACCGCCTATTTTTCGACAAGAGAGTGTCTAGTGCGATAAGTTTAAGCCCTTGGGCTATTTTGATTTTTAGTATATTTTTTTGTAGCGGCCTAAAAACACCTAACCCGAATGCTACTGATATTATCACTTTGAGAGAGGTGTTCAATGAGAAGACAACGACGTAAATTCAAACGAGGGTTCTAACAAGCGGCAGTATCAGGCGTATTGTTCTATTGAGAGCCCATGAATCACTGCCTCAATTCGGGTCTAGTCTACCATGTATTCTGTGCGATGATTTCAGGATAGATAAAAACTGCGAGTGTGTCGCCGGAATGGAGAAGCGCGAGGTTTTTATCTCGGAAAAAAGTGGCTCTCAATATATTGAATTGTTGGATGAAATTGCTATCTGAAACCGCTGGTTTTGCTTTATCCAGGGTGATCGAGAATGACGGATGGTAGCTGTGTTTAACAGCAGAGATTTTGACCAACGTGGTCCCCGCGTCAACATTAAATGGCGATGTCTACCTATGTTGATAAACATCAATCCTGTTCGAGCAATTGCTTCGGCGGCGTTAGATACTTGCTTTTGGTTTAGGAAGGTTTCCTCAGCAGTGCTATCCGCGACGACGCTCGTGGATAGGCAGTCTTTGTCAGCTCGCTCAAATATTTGTGCCAGTGTGGTGCCGATGGAAACGACTTGCTCACGCACGCGATGGGCGTCCCAGTTGCCTGCCTGTTGATGATAAACATCGATGATACCGTCCGCATTAATGACATAGTCTGGGGCGTTAAGGATATTACGCTGTTTGAGTTCTTCAGCGAGTTCCGGCGAAGCCAGTTGGTTGTTTGATGCGCCAGCGATGATCGGTGCACGTATCTCTTCAATCGATACGTGGTTAATCGCGCCGCCCATTTTGCAGGGCGCAAACACATCGACATCGAGTCGATGAATCTTGCTAGGGTCAACTTTGATTGCGCCATATAGAGACGTCGCAGTATTCAGGCTCTGTTCATTTACATCGGAGACATAGACGCGCGCACTCTCTTCAGTCAGCAATCTTGTCAGATGCATACCCACATTCCTGGCCCCTTGTATGGTAACTGAAATACCGCTCAATTCCGATTGATTCAGTCGGTGTCGAATGGCTGCCTTGATACCTTCAAAGTTCCCTAGTGCAGTGTAAGGGGAGGGGTCGCCATTGAAGTCTTGTTCGGAATGGGTGCCGGATACCCAGCGGGTTCTTTCGCCCATAACGCTAAGATCTTCAACGCTCCTGCCTGAGTCTTCCGCAGCGATATAGTGTCCCTGAAATCAGTCAATAAAGCTGCCCATCGCCAGAAACAACGCTCTTGTTTTAGCGACCCTGGGTTGCTGATAATCACGGCTTTTCAACTATCCATTGGTAGTCCGGCAAGTGCAGACTTATAGGTCATGCCATGTGAAAGGCGTAACACGTCACTCAAGGCTTCATGGTGAGAGATATAAGGAAACATTCTATAACCGCCGAGTGCAGGGCCGAGGTTTTGGTTATGAATTGCAATCATGGCGCGCAGGCCGGTTGCTTCATCGTGATGGAATACAACCTTTTCATGCTGGTCAAAGTCGGCATGTTGTGTGGCTGAAATCTCTGTTTGTTTCATCTTTTTTCTCGGTCCATTTCAATATGGTGGAAGTCTGTAATTTGTTTAAGTGCCACAATAAATCATTTTTGCTCAAGCGACTGCTTCGACAAGGTTGACAACCTTTAGTGTCTCGCGTTTTAGCTGTTGGATAAGTTTTGCATGTCTACCGCTTATTTCATCGACATGCTTGCGGCGAATGTGACCGTAGCCTCGAATGTGCTCAGGCAAGTTAAGTAGTTCAATCGCGGTGGTCAGGTTTTCTGGTGATACATGTTGAAGTACCGTTTCAATATCGCTTTTGAAGTCGATCAGAATTCGTCGGTCGTGCTTTCTATCCATGCTGTATCCAAACGGATCAAAAACTGTGCATCTGAGAAATTTCAGAAGCGCAAGCATTTGGAATGCGTATTTTATCGCAGGGGGCATTCGCCGTTAAACAGGCTGACCGTTATCATCCGTTTTTGACAACATAGGAGGCGCTAAGTGATATTCGATTTTGTAATCTCCTTCGAAGATATTGTCTAGTTCCCGCTGGAAACTCACATCGGTCTGTAATCTTGCGACTTCGTACTCATCTTTATACGCCATCACTTTGAATAGATACTTGGAGACCGCACGTGTTAGTTGATCGTTAGCGCCGACTTCTGCATCTTTTTCACCTATTTGATTTAAGTAATTTCTATACTGTTGGGCGTAGCTTGCATCTCGATAGGCCATAAATCGGCTGGCTCTGTCTTCAATAATGTCCGTCACGTTTTCCAAGGGATTGTTAAGGGGTATCACCTCGGCAGCCTTGTTGACTTCGATCAGATTCCCTTTAGCTCTGCGTCCCCAATTAAAAGGCGGATAGATTGAATTCGATAGCCACCCCATTTAGCTCAACAGCTTATTCTATCGCATCTGCAGAAACAGGGATGAGCCCAGATTGGTAAGCGTAACCCAGAAGAAATAGATTGCCGGCAATAGAGTCGCCGAGTAGATTTGTCGCCATCGCGGTGGCGTCGATGAAGCTAACTTTCTCTATCCCTACTTCTTCATTGATTGTTTGTTTCATTGCGTCTGCATGAAAAACAGCATCTGGATTGTTGACAAATTCTGCCATGGCGGATTCTGCAGCATTGATGATGGCATGGGATCGTTCAACGTTAACTTTCGCCATGGCTTCATCACCGGCAGATACGACAAGGTCACAGCCAAGTAGAAGATCTGCATCACCGGCGGGATTTCGTACTGCATTTATTGATCGTTGAGCGACGCCGACTCTGACATAGCTTACGACGGAACCAAATTTTTGTGCTAGTCCCGTCTGATTCATGGTTGAGCAGCCCTTGCCTTCGATATGCGCTGCCATCGCAACGAGTGCGGTAACCGTGAGAACGCCGGTGCCACCAATGCCGGTCACAACGATGTTCCAGGGTTGCTCAGTAATATCAGCCAAGACGGGTTCCGGTAGAACGGGAGCATTATTTTCACTCAAGTTAGGTGCTGGTTTCTTTAGGTTGCCGCCCGTGATGGTAACGAAGCTCGGGCAAAAGCCTTTTAGGCAGGAGCGATCTTTAGTGCAGGCACTTTGATCAAAACGCCGCTTTCGACCAAGTTCTGTTTCGACCGGAATGACGGAAAGGCAGTTAGACTGAACACTACAATCTCCGCAGCCTTCGCAGACTGCTTTGTTAATGAAGACTCTTACATTAGGGTCTTCCAATTCACCTTTTTTACGCCGTCGATGCTTTTCTGAAGCGCAGGTTTGTTCGAAGATGAGCATGGTTGTGCTGGGAATGTCCCTGAGCTCTTTCTCTACGGTGATCAAGTCATCGCGATGATCCAGCGAATAGCCAGGAAAGTGGCCGATTGATTTGTGCCTGGTCGGTTCATCTGAAATAAGCGCGATACGCTCAATACCTTCGCTACGTAGTTGCAAAATTATTTGTGAGACAGACAGGTTGCCATCGACGGGTTGTCCACCGTTCATGGCGACGGCGTCGTTGTACAGAATCTTTTAAGTGATGTTGGCATCGGACGCGACGGCTTGGCGAATGGCTAACAACCCTGAATGAAAGTAGGTACCGTCCCCCAAGTTTTGGTAGACATGTTTCGTCTCCGTAAAGGCTGCTTGACCGACTTAGGTCACGCCTTCGCCGCCCATTTGAGTAAAGGTTTCGGCGCGCCGATCGCCTTCTTCCCAGTTATCCATATAGTGACAACCGATGGAGCGCAAAGCCCGACTACCTTCGGGTACACGTGCTGTGCGGACAACCAGAGCAATAGTGCGGTGTACGATCGAGTTTCGTGCGAGGTGATTCGAGCACCATCTCTTTATGGTTGTAAAATGCCAGTTTCTTCTCGATGGCCTCGTCAAAATAGAAGCGTTTCATGCGTGGGGCAATCGCGCGGGCAACCATGGCTGGTGTCAGTTCCGAAATATTTGGCAGGAGATCATTGCCTTCTTCATCAAATTCGCCAACCACCTTGGGTCGTCGGTCAACAGGCCAGTTGTAGAGCTGACCAGTGATTTGATCTTCAAGGGAAAACCGAGGCGCCCATGTTCTATCGCAACTCTTTGCCCCGGATCTTGTCATGCGATTTTACCGCATCACCCTTCCATGCAGATAAGAGCCGGCAAAAATTCCAACGAGCGAAATCAACATGGGCCAGTTACCGGCACCGAGGCCAGCGATGGCAGGGCCGGGACAAACGCCTGAGATACCCCGGCCTATGCCGAATATTGCCGCGTCGACGAGGGTGTTGCGATCTAGGGTTGCTGCATGCGCACGAAAGGTCTTGGCGAACAGAGGTTTGCCAGCAAGGCGCGGTAACAGTTGGTAAGTGATCATGGTGATCGTTGCGGAGCAGCCCATCACCCACGGCAGACTAAAATCATCGAAACGCAAAAATGACAGCACCACTTCGGGATGGATCATCGTTGAATATGACAAGCCGAAACCAAACAGTGCACTGGCTATCAATACGCTACCAAAAAAAGGAATACTCATCAGAAGCCTCCCAGTATTTTCACGAGGTTGGCAGCGATCATCGCGGTACTCAGGAAAATCAGCACGGCTAACAGGGAAGGTAGCTTAAACGAGGCAAGACCGCAGATGCCATGGCCGGAAGTGCAGCCGTTGGACAAGCGCGCGCCAAATCCCACAATCAGGCCGCCAAGCAGCAATTGTCCATATCCTACCTGTGTCACAAATGTGTCACCCACAGTGAACTGCCATATCGCAGCCCCCAGAATTAGGCCCGCAGCATACACAAGTCGCCAATTCCGGGAAGTTGTAAAGGTATCCCGGTTGAAGTAACTCGCCTTGGACAGGAAAGACCAAGTGCTGGTAGAGAACGTACTCATACCCCCAACCAACCCGGTAGAGGCAAACATGTAACTGACGCCGAAGCTGATCAATAGACCGCCAATGGCATAATGGGCAATGCCCATGGGAAATAGTGCATCTAACTCAGGCATATCGGTGACTCCTTAGGTAAGAAGAGTTTTGCTAGGCGATGGATAGGGGCGATTGTTTCGAGGGCGCGCTTATCAAGAGCCCAGTAGAAATCAGCAGCATTGTAACCCAACCTGAGAAAACTGTGAGCTATTCATCGTCAGCGTGACAGGATGAGCTGCTGTGCCGTGAATCATCAAGACTTGGTCTTATGTGGTTGGTTGGAGCGCCTGAATCAATTGTTCTTGCGCGTCGCTGGTGGCAAGTAGTTAAAACCCAGGAGAATTATTGAAAGTTTAGACTGTTTCATTTTTACTAGGAGGCCTAGATTTACATTGATATTTCAACCTTTTTTAAACTTGAAATAAATTCGGTTCTAAAGAATCAACCATAAAAGAGAGTAGAGAGATGAGAATTAGGGGACGGCTAACCGTCGCGTTGGCACTTAGCGCCACGTTTATAGCGCAGGGTTCACTAGCAACAAACGGCTATTTCACACATGGTCTCGGAGTTAAGAACAAAGGCATGGCCGGGGCAGGTAACGCCAGTCCTTCGGAAACCATTTCCGTCGCTAGTAACCCAGCAGCGGCTGTCATGGTGGGCGAGAAGTACGAAGTGGGTCTAAGCATCTTTGCTCCCCGGCGCAGTTACAATGCCAGCACTAGTCTCGCCAATGGCAATGGCGGCGCTTTCACACTTGGGTCCGGGCAAGTGGACAGTGGTCGCAAATATTTCCCCATTCCTTATATCAGCAAAGCCTGGAAGTTGGATGATACCTCTGGCATGGCCATTAATTTCTATGGCCGTGGTGGCATGAACACCACCTGGGGAAGCGGATCGGCAACACTAGATCCCGATGGTGGCGGGCCCATGGGTGGACCCGCACCCGTCACAAATCTGCCTGGTACTTTTGGTGGTGGCGATGCTGGGGTCAACCTATCACAAGCATTCTTAGGTCTGGTCTATGGTCGGAAGATGGGTGACTTGAATGTTGGCGTCAGCGCAGTTCTTGCCATGCAGGCCTTTAAAGCCACAGGGCTAGCTAACTTCGCCGGTTTCACAAAGACCTTTGCCGCGAGTGGCGGTACGGTATTCCCCAGTAACCTGACCAACAACGGCACGGACTTCTCTTATGGTCTAGGTATTCAGGTTGGTGCGATTTATTCAATCAATGAACAATTGAATGTGGGTGCCTCTTATCAATCGGAAACTCGCATGAGTGAATTTGATAATTACGCCGATCTATTCGCAGAGGGCGGCGGCTTTGATATACCTGCCGCGCTACGACTGAGTGCGAGTTACAGTGCCACACCAGAAGTTAGTCTGCACTTTGACTATGAACGCACCATCTACAGCAAGGTCGATTCAGTTGGCAACCGTATCCAGAATATCTTCGCTTGCCCAACTGCGGGACAAGGGGGCTCCGATTTGGAAAGCTGCCTCGGTGGCGACAATGGCGCGGGTTTCGGTTGGGACGACGTTGATACCTATAAGTTCGGCGTGGAATGGAATGCCTCGGCAGACATCGTGCTGCGTGCCGGCTATAGCACCGCCAAACAGCCCGTCAACGACGACCAGGTGTTGTTCAATATTCTCGCTCCCGCTGTCGTGGAACAACACTTCACCATCGGCGCGACTTACAAGCTGAACGGTGATAATGAGCTAAGCGTGTCACTGATGTACGCCCCTAGCGAGTCTGTCACCGGCGCTAATACCTTTGACCCAACCCAGCAGCTCGAAATCGAAATGCACCAATTCGAACTCGAAATCGGCTACAGCTTTTAGCTTCAAATGGATAAATCCTGGGGACAGTTTGCTTAATTGCGCCCGGATAAGAAAACCGAGGAAAAGAAAACCGAGGCACCCATGTTCCATCCAAGGAAAACCGAGGCACCCACAGAGAAAACCGAGGCGAGAAAACCGAGGCACCCATGTTCCATCCAATGCGCACAGGTTCCTGCGCCGATCTCTTACCCTGATTATCTAGCTTTAGTGTTTACGTATTTAACATCGCAAATGTGAATGAAACCTGTATTTAAAAGGGAGTTGTCGAGGAAGATTTGGTGGGGAGAACTTTTCACGACGATGAAAATAGGGGCAGGCCAAAGCCATGAATCATGACGACAGCTAATGGATTAGGCGACCGAAGGTCGTCGTCGTATCCAGTGCTGTTGGATTGTTTTCGCATATTCGGTGAGCGCATCAGCGGATCCCATCGCTCGCTGCCAGGTATCTTTGATCGGCATATGATCAGAAAACCAATGAGCCATATTGGTGTGATTGTTTTTTAAACATTGTGAAACATCGTATTGAATGCTCCGGCGCATGTAAGATTGGTGGACCGCTGTCCATCGAATTAATTTGATATAATCTGATAGCGATGTTTCTGGAAATGGGTTCTTCTTCAAGTTTGTCCGGTTAATAGCCCCCACGGATTCCTGTTCATCCTGCTTAGTGCAGCGCCGCTTGATGGATGTGAATTCGCTATCCTCAATGTCATCAGCAATCCCGGCGCGCACTGGGTTCAAGTCGACATAAACCATACAGGCAAGCACTGAGGCCTCATCGAGTAGCGCCTGGGATCTAAATCGTCCTTCCCAGAATCTGCCTTTGCAAAAATCTTCCTTATTTGCGATTCGGGCCAATGGTTCGTTAATTAGGCGCATAAACCAGGATAGCGAGCCTAATCGGGTGCGAATCTCTGCCAATTTAGGTTTATCGTTGAGCAGTGCAGTTCTTCGCGCTATTTGAATATCGGCTGCTCGGTTAGGTACCTTGCGACCTGGGCAGAGCTTTAGCCAACGGTCTGCGACTTCATCGTCAGAAAGGTTGACTGCATTCATTCGCAGTACAATATGATAATGGTTGCTCATTACCGCATAGGCATAG
>JBLHWY010000191.1:0-10729 GCA_047629195.1 Candidatus Azotimanducaceae bacterium
TTTCGTTGATATTCCAAGATGCTTCGAATTCAACACCTTTCGACTCAGCTGCGCCAGCATTGTTGATAATCGTGTTGGTACCCGGGATTGCACCCGCTGGCAATGTGATGATCGAGATAAATTGACCAGCCTGTCTCTCCAGCACGAAGTATGCAAGATTAAATCGAAGGGCACCGTCTAGCCAATCTGTTTTCAGGCCAATTTCTTTTTGCTCCGCAGTCTCAGGTAAGTAAGGCGCGGTAGCCGCATCAACAGACCTGATACTAAAACCACCAGAACGAAATCCTTCGCTGTAGGAAGCGTAAACACGCGCATTATCCGTAAATGCATAGTTCACCGATGCTGTGGTGATTGTCTCCTGCCAATCATCGGCAACCGTATAACTTGCACCCGCAACATTAGGACCCGCACTAAAGTCATGAGGATCTTGTCCTGGGGCGTCAAACATGCCCGTAGAGTGATTAACGTAGGCATTACGACCAGATTTTTCCTCGTCAATCCTGCGCACGCCCACCAAAAACTCGAGGCTTTCAATAGGTCGATAAGTCAAGGATGCAAATATTGCTGATGACTCAACCTCTTCACCCGCGTTTTGCGTGCTACGGTCATTCGGAAATTGACAGAATGAGTCACCGAGCGCTGGGTTGGCTCTTAGCCCAAGTCCTGGAATCGCAGCACAAGGCGTACCTGCAGGTAGACCTAAAGCCGCCGCTGGCAGCTGAATAATATTGTTGGTGAACTGTGTATAGTCAAGCTTTGAATCGAAATAAGAATAACCTACCATCAAATCCAGCTGGTCGTTGACAGAAAAATCAAGTCGAAGTTCTTGTGAAAAGTAGTCGAAGTCCTGAAGTCTCAATGGATGTAACTGCACAATTGGCGCACTTGCACTTCCGATGTGTGTGCCATCAAAGTCTGAAGCAGTGCTATCCGTACCTGAATTATCAGCAGTGATTGAGGTAAGAGATAGGCTATCGGTGATATCCCAATTCACTCTCAAAGACAACTGATCTACTTGATAGCTTGTGGGTGTCTCTTTGTCTGCCAAGGTAACAAAACGATTATCACCATCGTACAAAGCATCCTGAGGTGTGATTTCAGAATGATCATCGATACGATCATACGTTAGAATCGCATCAAGATTATCCGTTGGCGCCCATCGTAGCGATAATGTCTGCGATTGAAAGTCGATGTCACCTTGATCACCACCAATCGTCAAGTTGTCATAAAATCCGTCCTGCGTCCGACTGATCGCACCAATCTTTAGCGCAAGCGTGTCGTCAATTAGTGGAACATTCACGCGCGCCTTAATTGTCCGGGCATTGTAGTTGCCTAAACCCGTGCTTGCTGCAAAGCCAAAATCATTAAATTTTGGTTTAACACGATTCACGACAATATTGCCACCAATTGTATTTCGACCAAACAATACACCCTGTGGGCCACGGTTAATTTCTATACTTTCAACATCAAACACGTCAATCAAAGCACCGGTGCTTGATCCCATCTGCACACCATCAACGATCACCGCGACCTGTGGACTTTGTGTTTTTTCACTGCCCGGATAGCCAACTCCCCGAATGTAGATTGTACTGTTACCTGGCCCGGCTGCATTCATACCGATATAAACATTCGGAGCCAAACCATCAAAATCTCTCAACGTTGAAGGCCTAAGATTTTTAATTTGTTCCTCACCAAATACAGTTACCGATAATGGAACGTCTTGAACCGACTCATCTTTTCGACGTGAGGTCACAGTAACCTCTTCCATCGCAGAGCTAGCCTCCTCTGCTAAAACAAGCTGAGGTAAATACAAAGGAGCTGCCACAAAAGCAGCGCCTACCATGCAACTATTGAATTTCATACTCTTCCCCCTTAATGAACTAGTCGACCGATAGGCGATTAGCTGCGTTGTGTTTTTTCTATGAAAACAGTCAACTCATCCTGTTTTATATAGACAGACCCTAAAGCTGTCAAGAAATTGCGAAAAGCATTTTCAATCAGAATGTGTTTTATTGTCACTGCAAGTCAGTTCACTCATATTCTTCTGAAAGCGAATATGGCGAAATGAAGCTGACGACGACACTAGTTACAAGCCTGTTTAGCGGGAAATTTACCAACAAGTTCGGGAGACAATATGTCTGAAGATTTTTCATTGAAGGATGCTATTTATAACTGTCGGGCCATGCGCCGACTCAAGACCGATGAGGTACCTGAAGAAATGCTGTTAGAACTCATCGACGCAGCAAGTCAGGCACCCTCAGGGTCTAATACACAAAAAGCACGATGGATAATCGTCCGCGACCCAGATGTAAAACAAAAGCTAGCAGACCAAAACCGTAAGTACGCAGCGCCTTACATCGCGGCCGACGTCGAGAACCCTGCCAACCCTAAACAGAAACGCCTGTTAGACGCGGTCTTATGGCAAATGGAACACTTGCACGAGATTCCTGCACTCATCGTTGCCTGCTTTGACTATCCCAAAAAAGTCGAAGGGCTCGGTATCTATCGCAGCGCCGGGTCCGTGTGGCCAGGAATTCAGAATATTCTTTTGTCTGCTCGCTCACAGGGGCTGGGCGCAGCGCCAACCACGCTCGCCCTGCGCGATCAGGATGCCGTTAGAGAAATTCTCGATCTGCCGGAAACCTTTGCTGCACTTTGCCTTATTCCGGTCGGCTACCCTATAGGGAACTTCGGCCCGGTCGTACGTAAGCCTACGTCTGAAATTATGAGTTTTGATCGCTGGCGTAACTAAAACTGCAGTATCAAGCCAACAATTCTACTTAGATACCAATGGCAGGCACTCAGTCAGAATCGGCTGACTGCCGCCTAATCATCAGTTCATCTACTGTTTCTTGATGCCGGGCACGTGTGATCGAAAAAAAGCTAATGCAGAATACTGATATACCGGTAAGCACAAGTACACTCGGCCCCTGCACCCAGCCAAACGTTGCAACGGCGGACGCGGATACCGACACTACCGTTGCGCCCGGTTCGATACCGGCTAGGTCAACAACAAAGCCAGCCAGGACTGGCCCGGCGCCGCCCACGATCTTTCCGGCAAAGGATGCTGCGGCATAATAAATGCCTTCCTGCCTTTCTCCATGTATCCGCTCATGTTCATCGGTGATGTCTGCGATCATTGACCCGATCATTGGTAGTGCTACCCCTAGGCCCAAGGCAGAAAAGAATCCGCTGCTCACAATATAGAGCCAGCCCACCAGTTCAGCATCATCTGGCAGCGCACCCAATAATTTTAGAATAATAATGATAGAGGTAAAAAACGCATACCAACACATGCCAGCGATGAAAAGGACCTTCTTCTCCGTCACCACCGCAGACAACGGTCGGGTCGCCGCACTACCACAAATCATACCGATGATGGCACAGGTAAACAGAACAGAAAGCATATTAGGGGACAGTGCAAAAAAATAAGTTGCCGTGTAGAGAATCAGCGCCTGAATCATGCCCTGCGAAATGCCAAAAACGACACTGGAAGACACAACCGCAGTGAACGAAGGAATTTGGAATGCAATGCGCACCTCGGACATCACGCGGGTGAACGAGAAATTTTCTTTTTTTGGTATTTGCAACGTTGGAATCTTGTGGTGTGTAGCCAATGCCGAGACGAGAATCCCGCCGATCAGAATAGGAACCGCAGCGAGTGCAAAAACAGGGTAGGCAGCAGGATTCAGCTGACCATTAGCGTATGCCTCAGTTGCGCCAAAGAACAGCTGATTGGCACCAATCAGGACGACAAACATGCCGATCAACTGAAAAATAGTACGCAGCGAAGAAAGCAGGGTTCGCTCGTCATAGTCCTCGGTAAGCTCAGCGCCGAGGGCCATGTAAGGCACGGTATAGAAGGTCATGGCGGTGCGGGTCAACAAAGCAAAGCCGCACAACCAAAAAAACAACCCAGTGGTTCCCAAACCTTCAGGCGGCACAAACAACAAGTAAAAACTTGCTGCAAATGGAACTGCAGCCAAATACATAAACGGGTGGCGACGACCTAAGCGGGATCTGGTTGAATCAGACCAGGAACCTACTATAGGGTCGCTGAGCGCATCGAAACACAGCGCAATAAAGACCGCAAAGCCAGCCAAAGTGCCAGACAGCCCCAATACCTGATTGAAGAAGAATAGCAAATAGAAACCGAAAGCGGCACTTTTTATACCCTCAGGTAACTGGCCAACACCGTACCCAAGTCGCAGTAGCCAGCTCAACTGCAGACTACTTTTTGACAATGCTCAGCTTTAGCATAGGCTTGTTTAAGCTGTGAACCTTTCATGGCGTGTACCAAATGGGCGAAGTGTAGGCCCGGTCCTGGATCGTGCTTGGCACCTCTTCACTAAGTTCAACCTTAAAGTAGGCAGCATCATAAGTTGTCCATCGAGGCGTTGGGATCTCTAGGACACGGACATAATAGAAAGCTCGCTCTGTTCGATCGAAATCTGGGTCCTGCCAAAAAGCCGTAAGTTGCGACTCGCCAATCGTGTTCAGGTAGGTGGCATTTTCAATATCAACGGTATTACCAACTGACGGCAGCTTGCCGGTTATCTCGTCAGGCTTACGCTCACCTGACCAGGCAATATCGTAGACCTTTTCGAGCAACGAGCCGTTTCTGTCCATCCAACCCTTTATGATCTGTATACGATCAAGCTTAGCTCCATCAGCATCCATTGCAGCTATCGCCAAAAAGGTCGGCGACTCGCCCTCCTCAGCACCATTCAGGTCTCCGCCCATAGGCACACCAGATCCATACGCAATATCCAGCATTGCAGGACGATGAATATCGCTTTCAGCAAAACCCCAACCGGCAAAGAAACGGACTTTTATCCTCGAACCCGTTGTAGCGTAAACCTCACGTCGCTTGATCGCATCGAATATTGCTTCACGGGTATTCTCTCTAGCCCAAACCGCAGCATAACCTGAAGCAACAAGTAGAGAATTTTGCCATAGCCGGTCAAGAGCCATAGCATTTTCCAGACGCTCAGGGCCAGGTTCTGACTCTGGAAACTTACCAAAGAAATTATCTTCTTCCGGCGTAGAGATAGAATTGTGGCCGTCAGTACTCCCGATAAGACCAATCTTAAACGGATTAACACCCAACTTGTCCTCATAGCGGAGCCCGCGCTTTAGCGCTCCTCGCGCATACTCCTGCGGCAGCATCCAATCTTCCTTTTTCTGAGAACGACCAATATTGTCCCAATCCCAGTTTTCAAAATCCGCGAATTCGTCGTCAGGTGACAGTGTCGGGTGGGCTTCGCCATCGCCTTTCACTTGAGTCACCTCATACACAGTCTCGAACCTGGCGCGTAAACGAGCGTATTCTTCGTCGATTGGAGATCCACCAACCGCTTGCGCGGGAAACATCATCCCGTTGGAGAGGTTACCGTTATGAGCGATGGAGAGAACTTCTCCGCCCGTCAATGCCTCATAATTAGACAGGGCCTGCCACAAGTCCCTAGGATCGAGACTATCCTGACCTGAGAAAGGAATCATTTGACTGGCCTTACTCGCATCATCTTTAAACAAAATCACTCGATGCAAATTGTTACCCGAAATCATTGACGTCCACTCATAACCGGAAAATGCTGTAAACACGCCAGGTTTGTTGTGTTGGTCTGCAGTACGCGTCACACCGTTCCAGACTGTCTGACGAACCGGCAGGGGCAACGCTGGGTCTTCCTCCGGGTTACGCATGCTGTTAACGAAGGAACCAAAGAACTTTGCCAAATCGCCTTCTTCCACATACTTTTGCCACTGTCGACCAACTTTAGTTTTGGTCACCAGAGGATCCTTAACGTTGAAACGATAAAATGCGCCCAAATATTCTGCATGATCACTGATGACCAGGAAGTCCAAGGGTCGACGCAGCTGAACCTTCATGCCATTGTGTGCAACGACAGGTGAACCCTGGGCAAATCGATAAGCATCATCAGGCGTCAGGTTGAGATTACCCATACTCCATGCATCTGCAGAATTCCGGGTATGCAAATGAGTATCACCGAAGAACACTTCTTTCGGATAGTTCTGACCAACGGGGGCTGAGTATTGCTTTGCCCCGTCTGCAGTGACGCCAATCGAGAAGCCGGCTAGTAACGGCAGCAGTATCGAGCACATAACACGGGGAAACGCATTCATCTTAGGAAACTCTCCAATTTAAATGATATTGAAAATTTAACGCCTTAGGTAGCATCTGTATTGCCCTCAATAAGGGGCACAGAACAAGCGCCAATTAACGCGTAGAACTAGCCCAACAACTTTCCACTTCCGCTGATAGACAATATTCGACCAAATACAGGCGCTCAATAATGCTCGTCAGCTAAGACGCAGAAGAGTGTAGCAAAAAGATCATCGAGGGTCTCGAGATGACCGAAATTAGAAGAATAAGGGCTGCGCCTTAGGGTCACTGTTATCGAAAATGATATTTTTCATCTACTAATACGAGATATAATCCAGCGATATTCCTCCGAAAATGCTTTTCCTGCCGACACCATGCCTAATAGCAGGCCGTGCTTCGCGCAATCTTTGTTCAAAACATTTTTTAGCGCACCCTAGGAGTAAGTGACTTCGCTGCATGCCCCCCATGAAGCTTTCAAATTAGACAAATTTTTCTGTTAACTTGCATTCACGGGCAAACGAAAACCCTATATGGTAGATTTTGACCGACAAGACTTAAGATAAACGTGAACCCAGAAAAGACCATTTAGCATGTACACCCTTTCTATGTTTCGTAGATGTGATATACAGCGTTTTGAATCTTGTAAGGAGTTCAGAAAAATGAATAGCTAGACGGCTTAAGTAGTACGATGACTCAAAAAAATAAACGTGTGTGAACTATTGGAGATCTTATGAAACTTGAGAACAGAGTGGCAGCGATTACGGGCGGTTCCGCCGGGATTGGGCGAGCAATCGCGGAATCTTATTTGGCCGAGGGTGCAAAAGTAACGATCATGGCTCGCAATGCAGAAAAGGCAGCGGCGGTGCTTGAGGAGATTGGCGCAGGAGACCGTCTTGTTTTTATTCAAGGCGATGCGACAAGCCAAAACGACATCGAGGCTTTTGTAGACAAAACTGTTGAGACTTATGGCTCGATCGATATTCTGGTCAACAATGCTGGCGGTGCGGGTGATTTGCAACCTGCTGTCGATCTCTCTGATGAAGCGTTTGATCTCTGTATGAAGTGGAACGTCTACTCCACATTTTGGGCCACCAGACGTGCGCTCAAACATATGCTGGGTAACAAGTGGGGTAGAATTATCAACATGTCGTCTGTCGAAGGTAAAAATGGTAAGCCGGTATTAACTGCATACGTCACCGCAAAACACGCGGTAAATGGAATGACCAAGTCTATCGCGCGCGAAGTTGGCACGGAAGGCATCACGGTAAATGCTATTTGCCCGGGACTCATTATCACCGACATCGTCAAAGACAACGGGCCAGCAACAGCGGCAGCAATGGGAATTTCGTTTGACGAAATGGTCGCCATGTTCGCCAGCGAAGCAGCGATTAATCGTCCCAACAAGGTCGAAGAGGTTGCAGCCGTTGCCTTGCTGCTCGCAAGCAAAGAGGGGGCAGGCATCACAGGTGCCCTCATTAGCGTTGACGGCGGCACCGCACACTATTAGCAAACACTGCCAAACACCTCAAGGTGCCTAGCTCGAAGCTCTTGGCGCATTTGGATAGCAACCAATAATAACCGTCAAGCTTGACGGTTTTATGTTAAACCGCGACAATGCCGGATCTTCTTCAACTTTGGATTTAGTTATGTCACTGAAAGGAAAAGTGTGTGTTGTTACTGGTGCCACCCGCGGAATTGGTCGCGGAACAGCAGTTGCACTGGCAGAACAAGGCGCAATCGTTTATGTATCCGGACGCACTACTGGCAGCGTAGACGAGCTAACCATTGAAGGCACCGTTGCCGCGATCAATGCAGCTGGTGGCGAAGGTCATGGAATGCGAGTTGACCACGCAAACGATAACGAAATTGCAGATTTCTTCGAGAAAATAGGCAAAGAACAAGGCAAAATAGACATTCTCGTTAATAATGTTTACAAAATTCCAAGCCCACCGGCCTGGGGTGGCGGGTTTTGGGACCATCCAATTCAAGTATGGGATGATCAGGTAGGTATCGGACTACGGGCACACTATGTTGCAAGTTGGCATGCGGCAAAACTTTTATTCGCGGCGGGCGCTGGTGGCTTGATTGTGAATGTGTCGTCACCCGGCGGTCAGTCTTATCACTTTTCTTCTTCCTATGGCGCGGGTAAAGCTGGCCTTGATCGGTTAACAGCAGATATGGCGATAGAGCTGAAGGACAAAGAGATAGCAGCCATAACACTTTACCCGGGATCAGTTGCGACAGAGTTCATTATCGCAAGTGGTCGTGATCCGTCGGGTGCGCAAACGACCTTAGGTGTTGGTCGAACCGTCGTCGCATTAGCGCAAGCCCCTGACCTGATGTCACGCAGCGGCTCGATACAATGGGTAGAAGATCTGAGTAACGAGTTTGATGTACGAGATGAACACGGCAATCTTGCACCAGCATATCCACAAAGAATACTTTAAAGGAGAACCATCATGGCAGCATATTTTATCGCACAGTACCAAGTAAACGACGCAGGTCTCTACCAGGAATATTCAGCAGGAGCTGGCCCAACGTTAGCTGCTCATGGAGCAGAACTTGTGGCCTTTGATGTCGCAGCAGAAACAGTTGAAGGCACCCCGCCGGGAGCGCAAACAGTCATCATCAAGTTTGAGAGTGTAGAGAAAGCCAAGGCCTGGTACCACTCAGATGACTACCAGGCAGTGGTCGGCAAACGTCTTGCTGCAACTGAAGGCTTTTCAGTCATATCACAATCTATGAATGCTGGCGGCTAGCCTGCACGGAGCCAGCCTGCTCGGAGCTAGCCTGCTCGGAGCTAGCTCTCTTCTTTCGCAAAACTGGCGTACGCTGCTGCGGTACCTTGCGCCATCTTGTCACCGTCAAATGGGATTGTCATCTCCGGCGTAAACTCGAGCACAATTCGCTCAGGAGTATCTAGGAATCTGACGAATAAGTCTGGATCCAAATTTTTAGTGAACTCGTTGCCGTCATCGGGGCGGCCAGCCATACCTCTGGCTAGCAGCTTGTAAAACCATTGTTTGGTTTGCTGGTCATCATGAATTACCGTATGGCCTTTATAAGTAACAGTTTTTCCGCCACCCATGGCGGTTCCCTTGCTGGTGAAGACACAGGATGACCTGCCATCCCTGGCTATTGCTTTAATTCTGACTCTTTCTTTGGTCGCGGTCATCCAGATTTTCCCTTTAACCGGCACGTAGGCAGTAATCACACCAATAGGATGCCCAGCTTTGTTCGCCCAGATGAACACACATTCACCCGCCGACATAATAAGCTCTTGTATGCGTTCAGGGTCGAGGCGATATTGCTTTACGTCATCATAATTTATTGATTGGTCGTTCATAATGTCTCTTTCCAAGGTGGGATAATCATCGTTTGATTTGCAATCATTAACTCAACGCTGTCGAGTTCAACAAAGTTTCTTGCATCGCTAGATTGATCTTCCGCCATTTGCCGGGAACCCAAGGCCGACAAGGCTGCAGGTAGGTCCGGCCAGTTAAGCTCTGTCACGCCATCATAAGCGGGTGACCCATTCTGATAAGATTCTTTTGCAACGTGGCATTGAACATAGCAGGTCGCATTTTCGGTCAACGCTGCGATGGGTCCATGGTTGTGCCACCAGTAATGTTGAAATTCCTCAACAGGCATACTCACTTTGCGCCGAAATGCGTAAATCGCTTTTACACCATTTTTTTCATAGAAGCTGGGTTGGCGCATCACAATCCTTTCCATACCCATTAGAGCAGGCGCCACCTCGACTGAGCTCAAGAATAGCAGTGCGGGAGAAAACTCGTTTGCAACTTCAGCCCCCGCAATACTCTCAAACCAAAGCTCTAAAACGCCACTCAATGTTGCTGGACGATCTGGTATAGCGTGTTTAATCGCACTGGAAAGTAGAGCGGATTGGAGCGCAGGACACGATTGTCGCAAAATATCGACAGCGTCCTTGCGTAGAGCCAGCGCGTCCTCAGATTTGATGAAGTAATAAACCTTTATCATGATTGTAGTCTTTGCTGATGATGCTTGTTTGCGATTGACATGACAGCTTGGCCTTGAGCTTAGTATTTAGTTATATTGGTTTCTTTTTCCGCAACCGTATCTCGAAACTTCGTTTTGAGTTCAGTAAACTCGGTGACTGAATATGCCCCTAACCCTCGGAGGAAACCTGAATGACTGAATCACCCCAAACACCCTATGAGTTACTCGGTGACGCAGGTATCAAAAAACTTGTTAACGCATTCTATGATGTCATGGACGAACTCACCGCCGTTAACGAAATCCGACAAATGCATGCAGATAACCTAGACCACATCAAACGCATGTTAACGGCTTACCTAACAGGCTGGATGGGCGGTCCGCCGGTCTATCAAGCCATCAAGGGTACAGTCTGCCTGACGGACCCTCATGAACCATTTCGCATCGGTCCGAAAGAACGGGATCAATGGCTATTGTGTATGGATAGAGCACTCGAGCGAGTTGGTGCTAACGAAGAACTCAAAAACATGCTTAAGCAGCCAATGTTTCAGGTGGCAGAGACCATTCGCAATTGCGATGATTCTACGCCGAAAAATCAGGGCGCCAATATCATTGCTGTTTCTTAGA
>JBLHWY010000192.1:0-10545 GCA_047629195.1 Candidatus Azotimanducaceae bacterium
GGAGAATTCGCGTCCTTCTGGCACCCCGCCAGAAATCGCTTGAAAGATGTGGCTACGTAGCTCAGTTGGTTAGAGCACAGCATTCATAATGCTGGGGTCGGTGGTTCAAGTCCACCCGTAGCTACCAGTTTAATCAACGGGTTATGGAGATTTTATTCATACTTCAGCCCCGGTTTCAGATGTTAAGTCCACGATAAGGGCAAAATGGTGCAACCAGGAGATTGGTTCCAGCTCAGCCAATACCAGGCGAACAAAGATCCTGTGTATTGGAGGGATAGCATCTATTCCCGAAGTGTATTTTCAGACCTACTAACACTTTTTGTTCAAAGCGGAGTTCAATCAGTAGCTATTGCTGAGTTTTTTAAGGAATTCATCTATATTGGGTTCCCCAGCCCATATGTCCTCCCGTCATCATCTGTTCAATTGGTTAGAAAAAGCGAAAGAAAATCACGGAAGCCTGGTTCAGAGTTTTCGATAGAGAAGTCGCTCATCAGTGCAGCGAAAACTGAGCTGCAATCTAAAGAACCCGATCTCAAGTTCGCTGCAGCCGTGTTTAGAACCGCAAGGGCTTACTCGCCTTCAAGCCATACCTTTCTCGAAGGTGAATTGGATCAAAATTCAGATGTACTCTTGGTGGCTATCGATCTAAATCAGGATACTGAAACGCTACAGGCGGACTTCCTTAGGCTGGTTCAACATAGACAAGCGAAAGCTAAGAGGGTTGACTCTAATCGAGCACTAAAGGAAATCGATTTTCAGCGTTGGTTCACTTACGGCGTACTGCCCTGTTTTGACTTGCTTCTATGGCAAGAAGCAACTGGCACTAAACTCACGAATGAAGCAATGGGCGCTCTCATCTGGCCGGATGGTGATTTCAACAGAGCTGACAGGGTGAGAAAGCAAAGTATCCCTCTACTTGAAAGAGTCTTTTCTGAGCGCATCTACCGACGACTTCTCCGAAAGACGCCAGGGCGCTAAAGTGGAAAGAAAGTCTTGAAAAATCTGTCCGGAAAAATATCTCGACATTCTTGAGGCGCGAACATTGACCGTTCACTGGTTAATATCTGATTTCCGACTTAATAAGGAAGTTAGATGGACTGCTCCATCGAAAGTAACAAGCAGTACGACGCTCTTATAGTGACTCAAGAAGCGGCTTCGTTTTTAGGCGTGTCACCCGTGACGCTTAAACAGTCTCGTCATACCGGAATACTTTTCGGAAAACCCGCCCCGCCGTTTATTCGACTGAATCGTAGTGTGAGATACAAATTCTCATCTCTTCGAACGTTCATTGAGCAATTTCAAGAATACCAAAACACGTCTCAAATAAACGAAGAAACCCGCTAGCCAATTGTCGAGAGAGTCTAGCGGGTTTCAATTCCAAACTTCGAGGTAAGGAATATGATCAATTATGTGCCGATCGCGGCGCTTATTCAATTGCGACCGAACCATTGTCCCAAATATCATTCTTGCAACGCGCCGATATGTCCCCTTGATCCTGGCTGTTTGGATCGCGTCTATCTCAAGGGTGAAGCTGTTTGTTTTTATATGAATGAGGCTCAAAAACAAAAAGCAAAAAATCGATTCCGAGGGTGCATAGAGGGTGAGATCTATCGAGCAATATGTGTCGTTGTTGAACCCCTCAAATGTACCTATGCACCCCTGAAAAAGGCCTTAGAGCGTGCTTCTCTAACGCCTTCTCGGTGGAAAGGTGATTGCCGATGAGCGATATAACAATTGTCGGGCGAAACTTTAGGCTAATCCCCGCTGGAGAGTACACAGCAGTTTACAAACATCACGAAACAAATTGCGCAGCTTTTGGTGGTAAGCCAAAGGTGTATTTAAATTTTCTAATTGTTGAGCCTGGATTGTTTGGTGAGGAGATATACGGAGCGTACAACGTGAAAGGCTTGGTTGGCCCACCGAAAAAAAATGGCCGCTTCAAGTTGACCAGGAGGCAAGACTTAACCTTTCAGTTGGCGAATGTTCTACCCGATTTTCGGCTTGATCGAGTGAGTCTTAAGCCGCTGATTGATAAGACAGTTAAAGTATCCGTTAGATCTGTTGTTAAAGACTACAAGCAACGGGCCATACCGCCTCCTTTGCAATATTCGGTGGTTGATCAAATACTAAGCATTGTAGATGGGGCGTATCACCCATGACTCAATACTTTTGACCAACGACCTTTTACCAGTAACCCATTACCTGAGACCTATTACCTACCTCGTCATGCTAGAAATGCCATGGTTAATGGGCTTCAGGAAAGGGCATGGCAAAAGTTTGGGTGCTTGGATTGGTAGACACCTGAAATCAGTGCATCTGATATTCTACCGCCGGGGCTTCGGCCCCGGTTCCAAGTCAATCAATCTCGCAAGAAATTTGCATTAAAGTCGTCGGATCTTTTCAATCAATTGCTATGCGAGTCTTTCTTTCTAGCGAGGTGGTTTTTTATCCAAAAGTAACCTACATATGCAGTAGGTAATGCCGCGATTAAGAGTGAGGTTAGGGTCGCAAGGACATCCAAATTGGCTACATCCTTTGAAACAGAACCAGGGCTTAGCGCCACACCAATCATGTAACCGCAGAAGGCATAAGTTATGAGCGCGCATACAAGGTCAGAGCTTCTTACTCCAGACTTTTTCTCGACGAAACTAACGCTTAACCAGAGTAAGTAGACACAAACTATTGTTGCGACAAACCATGCTGATTCATAAGGGTAGGTGAACAATGTAGCGCCAAGCGCGAAAATAAGAGCTGCTATGATTATGAATGCTAAAAAGTAAATTGATGCGATGCCGATTTCTCGCCAATACACCAAGATTACAACAGCCATGACGATCCCGAGTGCTATCTGAATGATGAGCATCTTCTGATCCTGATTCTGCTAGGCGCTTTGAAATTACATCGTAAGATTAGGATTTGCAAACCTCAAGAAAATTGACTCGATTGTTTAAACCATTTTGCTCTCTAGGTCTAGCCTGGCTGTTTAGTGGTGCGCGCTACCTAGGTGTTAACTCCATACTGTTTATTTACCTTTTGAGCCACCTTGTGATTTGCATGTTGATCAAAAAGTAATCAGCACTCTCAACCTGGCCACATCGATTGATTTGCTTACGCACTTTGAGGTCGATATCTCACGTCTAGCATGCAGTCTAATACGCAGAATAGTGCAATGGGTTATACGTTCATCGCTTGCCCTATGCGGCTTGACAGAGTCGCCTCTAATTGAGTTGGTTGGTTTCTACAATGGCAGCAGATGCTGTTTTTTCTTGTTGGTGGATCCCAAAATTTGCCAGAGATAAGCGGATAGAGTCTTTATTTCTTCGAGGCATGGTGCAAAGCTCTGAGGAGCATCAAACATCAAAGAGAGGCGGATGAACGATAATCTTCAAGCAGTATGGAACTTATCAAAGTGGCGCTTTATGCAGACTGAAGCGCAGAATTGGCTATTCAGTTCGCGGGTATTAGAAGTGATTTGTATTCTATCTGGTGTGTGCGGATTTTTGTTTGAGGAGCTTATCGTCCGTGGGTGTTTCGCATTTGTCACACTGGTAGGCTACATAGAGCTTAGAGCGCGCAATATAAGTTGGCAAGGCTTCTTCGATGGTTACGAACAGGGCTTTACAGACTCTGCTTATGCATATGTCTCATACGATAGAGGAAGGCCGAGACAGAATGACGGCGAGGATAGGTTCACGGAAACAATCGGGCTTATCGGAGCTGATCAGCAGTTGGTCGACTTGGCTGATCGTAGAGCTATGGATGCTGAGGTATTGAAGGGCTATTTAAAGTCGCGGTCGATCATTGGTTCAAAATTTCCTCAAAGCGTCATTCCGATAGAGTAAGCATGTGACTGGCTTAGGCCTATTGGAAAGACTTTCTTTAAGATTGATAAAAACTACACGTTTTGCTGAAGTGCGCCCCCTATCGCTCCCCGAAATCATGCTTGGTTCGGGCTAGGGGAGGGGTATCCGGTTAAGGCCTGGCTTGGGGTGTTTAACGCTGAGTTGCCAGAGCTAGTAATAGTCGTTTTCAACTTCAGTCTTCAGGTTAATTGAATGACCAGTGATACGATTCTCAGTGATTGAGTAATACAATTCGAGTTCAAAAGGAAGGTCGGCGGAACAATAAACACTCATAACGTGTTCGTTCCAGTTAGCATCGTCTATCGTGTACTGTGGTTCTTCTCGCTCACTGTAATAGGCGCTCTTGTCAACGAAGCCTTCGACCTCGACAGCTACTTTACCGCGAACATATAACGCCAGCTCATCGCTTTTCTCAGTTTTCATCGGCGTGATTTCTTCGATTTCATGGTTGTTGACGGCTGAGATCGTAACGTCATTAGCAAACGGAACCCCCTCGAAACCATATGCCCCGTAATAACTCAGGTCATCTATAAGAATCGATGCTGTATTTTCACGAACCGTGTCGTCAGTAAGAGAAGCCAATGTGGCTAGTGGCACTTCCTTCAGCGACGGCGTTAAATCCTCAGTAAGCAGATTTTTTATAGATCGGCGCACTACAATTCGATTTTCTGTTAGCTCCGAGACTAACTCAGGGTGTAGCTCCAATGCAGAACTTTTGGGGTTCTTACAAAAATCAACCAAGTTGTCCGTGATAAAGATAGTTTGCCCTTCATAGCTCTCGGATGCCTCTTTTAGCTGGCGCCATATGAAGTAATCCTTCATTCCATCTTGGTTCGGCTTAAATGGCTTTCTGCCTTTATATGACTCATTTACAAGTTCTTTGAATGTAATGTTATCGCCGTACCCTGGTGACTCTATATCGTTATCTCGAAATAGCTTTCGTAACCAATCACGATATTTTGCTGTCTCTTCATCTGCTGACATTGATACTTCGGTCACATCAACCAATTTGCTAAGTTCGTCTAGTGACTTTTTGTAGGATGCGAAGCTTGCGCGAAATTTCTGTTGGAAATTGCCCACAACTTCGTCCACAACAATGTCTGGAATAATCACTTTGATTTCTAGTGCTTCTGTTAAATTGAGGAAATGCTCCACCCGAGCAGAGCGAAAGAACTTCTCAGCTATTAGTGCATTCGTGTCTAAAAAAATCTGCATGTAACGAGTTTTACACCTTTAAACACCATGTATCCATCAACACGGCATTTTACTTGTTAGGTTAGTCTTGGATAAATCGTGTTCCTTACGCGTTTAATCGGATTCGAATTCACTGAAATCATACTCAACGATAATCTTCCTAAGTTGTTCGTCGACGTCATCCTTGAACTCTTGTTCAGCGAAGACTTTGATTTGATATGGAATATCCGTGCCGTCTTGGTCGTCGTAAAAAATGCTTAGGTAGTGCTGATTGGAAGAGTCTTCCCGGTAGTCCATCCAGCCATTTGAGTCAAAGACTGAATATTGATCCCGTAATTCATTCCAGCCTAGACGCAAGTCGTTCATTACCTCCTGTGGGACTGCCGAGAGCCTATCCTGCGCTGCGTCAGGTACAACTTTTCCTCTTAACGCGACAACGTAGAGGAACTCCCTGGAGACTTTGGGGATAGCTGCTAACTCTTTCTGGAACTTCCGTAAAGATTCGGTGCTCGCTTCGGCAGCTTCTGGATCATCTTCGGGGAATCCATTTGCTTTTAGAAATCTGGCGCAGTTTTTTGGAAACTTTATGCTAATTTTTTCTCTACTGGCTAATAGGCTTTTCTTGTCGGCGAACAATTGGATCAACGGCTGCATTTCGCTTGCGATGTAAGCGTGAACAACTTCTAGGTCGCTTAGTGTCATGCTTTCGATTGCACTAAGTAAGTCATCTAGATCGATTACGTGTTTGCTGGCATCAAAAGTGAAGACTGTGTTGTATGACGGATATTTTCTTTGCTCTTTCTCCGTTAAGATCAAAACAAATAGCTGGTCATAATCTTTTTGTAAATTGTGTTTTAGAAAGCCCTCGTATGTTTGCTTGACCTTGGTAGTCCCGCTCGTCGCCGTTATTTGTACAGCTATTCGAGAATTTCGATCGCCAAGATCAATGGCCGGGTAGTTAGCTTTTTCCCTGTTTAGGTCGGAAAGATCCCAGTTATATACGAGGTTCAATAAGTCTCGGCAGAAAACCTCTGTTTCCTTGTTGAGATCCAATCTACCCAGTTTGGTTCTAGACTTAATTAGATATCTCAAGACAGAAAGATACATGATCACTTCTTTGAATAGTTGTCCTGACTCTAGCGGCATATCTGTCCCGGCTGTTTATTTCTGATGATACGTATGAGATCAGTTATCAGCTCGTCAGGCAATCCAAGGGACAGTTCGCGAAGTCCGAGCACCCCTTGGGAACGACTTCGCCAGCATTCTAAAGTGCGTCTTGTATGTAACTCATGAGATCAGAATAACGTTTTCTTTCGCGTCGAAAAACGATTCCATCGTTAACAAGAGGCGTCACGGAGAAATCCTTTTTATTCATAAGAGTCAACGTTTCCCAGACCACCTCCATGACTTTTAAAACATCATGGCGATCTAGAGATGAAGGGCTCGCATTTAGCTCTAAGATATTTGTTCTCCTCGTGTTCGTATTGACCACAACGTCATAGTGTCTATTAGTTATGGCACCAAGCTCTTTTGGAGTTTTGATCGTGTCAGCGCTGTTTGGAGAATCTCGATTATCTAGGTGCCAAACATGGTTATGACATGCAACGTTACGTATGAGAAATGCTTCTATAAGCTGTGCATGATTAATTAAGTTGGGATAGAGGTGCAGAAGTAAATCGGGGATGTTATTCGGCGCGCCCTTCGCTTCATCGGCTCGACAGTACTTGGCCCGTGCCGCAAAAGACTCAAGAACAGCAACGGAAAGAACAATCAGTGAAGCAGCGTAGCCCGGTTCTCTGAAACCTGAACCGGTAGGGCTGGCTTTTGGTCGAGGCTTATCAAGCATCGCCTCTACCAAATCAGCAATTGGCTGGAAGTAACTGGGGCCCACGATGGTCACAATGTCTGGAATGGCGTTGGTCATCGGAGGCGCTCACGCGCGAACACCGGAGAGCGTTTAAGAAGTTCTGCCACTCGTTTCCTACTTGGATTCATTCATTCCCATCCGCGGTGCATCCAGCCAATACCAATCTTTGTTGCAACGTTTTACGACCTCGCGTTTCTTGCCATCGTAGCCGGCGAGTACTTATTCGCCGCTGCTCATTCTTCTAGCTAGTACTGCTGACTACTTCCCATCATGGCAATGCTGTAGCTAGTTCGCGTCAATAGCGTTGGCTACAGGCAGCGAATTTCGCGGGTTAGCTCTGTTGATCCAAGGGGCACTTTTTTCCGCGCTTCATTCACCAATTCAAAACTTCCATTGCAAATAACTTTTGCCCGTTTATTCATTGCCTTAATCATCGAAGCCTCACTTGGCTCGATGCCTCCGTAACGAGCTGTAAGCATGTGCCTGACGTCGCCTTGCTTTATAGAGATTGGTGCGCTTTCGATGAACATTCCAGCGCAGCCAAATAAGCTGAGGGCTAAGAGGAGAGTGGTGAATTTTTTCATGATTAGTTCTGCTCGGAAAGCTTGATCTTACCTGAAATCAATCCTTGTTAGGTTAGTGGTTTGATGCGTGTTGGTTTTTTTGGCAAGGCAGTCAGTTGGGTGTCAACTGCTAGCAAGCCTCAGTTGTTAGATTTTCGGAAGGTTTCGTACTCGGTCAAGTAACGGTGCAAGTCCCTCGAGAAAGGAGTTTTCTGCCATCTCATCGATTACTAAAAATTCCTCAAAGAGTTGGTAGTGGTTGAAAAGTGATCAGCTCGAGTCCCGTTCGGCTTCTACGATAACGCGTTTTACGATGTCGAATTAACAGACTTGGAAGCAAACTGACCCCTCCATCTGACACAACGGTTCAGGTGGGGGGGTCAATTCCTCTGATAAGCACTCATAGCAGCTACAAAAAGTGTGAATCGCGATTCGGCAACTCTGCGAGCTTGGTGCTGGGCATCTGTTGCGTGATCAATATTGAGGTTATGTAAGGTCTGGGAAAAGCGGACATCTGCCCGATTTTGTGTGAGATATCTTGCACAAAGGCCTTAGCGTGGACTTAAGTCATGTTGAAGATTGTTATGTTGCACTGGAGGCTGCATTTTTGGTGATGTATGAACAGAGAACACTCGCATGCTAGATGCGTTTTCGAAAAATTCTAGTATCAGAATTATTCCACAGCTTACCGAAAGCGGACCCGTAGCTTGGGAGCTGATCGTTGGCTTTTATACTTCCGCTAATGGCCGATAGCGGAAATAAGTGATGGCTGTTTAATATTTAACCAAACTGTCAACTAACGAGCCGAAGTCGACCCTCCGCTAATCCTGGAGGAACAATTGTTATGATAGACGGGAAGGAACTGGAGCCTTTGGCGAAGTTAGCACCTTCAGGGCAGTTGTGTGTAGCTGTCCAAGGGGCATTCCTTTGATCGCAGCAAGATTCTTGGTACTGTACTATTTCACTAAAAAATTCTCTGGAGCGTTCCTGTGCCCTTCAAAAAGAATCTCTCGTTCATTGGCCCAGAAATAAGATACCCCCTTCTCAATATTGTTCTGGGTCTCTCGATTGGTTTTGTCTGTCCTGCTAACGCGGAACAATCAAATTACACAACTGAAGACGTTGTTTTTAGTAAACAATCATTGCCGTTTCCATCGGATACTCTTCTTGGTGCCTACATGGCAGACCTTGATGGCGATGGTGATACAGATGCGATTGTGACCGCTGGTACAAATGTTGATCAGAGCGCAAGAGGTGGCCAGGAAGGCGTTATACTGCGGAATAATGGCGATAACACCTTCACCAAATTTGACGGTGATGCCGGTTTTACAGAAGGCGCCAGAGAAGTGCAGGTGAAAGATTTTAATGGGGACAGTATCCTGGATATTTTCATATCTGACCAAGGACATGACGCGGACCCGTTTCCAGGTCTTAGAGACACGCTTCTTTTGGGTACTGGAAGCGGCTTTACTAATGTTTCTGATCGATTGCCAAATATTGATGCCTTCTCCCACAACTCTGCGTCGGCAGACGTGGACAGCGACGGTGATATTGATATTTTTGTGGCCAACACTGATCTTGGTGATATCAATGAAGTATCATATCTGCTAATTAACGACGGTAATGCAAACTTCACCCTTGATCGCGATAAGCTGCCGAGGTCACTTGTTGTCTTCAATCAGTTTAGCTTAGTGCAGGACACCTTCGCCGCAGAGCTTTCTGACCTCGACGGCGATGGATTCCCAGATCTGGTACTTGGTCGTCGTACCCTAAGCCTCGATAATCCCGAACAAACAAGGTTTGCATCGCGAATCCACTGGAATGATGGGCAGGGCAATTTTACAGATGAAAATGTGACGCTGCTGGTTGATGAAGTTATATTTGGTACGGAAAACGACACTGAAGTTAATGAAACTTTAACCAATGATGTTGATAACGATGGTGATCTGGACCTGTTTATTACTTCTGTATCTCGAGCGTTATCTGGTCGTAGTGTTCGGTTGCTGATCAATAAAGGTAACAGGGTCTTCGATGATCAGACGACAACTCGACTGGGCGATGCCGCGAGAAATACAGCAACAGACGCACATTCACCATTCACCTTGAGTTTCTATGATGTCAACAAAGATGGCATTGGCGACATCGTAAACACGGGGTTCGGGGACGAGAGGGATGATAGTCCTGTCCTCTGGGAAGGGCTTGGTGGAGGATGTTACAGGCCCGTCACATTTGCTCAGATTGCGAATTCATCCAACGCATCGATCAGGTTTATTGTAGGCACAGGCGGGCGCGTCAGCGTATCACCCACTGGTACGGAATTTATTGAGTTTGGATCCTTGTTGCAAAATGGCAATCGCATTCTGTTTCTCAATACCGTCCCTTTAAGTTTTTCTGCAGATTCATCAGGCACATCCGTAACCAACCTATGTCAGACCGATAATGATAACGATGGAATTCCGGACATAGAAGATACTGATGACGACAATGATTCAGTTGCCGATTCGCAAGATCAGTTCCCCTTCGACGCCGCAGAGTCTTTGGATACCGACGGCGATGGAGAGGGTAACAGCGCTGATGTAGATGATGACAATGATGGAGTGTTAGACATTAGTGATGAGTTTCCGCTGCACTCCGGCGAAAGTGTTGATACGGACGGTGATGGAGTGGGCAACAACACGGATGGTGATGATGATGGTGACGGCGTACTTGATACGGCCGATGCGTTTCCGTTAGACAGTTCAGAAACCACAGATACGGATGGTGATGGGGTTGGGGATAACAGCGACTCAGCTGTACCGATGCGGCTAGCTGCCGGGCAGGTAATCGAGTTGTCGGTCACCGATAGAGCATTGAGCTCTCCTTCTGGAGGCAACTTGATTGTCCCATCGAATGCGGTTGCGGTTGCCGTTAATGTGACCGTGGTGAAACCTGTTGGGGGTGGTCACATTACAGTTTGGCCGTGTGGTGTGCCGATGCCATCGACCTCAAATGTGAACTATGTGGCAGGACAAGTCGTGGCCAACGGTGTCATCGCGCCAGTGGGCAGCAATGGCAAAGT
>JBLHWY010000193.1:0-10265 GCA_047629195.1 Candidatus Azotimanducaceae bacterium
AGCGAACCCAGACCTGGGCGGATGTTAACCTTGAATTGTTTAACCGATTAGGCGATAGCGGCGAAATTACGCTCACTATTCTAGAGCCTGGCACTACTGGGCTATCGTCTTCTTCACAATCAGATTCACAATCAGATTCGCGTTCTGGCATCCGCGGTAGTGAGTATCGTATCTCTGTTGATAATTGGTTGAGGGGTGTAGATGAGCCAAGACCTACATCAGCCCTCGGGTTGCGGCTGCAATACCCCGTCACACCTGCAGTGCTGGGATTGTTGCTCGATGATAAACCTGCGATCAGATCTGGCTTACAGGTCAATGATCGAATAATCGCTATCGATGGAGTTGAAGTTGTTGACTGGCCCCACTGGGTCGAAATGGTTCAGGCGAGTCCTGAGCAGCCTCTGGATATGACCGTGGTAAGGACGCGAGAAGATCAACAGGTTCAGACACTTAATATTACGGTCACGCCAGAAAGGCGTGAATTTGAAGGTAAAGTTACAGGCTATGTCGGCGCCGGTGTGGCTGGAGTCGAGTTCCCGCCTGAAATGCAGCGTGAAGTTTCCTATCCATTTTACTCTGCCTGGATTCCAGCGGTGAAGAAAACCTGGTCGCTGACTACCTTCACTCTGGGTTCGATTGGCAAGATGATTACTGGTGATATTTCCACAAAAAATCTTAGTGGCCCGATTACAATTGCTCAGGTAGCCAATGCCACCGCAAAATCCGGCTTAGAACAGTTTGTGCGATTTATTGCACTACTGAGTGTCAGCCTTGGTGTACTAAATCTTTTACCGATTCCGGTACTTGATGGAGGCCACTTGCTTTACTATCTGGTTGAATTAGTCACCCGCAAACCCGTGCCAGAGAAAGTTCAAGTCTGGGGATTGCAAATGGGTATGTTTTTTATTGTCAGCATCATGATGTTGGCATTTTATAATGATTTGATGAGGCTCTGGTGAGTCTGACGGTGCTTAGTTAGTTTATGGGTATGATTCGACGTTTTTTCCTGTGTTTTGCGCTACTTCTCAGCACCGCGCTGGTTTCCAATCCAATTCTCGCCTTTACAATTTCTGATATCAGAGTTGAAGGTCTGCAGAGGGTGTCCGCGGGCACGGTGTTTTCTGCGCTGACCTTTGGTGTTGGTGACGATGTTGATTCGCCGGGTATCCGCACGCTTATCGCTGATCTGTTTAAGACAGGATCTTTTGATGATGTGCAGGTAGGCCGTGACGGCACCGTGCTTGTTATTTTGGTTAAGGAAAGACCATCTATTGCTTCGATAGAGCTTGAGGGTAACAAGGCGATTAAGAGTGAAGCGCTACTCGAAGGTTTGAATAATTCAGGCCTAGCCGAAGGCCAGATCTTTGAAAAGGTCACGTTGGAACATATTCGGACGGATCTTGAGCGGCAGTATGTTTCGCAGGGTCGCTATGGCGCAAAAATTATTGCTGATGTTGAAGTGCTTCCGCGTAATCGGGTCGCATTAAAAATCAATGTGACTGAGGGTAGCGTTTCAGGTATTCAGCATATCAACATTGTTGGTAATACTGTCTTTGACAATGAAACATTGCGCGAAAGGCTTGAGCTTAAACTACCCTCTTTGCTTTCGTTCTATACCAAAGACGATAAGTATTCCCGCGAAAAATTGACCGGTGACCTTGAAACACTGGAATCTTTTTATCTCGACCGTGGTTATCTAAATTTCAACGTCGATTCTACACAGGTTTCAATTTCACCTAATAAAGAAGATATCTACATCACAATTAATGTGAATGAAGGTGAGAAATTCTCCGTCACTTCCGTAGACGTCGCTGGCGAATTGCACGATGTGCCTGAGGCGGGTATCCGTGGTTTGTTATTGGTTAGGGAAGGGCAGGTTTTTTCTCGGGAGCTGATGACTGTATCGGAAGAACGAATTGAAACCGCTCTCGGCAATGCTGGTTACACTTTCGCTAGTGCAACAGGTCAACCCGTCGAGAACGAAGCCGGTGATGGGGTTATTGTGAAATTTTTTGTTGATGCAGGCAATAGGGCTTATGTCCGCCGTATTAACTTCCGCGGCAATACCATCACACAAGATCAGGTGTTACGACGTGAAATGCGCCAGCTTGAAAGTGGTTGGGCATCAACTTCAGCAATAGAACACTCTAAAGTTCGACTGGAGCGTCTTGGCTTCTTTCAGGCGGTCAACGTTGAGACCCCCACTGTTGCGGGCTCTGATGACCAAATAGATGTAGATTATTCAGTTGAAGAGCAACCAACAGGTTCAGTTTCGGCAACCCTCGGTTTTGCTCAAGACACTGGGATTATTCTTGGTGCGAGCTATCAGCAAAACAATGTCTTTGGTACTGGCAATAGCGTCAATATAGGTATCAATCACTCTAGGTTCCAAACCGCCTACAACTTTTCATTCTTTGATCCTTACTACACCGTTGATGGTGTGAGTAGGGGCTATTCGTTCTTCTTCAGAAGTAGTGATTTTGACGAACGAAATATTGCAAGATTCTCGACTGACTCCTTTGGCGGAAGTGTTAATTTTGGTTACCCCATTAGTGAAATTGCCCGGGTGGGTATGAGTGTGGGTTATGAGAACACTCATATTAAAGAGGGTGTTGTGCCTGCTCAAGAGATCTCGGACTTTCTTGATCGCGAAGGAAACAAGTTCAACTTGATTACCTTGTCAGCTTCTTACCAGATGTCTGCGCTAAATCGCGGCTTGCTACCCTCCGGTGGTAAATCTCAGTCGCTTTCCTTTGAGATGTCCGTACCCGGTAGTGAGCTTGAGTTTTTTCGCATCAATTATACCGGTCAAATATTTTTCCCACTTACCCGTGCGCTGACGCTACGTCTTAAAACCGAGTTGGGCTTTGGTGATGCATATGGCGGCACCGAAACTTATCCTTTCTACAAGAACTTCTATTCCGGTGGGTTTGGCTCAGTACGAGGCTACGAGATAAATACCCTCGGACCAAGGTCGACACCAGCGCCAAACGATACCTTTAGTCGTATCGACCCCATTGGCGGCAATCTGCTAATGGACGCAACCGCGGAGATCATATTTCCACTGCCATTTATTGAAGATCAGCGACAGCTGAGATCTGTGTTTTTCGTAGATGCAGGCAATGTCTTTAATACCAACTGTGCTGCCGTCAGCGAAGTCTGTAATGGTCTTGATGATGGTGAGTTAAGATATTCAGCGGGGCTAGCAGTCACCTGGATAACAGGTTTTGCACCGATCAGTTTCAGTCTTTCTAAGCCTTTTAACGAGAAGCCAGGCGATGAGGCTGAAGTATTCCAGTTTGAGTTAGGTAAAACATTTTAAGGAATATGACGAAAGAAAAGCGCCCTGTTTGCTGTGTGAAAATGGGGCTTCCGATTTCCGAACTTTTCTCTGAAACAGCGTTCTAACAATTTATAGCTCATCGTTATCGGAGATGCTTGATCAACCGAAGCATATAACCGTCAGATGGGTAAATATGTCATTGAATCGCTGCGGTGGATGTGTGAATATCCGCTCCTTTGAATCGAGCGGTCCGAATTGACCACATCTTGACTCTTAATCTAAACCGGTCTTACTACACGGCCTGATCGACAATGACACAAAAAACATAATAGTGATCACCTGAGGAGAATTATCTGTGCAGATCAAACAACGCATACTTGCAATTTTAGCGACATTTACCTTTTTTGGAATGGCACCAACAGCCTTCGCTGAAATCAAATTAGCCGTGGTTGACGTGCAATCCGCCATTTTGAATTCTGAAAGTGCAAAGAAGATAACTGCTCAAATTCAGAACGAATTCACACGTGAGCAAGAGTCAATCAAGAAGTTGCAAACAGATGCCGCTGTGTTGCTTGAGAGACTGCAGAAAGACGGTGAGGTTATGAGCGACGCTGAAAAGCGGAAAGTTCAGCAGGAAATTGAATCAATCAACAATGATTTTGTTTACGAGCGTCAGAAGCTACAGCGCGCGATCGAAGAGCGTCAGAAAGAGCTGTTTGCCGGTATCGACCAGCGAGTTCAATCTGCAATCAACGAACTCGTGCTGAGCGATGACTACGATATCATCTTGCCTCGGCAGGCGGCACTCTACGTTGGTGATCTTTATGACATCACGCGTAAAGTCACTGAAAAGCTCAACATGCTTGACGCAAAGAACTAGATATTTGGCACTAAGAATACTCAAGGCAAGCTACTCAAGGTTAGCTTTTACGCTATCTGAAAGGCATCTTGATAATGTTTGATAGGGCGTTAGATAGCTTGGGTTCTTGATGAAGAATGCTTTGTTAGGCGGAGATTGGATATCAATCTAAAGGAGATAGCCCAGAGGCTAGGCCTTGAAGTCGTAGGTGATGGGTCGGTTGAGATTAGCGGTATCGCTAACCTGCTTGACGCATCAGCTACCGAACTAACCTTCCTGTTTAGTGCTGGCTATAAGAAGCATTTGGCAACAACATCGGCTGCAGCCGTAATTTTACGGCGCGAAGATGTTGATGGTTGTTCCATTCCCGCAATTATTTCCCCACAACCGCGGTTGACTTGGGGGCGTGTTGCGGCGCTATTTGATCCTGAACCTCTACCCGACGGCAATATCCATCCAAGCGCAGTGATTCACCCGGCTGCACATATATCGGAGAACGTCACGATTGGAGCGAATGCTGTAATCGAATCAGGTACCGAAATTGGACGTGATAGCGCTATTGGACCTGGGTGTGTTGTCGGGCAACAAGTAATTATCGGTAAAAATTGCCGAATTAAAGCCAATGTCACGTTGTATCATCATATTCAATTGGGTGACCGAGTGATTGTACACGCGGGCGCTGTTATTGGTGCAGACGGGTTCGGGTTTGAGTTCGATGGCGCCACCGGCACGCTAGTTAAAATACCACAGATTTACGGTGTTAAAATTGGCAATGATGTCGAAATTGGCGCTGGTACGACGATTGACCGTGGTGCATTGAATGACACTCTGATTGGTGAAGGTGTTAAACTGGATAATCAGGTCCAGATTGGGCATGGCACAAGGGTTGGCGCGAATACTGCAATTTCCGGATGTACAGCGATCGCCGGTAGTACAAAAATTGGGTCTTATTGTTTGATCGGTGGCGCGGTTGGTATTATCGACAATATCGAGATTGCCGACCAGGTTGAAATTACCGCTAAATCATTGGTGAGCCAGTCAATTACAGAGAAAGGCCGTTATTCATCGGGCACAGGTCTGATGTTAAGCAAAGATTGGAAACGCAGTATTGTCGTTTTCAAAAAGCTGGACAAATTAGTGAAACGGATACGAGGGTTAGAGGCGAAGTTACGCTAGCATCGTCCAATGCTCAACAGCTAACAAAGTTAATCTAATAATAGGGTTTTGGCGAGTCCATAAGTTTGCCTGCAATGTCTAATTTAAGAATGAAAAGAGAATTAAAATGGAAGTAACAGATATTTGGAATTTATTGCCGCATCGCTATCCGTTCCTATTGGTTGATCGTGTGCTTGAATTCGAAGCTAACAAACGCATCGTTGCTATCAAAAACGTCACCATCAACGAGCCTCAGTTCACCGGACATTTTCCGAAGACACCTGTTTTCCCGGGCGTGATGATTGTTGAAGCGCTGGCGCAGGTATCTGGCATACTCGCATTCAAAAGTCGTAACCGGACACTTGATGATGGCTATATTTACTACTTGGCTGGAACAGACAAGACGAAATTCAAACGCTCTGTCATTCCCGGTGACCAAATGCGACTCGAAGTGGAAATTGTCAACTTGCGAAGCCATTGGCTGAAAGCCTCTGGTAAAGCCTATGTTGGAGATCAATTAGTGTGTTCGACATTGCTTACCTGTGCTGAACAAAAAGTTTCTTGATTGATTGACACCCGTAGCCATGAGGACTCAACTTGTCCGCAGTCGATGATCAATCCCTGACTATCGCACTAGTCGCTGGTGAGCTTTCCGGCGATAATCTTGGTGCTCCTCTTATCCTGGCGCTTAAAAAGCGCTACCCCCATGCTCGATTCATTGGTATTGGTGGACCGTTGATGATCGCTGCGGGGCTGGAAAGCTGGATTGATCTTGAAGCACTATCTGTCAATGGTTTCGTTGAACCTATCAAGCGACTGCCCTCGCTCCTCCGCATCCTTTTAAACACGCGTGATCGAATCTGCGCTGCTAAACCTGACTGCTTTATTGGTATCGACTTTAACTTCTTTAACGGTCTGTTAGAGGGGATGGTAAAAAAACGTGGCATTAAAACTGTTCATTATGTGTCACCCTCGGTGTGGGCATGGCGTAAAGGGCGAATCAAGAGTCTAAAGCGGAATCTTGATTTAATGTTAACGCTATATCCATTTGAAACCGAAATTTACCAAAAGCATGGTATTAACGTTGAGTTTGTTGGCCATCCTAAAGCTGACGAAATACCTCAGTTTCAAGCACCAGTGGTAAAAAAGGAAGCCAGGGCGCGACTCGAGTATCCCGATGATGTAACCCAAGAAATTGTTGTTATTGCTCTGCTGCCTGGCAGCAGAGGTAGTGAAGTCAATTTATCCGCACCCGATTTTCTCGCCGCAGCGAAAATCGTGTCTAAGCGACTCCCTCATAGCTATTTTGTCATACCGGCTGCAAATCAAAAACGACTCGCGCAGTTACAACAATTGATTGAGCAACATGCGCCAGTACTTAATATTAAACTCGTTTTAGGAAATTCCCAAACAGCAATGCTAGCCGCAGACGTTGTACTTGTGAATTCTGGCACCGCAACACTTGAAGCTATGCTGTTAAAGAGGCCAATGGTCATGTCCTATCGTTTGGGATCAATAACCTACGCACTCGTGTCACGGGTGGTTTCAATCAAGCACTTCGCTCTGCCCAATATATTGGCAGAAGAGAAAATTGTGCCTGAATTTTTACAGACCGACTCAACCCCAGTTGCACTAGCGGACGCTTTGTTGGCATTACTTCAACAGACTAATCACGATGAGCTGTTGGCACGTTTCTCTCAAATTCACTCTGACCTAAAACGCGATTCTGGCGATGTTGCCGCGTCTGCAATTTTGAAGCTCTGTAACAAGCAGGCGCCTTAAATGTATTGGCATGAGTATTGTGCTGGGGTAGATGAGGTGGGCCGGGGACCCTTGGCTGGGGCTGTCGTTGCCGCTGCTGTAGTATTCGATACCTTCCGTACAATACCGGGACTGCGCGACTCGAAAGCGCTGTCGGAAAAGAAGCGAGAGGTGCTCAATCTTGAGATAAAAGAGCAGGCGTACAGCTACTGTATCGCAAGAGCTGAAGTCGAAGAAATTGATGAAATTAATATCCTGCACGCTAGTTTACTGGCCATGCAACGTGCTGTTGCAGGCCTAAAAGGTCAGGTAGACTTTGTGGTGGTGGACGGTAATAGAACACCAGGGTTTGCTTGTCCTTCGGCATGGCTCATCAAAGGTGATTCAAAATTTGACGCGATAAAGGCTGCCTCAATCATTGCCAAAGTTGCCCGTGATAGAGAAATGGTAGCGATGGATGCATTGTATCCGGGCTATGGGTTGGCTCAGCACAAAGGCTACCCGACTCCTCAGCACCTCGAAGCACTAAAAAAACAGGGCCCCAGTCCGATTCATAGAATGTCTTTTAGACCCTGTAAAGAGGCTTTAAAGCGAGTTAAGCGCAGAAAGCCTGTTATATATAATGAGAGATAACGACAAATAGGGCTGGAGTCTGGAACAGTGAAACCCTCAGGTTCTCTCACGGGCTATGCCGTACGGTTGGAATAGCTTCCTTTCTTATCGGCTTCGGTTGACTTCCACATGGCAAATAGAAATCTAATTGGGACATAGATACGTGGTATGCAAAAAGATTAGTTGAATACCGTTGATGAAACCGACGTTAGACCCCATATTGATCATATCGAGGCAAGTCTCGCCGCTGCTGTCATCCGCATTGTTTTATAAATGGCGTATCGATTCAGGACAGGCGCTGCGTATAACAAAGGAAAGTTGGAAATAAAATGAGTAATGCAAAAGAGTTTGATGTCGTTTTTCTTGGTGCCACGGGCTTCACCGGTCAGTTGGTCGTTGAATATGTGTTCAATACCTATGGTCTGGGTAGTGACTTTAAATGGGCAATCGCGGGTCGAAACCAAAACAAGCTTGAAAACATTGCTAGTAAAATTGCGGGCGATGACGCGGACCAAATACCCCTGATCGTTACCGATACCAACGATGAAACTTCCGTAACGGAGCTTGTGCAAAGAACAAAAGTTGTGTGTACCACGGTCGGGCCCTATGCCATGTATGGCAACGAACTCGTCAAGGCCTGTGCTATTAATGGCACACACTACTGTGATTTGACCGGCGAAGTACAATGGATGCGTCGCATGATTGACCTTTACGAAACAACGGCACAAAACACTGGTGCTCGGATCGTTCATACTTGTGGTTTTGATAGCATCCCTTCTGATCTGGGCGTGCACTTCGCACAGTCGCAGATGAAAAAAGCGCATGGTATCTATGCTAATGAAGTGAAATGCCGTATTGGTAAAACCAAAGGCGGTATGAGCGGTGGTACAGTCGCCAGTATGATGAATATGATGGAAGAGATGAAAACTGATCCATCACTAAAAACATTGCTTGCGGATCCTTATTCGTTAAACCCCGTTAACACGCCTCCCGGCGTTGATAAGCAGGATCAAGTAGGTGCGCTGTACGACATTGATTTCAGGCAGTGGACCGCACCGTTTGTTATGGCAGCGATCAACACCAGAGTTGTGCGAAGAAGTAACGCCCTGATGAGTTTTATCTATGGCAACGACTTCAAGTATTCTGAATCGATGTTGGTTGGTAATGGGCCAAGCGGATACCTGAAAGCAATGGCTGTAGCAGGTGTGTCGGCTCTGATGGGATTGGTGTCTGCCTTCGACCCAACTCGATCACTGGCGAAACCTATGCTGCCAGCCCCAGGGGAGGGCCCCAGTAAAGAGACGATTGAAACAGGCTATTTCAACATTGAATTGCTTGCCAAAGGTCAAAACGCTGATGGTGAGCGGGCAAGTGTTAAGGTTGAAGTCACTGGTGATAAAGATCCAGGCTACGGCGCCACCTGTAAAATGTTGGCAGAAAGCGCTATCTGTCTTGCAAAAGATGAACTGGAAACTGAAGGTGGTATATGGACGCCAGCTTCTGCCATGGGTGATATGCTGATTCAGCGATTGCAAGAGAAGGCAGGCATGACATTCGAGTGCTTGACTGTCAAGTCTGGCTAGCACCTGGCGTTTGCTGAGTTTAGTAATCACCTCTCGGTTTAGAGCTCTGGATAGTATTGAGGTCATAATCCGAGTTGATGTCGATCGATCTCAGTGTATCTTTATAATAGGTTATCCTTCAAACTTGATTTTCTATCAACCCTTGGAACCTGGCTTTCTTATGATAAAAAATTTAGTCCCTAAGTATTGGTACATGCTAGTTTTGCTTACTTTGCTATCTCAAAATAGTGTTGCCGCTTCAGAGGTAAACACAGCTAAATATGTTAAGAAATACCCGTTTGTATATCACCTTGTTCAGAAAGACCTTTGGAATAGGGCATTGGAAGCGAACACGGCTTACTACCCGCCCACGTATAGTCAGGATAAGTTCACCCATGCAACTGCGAATCCAGATTTTCTGCTAACGATAGGTAATCATTTCTACCCAGATGTAAAAGGTGATTGGTTTTGCCTGCGAATGTCTGTCGATTCTCTTTCAGCGATGGGTGTTCGAACCATATTTGAAGGTACTGCGCCTGTTGGTAATAAAGAGGCTGATTTCGAAGGAACTGACAGCGAACTATTTCCTCATATCTTAGGGGGTATTCATCCGTCGGCAGTGCTGCAGGCGCATGACGTTGTTCGAGACAGCAACGGGCGTTTTCTTTCTGTGACAGATGTCGTTGCTGATACTCCTGTTACTGTTACTGGTATTCCCATTACTGGTACTCCCATTGCTGGTACGACGCTCTACCATATTGTTAGTGAAAAAGAGCTGCAGATGCTAACGGAGGATAATGTCTATACTCCCGTCTCGGTTGAGCTTGAAGGGTATATCCATTTTTCAAAACTCGAACTTATCATGCCGATTGCAAATGATGCTTATATCGACAGAAAGGTCTTGTTTTTGTTACAGGTTACATTTGGCAGCGACGATAAAGACTTAAGGTGGATCGGTGACAACCCAGATTACTATCGCGGGCTTGATCTAGCGATGGTTGAAAAGAAGATCAAGTTCACCCGCAATAAGAAT
>JBLHWY010000194.1:0-10202 GCA_047629195.1 Candidatus Azotimanducaceae bacterium
CTAACCACCAGGGGTGCCGTTTGAATAAACTCAAACTGCCATCATCATGTTCTTTTCTGGCTAGCTCTAATGCCAACACAAAAATACTCACAGCAATGGCAAACTCGATAAGCGATACAGGATAAGTCATAAAACCAAGCGTAATCAGCGCCAGTGTCACGCTGTGCCCAACCGTGAATGCAGTAATCGTCCACAACAGGCGAGAACCACCACCCACCAACAATAGCAATCCGAAGACGAACATCAGGTGATCAAGACCTTCCCAAATATGTTCAGCGCCTAGTGTCGAGTATTCTGTCATCACTTTAGATTGGCTGGGTTGCGCAGGTACCAGAAAATCTGGTGCTTCTGTGCTGACGACACTTTGATAATTACGTCCGTCATTTAAGGATAGCATCACCATCGCCGAGGCTTGATTTTCAGCCAGACCGGTCACGCCGAGTTTCTGTCCAATCAAACCATTAGCGCCAAGTTGCTCACAATTGATCGACCAACTTGACACGGTGCCGGTACCTTCCCGCACAACTGGTTTTTCATTCATGACGCCGCAACCAACAGGCCAAATTGGGCGCAACGGTACATTACTGGTCGCCTCGGCTGGTGTTTTCCACACAACGTTGTAATGGTGTTCGGACGTTTCCACGATCTTTAACAGAGAAGGCGCGAACCGATGCGCATTCGCTTGATCAGGAAGAAATGCAATAAGCAAGAACATCAAACTTACAGCAATATGAGAGCAGCGCTTCATTTGCAGAGCTCCTCTTTGTCAAACGCCTCTTGTTCGCCACCCCGCCAGTCAAACTTAGCCCTTTGCGCCACAATTGCACATCGCAAAGCTAGCTTGTTTGCCGAATACGCCAGATCTTGTAGCAATTGTTGTTTTACTTCATTCAGTAGCGCGTCGCGCGCCGGCGTATAATGTGCTAACCATACATAGTGAACACCATAGGCTGAAGGTACCGGTCCTAACCATCGTGGTCGATTTGCTTTCGTCGCCGTAGAATTTAGTTCAGATTCCAGTTCACGAACAAAAATCTTGCCAAAATTCCGCGCCAGCTGATCCGGCGTTTGATTGATAAAATGATGGCCTTGCAAGAATGGTGATCCAAGTTTTTTAGCTGCCTTAACGTCTAGATCCTGATCCTTGATCTGCTCGATAGCGACTGCTACTTCAGATGTACGTTCTGTGGGAAAGAACACATGCTCGATTGAATATAACGCTGGGCGCTTTAGCACTTCCCTTCTTTGGTTAAAAACCGCTTCAATTTCCGCAGCATCTGGTTTTAATGGCAGATTACTCGCCAATAACCTTTGCTCCACCATTTGGATGAGCCTGCGTTTCACCACCTCATCATCTAGATGCAATTGCATTTCCAACGCTTCTTTAAACAGCTCAGCATCAGACTTGCCCTCCGCCAACTGTAAAAACTTCATATTGAGAATCAGACGCTGAGTAACGATTGAATCGTAAAGATGATAATCAAGATCGAGCGCCATTTGCACCAGCATGTCACGATCAAGCTCAACCGCAATAAATTTCGCTATCTGTTCTGAGCTTGGATTTCTACCCGTACTACGCGTCCACTGTTCTTTTAGCAACGAGATTCGTGCCTCACTCAAAGGACCGACAACAGGCTTCGACTCTGGCAACAGAGCCGATTGCAGTTGATAGAAAATCGCCCCTAGCACGATAAAATGTAACCACGGTTTATTCAGTCTAGCTAACACGGTTACGGTAAGTAATGGATCGGCGATGACCAGGCTCGCTCCTGGATCGTGGTAGGCAGGCCAGGTCGTGGCTCTACACCAGCACGCATCGCATCCCAGGTTGACCAACGACAAGTTGGATTCTCGATAACGCGCGCATAATAGAAAGCGCGTTGATCCTCATTAAATTCAGGATCGCGCCATAACGCAGATAGCTGCCCAGCACCAGTCGCTTCATTAATTGAGCAGTCACTGATATCAACCTTCGCGCCATTGTCTGGGCAGCGGTTGTTTGAAGGAACCAATCCTCCAGCACAAGCCACATCAATGACGTCTTCATGAGTACCGGCCGAGTCAACCCAGCCTTTAACAATCTGCAAGCGCTGCAGAGGGGCACTTTCAGTATCGGCCGAAGCCATCACAAGAAACCCCGGATTGACTGATTTGCTTTTCTCAGCTGTATCAAAGGGCACGAGGTTGCCACCCATCGTTACACCGGTCGCATAGGCTCGCTCAATACCATCTGCATCAGTTAACATACTTTCATCAAATCCATACCCAGCGAACAAACGAATTTGCATACGAGGTCCGGATGTTGCGAAGACCTCTTTTCTGCGGAAAGACCGGTAAAGAGATTCTCGGGTATTCTCCTCAGCCCAAGCTGCCGCAACACCGGAGGCACCAAAAGTAGGCACCGCACCTGCAGTATAAACATCGCCGTCAATTTTTAATCGTAGACTATCTCCACCACGAATCTTGGATAATGCTGTGGCAGCCTGATAGCTAAGCTCACCGGCAATTCCCGCCACTGGTATAGAGCCTCTTTGTTCTGCTGTACCTGACAACAAACCTAATTTGGAAACAAAATTTGATTCAACATTTTGGCTCGCCGCTGAATGGGTATCGCTGGAACCAATGAAGCCAAATTGATAGGGGTTCGTCATACCCTGCTGCTCCAACGCCAAACCATTTAGCAGCGCTTCTCGCACGTACGAGCCTTCCGGCTTACTTAACGCAGTTGTCGCTACGCGATATGGCATAATTTCAAAATCGGCCCATTCATCACGCGACGACAAAATAGGGTGTGTTTCCGACGTGCCTTTTATCTGAGTGATTTCAACAATAGGTTCATTTCGAATTCGTTGCTTTGCGTACTTACCATCTAGAGGGTCTCCTGCCCAATCGACCAGCTTAAACATCTGACCATTAGAACCATTCGAGTTGTGAGGTATCGCAAGACTCTCAACACCTTTCGCCCTTAGATCATCCATCCATTGCCAGAGATCTTCAGGATTAATCGAGTGGAGACGAGAAAAAGGTTCTCGAGGCAATTTTTCAGTGCCTTCAAAGATAACGTTCCTATGCAGATTACCTCTATCAGCCGAGCTGGACGTATATTCATAAGCAGCAAATGTGGTGAAGCTACCGGGATCGTAAAACTGATCCGCAGCATCAATCGAATCTCGCCATGCTGTCCGTACGACGCCGAGTACTTCAGCGCGATCTAATTCTCCAGATTGGATCTGGGCTACCGCTGTAGGTAAAAATGAACCATAGGTGCTGAGCCGGTTTATAATACTCAAAGCACCAGCCCCCATATTCTCTGGGGCATTCAGTCCATGATATGGTTCTGAAAATGCATTTTTGGAAAATTCGGTAGACGTATCGGCGGCGGCTTCTACAAGTCCCAAAAACATTGCATGGTCAGTCACTGCATAGAAATCCAGCGGCCGGGAAAGCTGCATATTGAATCCAGCAGGATTTGCAATGGCTTCACCCTTCGCGAACCGATACGCATCATAAGGTGTCGCCAGGGTGCCAAACGCATAGCCATCGAATGAATAAGTCGTGTGGACATGCAAATCGCCAAAATAGGCTTTGCGTTCTTTAGGTATTTCCACTTGATTTCTCTCTTCTGTGCCTGCTTCCTCATCGTCGATCTGTAACAACTTTGTCTCTGTTTCGAAAACCTGCGGCCCCCAGTTTCCATCCTTCGCCCGTTCCGTTAGCAGCGCGTCGGTTGCTGCGGTGGAAGCCACAATTCTCGCGTTGCTATGTGCTTCGGCTGGCAAAGTCGACGCCAGATCAGAGTCATCGGAGCAAGCGGTTAAAAATAACGCCATCACCATCGATACAAGCAATTTGGGTTTTTTTGCCACATTCTTCATAGTAGTAATCTCCGGTTATGGCTTGGCAGTATTTAAACTAGGGGCGATTTACAACGATATCGTCATTATCGATCGGCAGCTCAAACCACATGAGGTCTTCAGCAAGCAGGAAGTTGTCCGGCACCCCGCGCGTGAATATATCCTCAAGCACAGAGTTCAAAGGCACTGGCACCAGGTGATAGAAAGCCACCATGTCTACATTCGACTTCTCGCCGAGTTCAATCAAAGAATCCGTTGACGCGTGATAGTCCATGACATCAGACACAATCTTCGATTGTCTTGATCGACCTGCTGCGCCCATTGCTTCTGATAGCGCGGTGACCGTCGGTAGGGAAAGAGCATCGTGTAAGAGCAGATCTGCGCCGTCGACTATCTCGAGCGTATCGCCGTTCACGTTGCTGTCACCTGAAATAACAACGCTGCGCCCGCGGTAGTCAAACCGATAACCCACTGCCGGTTCAATCGGTGGGTGCTCGGCAACATACGCGGTTATCTTGAGATCCCCATCCTCAAGAATGACACCAGGCACAATCGTCTTGTGCTGCAATACACCGAGCGCCGGTTGTAACAATTCTTCCCCATGGTGACCAGTACGATAAATACGATCCAGCCTGTATCCTGCATTGACAGCATTAGTTACTTCATCAACACCGGTGGGTCCATATACTGTTAACGGTGCTGGTCGGCCACCCACCCAGGAGCTGAGATTCACTTCGTAAATTTCGGCAATGTGGTCGGAGTGGAAATGCGTGAGAAACAAACCCTGCAGACGTTCCGTGGGTAATCCCAGACGGTTGATGTTGTCGGTAGAACCAGCTCCTGAGTCAATTAGGTAGAAATGTTCTGGCGTTATGATCGCAATACAGGCTTGAGCTTGACCCATCCCCAACGGTGACGCGCTGCCGCAGACATAAACCCTTAGGCTAGTCGATTCAGGAAAGGCTGTGCCAGCTCGTTCGGCCACAGCTGTTGCGCCGCGAACAAGCAGCTCATCCTGAACAGCCGTCAGTGTTAACAACACTCGCCCAAGTCCAGCCGCGACCGCCAGAACCAATATTATTATGAATACTCTCTTCAATTTTTGACACTCCAGTTTATGTTCCAGACCACATGCCTTTATGCGCTTATCCTCAATTTAGATTCCTGCGACACCTCTCATGTCTACTGTTGGCTTTCCTCTTCAACTGTCCCAGGCAGGTACTGTATCGGCGACGACCATGCGCGCTCCTGCAGGGTGGCTGCTAAATCTGAGCGCGGCTTGGTGCCAGCACGAATCGCGTCCCACGTGTTCCACCGGCAGGTTGGATTTTCCAATACTCGGGCATAATAGAAAGCGTGTTCGTTGGCATCAAAATCCGGATCGGTCCAGACGACGCGCAGTTGAGTATCGCCTGTGTTGGCGCTGTAACTACAATCACTTAAGTTTACCGTGGCTGCGTTATCCGGGCAGCGACTAGTTGCTGCGTTCACTGCGACGCCACCGGCACACGCCACATCAATCACGTCCTCAAAGGTTTCGCCTGCTGCGTCAATCCAACCTTTGATTATTTGAACTCGTTGTAAGGGCGCACTGTTGGCATCTGCCTGTGCCCAGATGGCGAACTGTGGTGAAGTGTTCTGAGCGGTAAGGTTCGCACCCATAGTGACACCGTTGGCGTAAGCATGTGCCACCCCACTAGCGGTATCTAGCAGATCATCGGGAAAACCGTAACCAGCAAAAAATCGCAGCCGCATACGCGGACCGGAGGTCGCGAAGGTTTCTTTGCGGCGTAGGGCGGCATAAATCGACTTCCGAGTATTTTCCTCGGCCCATACCGCAGCAAGGCCGGAAGCGCCAAATTCAGTTTGCTGGCTACCAACATAACTATTACCGTCGACTTCTGCCACACTCTGACCAGGAAGAAGCCCTAGCAACGTGCTCTCCACAAAACCTACAGGAACCGAGCCACGTGTTTGGGCATCGCGGGACAAAACGCCTAACTTGGAGGAAAAGCTGGCTTCGTCATTTTGCGAAGCAGCCACGTGTGTATCGCTGGAACCAATCACACCAAACGCAAATGGATTAGTCATGCCCTTGGCTTCCAGTTCCAGACCGTGTCGCAATGCCTCTCGCACATAGCTGCCTTCTGGTTTACTGATCACAGGCTTTCCCATGCCTACCCCTCGCGTACTTACTAACTCAAAACCCGCCCACTCATCTCGAGTGGACAAAGCAGGATGGGTTTCAGACGTGCCTTTTATCTGGGTAATTTCTACCAAAGGTTCATTACGGATGCGTTTCACAGCATATTCATCATCAATTGGATCACCCGCCCAGTCCACCAACTTAAACATATGACCATTCGATTTGTTGGAGTTATGCGGGATCGCCAGCGATTCCACCCCTGCCTCTCTTAACGTATCCATCCAGTCCCATAGATCCTCAGCGTTAAGCGAATGCATACGTGAGAATGGAACCTCGGGCACGCGGTCACTACTCTCAAAGATGACGTTGCGGTGCAGACTACCGTTGTCGTCCGCCGTGGCTGTGTACTCGTACGCAACAAAGGTCGTAAAACGTCCAGGATCGTTGTGTAAATCGGCGGCGGCAATTGAGTCTGCCCAAGCACTGCGGGTAATCGCCAGTGGCTCTTCCGGGTCAACTTCCCCATCGACTATCGCTAAGGCTAAAGCTCTGGCGAGGCCGAAGCTGCGCATTCGATCCAGTACGCTCCACCGATCCATGTTATCTGGCGCATTTAGGTCGTGCACAATTTTCGAGAAAGAGTACTTTGAAAAGTCTGTACTGGTATCAGCAGCAACAGGGGCAACACCCATAAAAAAGCCGTGATCTGTAACGCCATAAAAATCCAGTGACTCTCGGAGCTGCATTTCAAAACCTGCTGGATGCTTGATGGCTTCACCTTTGGCAAAACGATACGCATCATACGGTGAGGCTAATGTGCCAAAAGCATAAGCATCAAACGAATACTTTGTATGCACGTGCAGGTCACCGAAGTAAGCGTTGCGCTCTGGATTGAAGTCGGGGCTGGGATCTGTTTTTTTACCGACATCTGGATCGCTATCTGACCTCCGATCAATAATCGTATGCTCGGTTGCAAACAAAGGCTGCCTGATTGCTGAACGCTGCTCTTGCGTCATCTGATTATTGCCACCACAACCAGCTAGCAACAGCATTGCAAGGGTGTAAACAACTGTACTATTTCGTCGCATCATTATCCCGTCAGTCTCTTGTTGTGAGTAAAGTTGCAAATATTATCTTTGTGTAATTAGCATTATGCTAAATTTAGTAATCGCTATGCTAACTGTTACCATTGGAGATGTGCAAGCAGATGGACAGGAACCCAGACCATGAAAAAGACTTCGGCAAAGAGTGCCACTGAAGGGAAAAAGCCAAAGCAAAGGAGAAGCCGCGCTGAAACCGAGCAAAAGCTCATCGATGTAGCGCTTCAATTGATTCGTGATAAAGGCGTGCTAGCAGGGCTCAATCTCCGAGAAGTCGCAGATGGCGCCGGTGTAAATCGCGGCAATATTTACCACTATTTTGGATCAAGGCAAGAACTGTTGCGCTCAGCGATCAGTCGCCAATTCGACGCCATCGTTGGCTCTCTGACGAAACGTATAACGCAGACCGACTTCGTTGAACGTCGGCTGCGGGGATTTCGTTCGAACGTCAGCAATGACACCAATGACAGCATGCTACGGGCGCTGCTCGTGCTTGACGGAGATGATACGGTTGATCCTATTCCCCTGTATGAGGCAGGCTTAAGCCAACTACGCCAGGATGTCATCGACGGTGACATTGATCCAGCCCACGATCTTGAAGCGTTACAAATTGCCCTGTCTGCCCTGTTGCGCGGGTATCGAATTTTTCGCCTTCCTTACGCCCGGCGCGTTGGTGTTTCTCCAACCGAACTCGATACGCGGGTGAGCAAAATCATGCGCACCTGGCTCGAAGCTATGGCGCAACCGCCGACAAGCAGACAAGAATAAGAATCGCACCCAAGGACATACGCTTCCAATATCCGCTATTCCGACATTTGACCACGCACAGGTTTCCGCCAACTTTTAGGCTAAATAATCTTTTAGAAGAGACTTTTATATTCCGCGTATAACACGCTTTACAACTCCTATACTCAGTCCCGATTTGCTCAGGCCAGTATCAAAGGTTTTGTCGCGAGCCTTTACCGATTCCAGCTAACAGCAATCGTTAGGCACAATTACCCTGTCAGGGCTAACGCGTAAAACTGTTCCCAAACCGGCAGTGAACTCTTGTTTTTACCTTTTTTCAACATTCGCCATAGTTCTATTCCGGCCAAGGTCGCTCGTACTGACCAGAACGATTTGAAACCTAGTATGGGTCGGGTTCGCCGTTTTATAAACCGGTGATCCTGCTTGACAATATTGTTCAGGTATTTACATTGACCGATCTTTACACGTTTGTTTTCATCGAAATTGTACTGTTTGATGGCGGCCGTATTGGCTCAGCTTTTGTCGATAATTATCAAGCTAGGTTTGCCGCTGGACCCAATGGCTTTGTTCAAGAATCGACGAACAGCCTTCGTATCACGCTTAGCTGATAATAAAAAGTCGATTGTTTTTCCTTGCTTGTCGACAGCGCGATAGAGATATTCCCATTCGCCTTTGATCTTTATATAGGTCTCCGGGATGCCGGACCAATCAAGCCTCCAGCAAAAGCCAACCCGTTTCTTATTTTTGCGAAAGGCCTCTTCGATTCGAGGTGCACAATGCACGACCCAGCGCTGAACGGTACTATGATCTACAGCGTACCCTCGCTCATGCATCAGTTCCTCCAGGCTGAGATAGCTCAGAGCATAAGCCACAGACCGACGGACGCACTGTAAGATGATATCTTGCTGGTGATGGCGGCCTTTGAAGCTGATCATGTATTATCCGATAACTGGTGTTCTGGAGAATCGAGTATAGAACTGCTCGCTGAACCCGCAAACTTTGCGACAAAACCCTGCCTTTGAGATACCGAGTTGAAAGAGTTGTGTAAACTGTCCCGGGAATTGTGTCCCCGGAATTGCGCTGTAAACTGTCCGCGGAATTGCGCTTTACCGGAGCGCCGGCCGCGCTGATCCCATAAATTTATTAGTCTCCCCTCGGGTAAACCACATAGAAAAACACCATATAGCCTAAGCTGCCAACCGCAAAAACAGCAGCAACCCAATCATCTGTTTTCAGGAGCAGGTAACTACTGAAGAGAAACATCGCCAATGCAGCCAGCAAGCCGATGATGCGTCCAAAATTTGACATGTTCGGGCGTCCTGTATGTGCGCTATGAATAGGAATAATTGGGGGCAGTGTAGAGTTTACGTATAGCAGATTATATATGGATACACACTTATGCTCTATCAGTTGATAGCTCAAGTAGCGCACATTAAAATTACTTAGATTTCTAATTCACAATTCAGGGGACAGTTTAGTTACTTCAGAAACCACACTTTTTATTGAGATGTAGAAGTGAGAGAGTTAAGTAAATTGTCCCTCGAGTTACCGCTTTGAGATACCGAGCTGAAAGAGTTCTGTAGACTGTCCCCGGAATTGCGCTCTTTTTTACAATACACAAACAATAAAATAGCATGATTGTAGATTAAAGTTTCAAGGCTGTGAGCCCTATTGGCAAGACCTACGTACTCGAACGAACATTACTAATGGAGAATTCTGAAATATAATTTATGGGGTCAGAGTAAAGGGACAGAGTAAATGTGTAGCCGACGAGAACGGTTGAATTCGTGATCTAAGAGACCAATTTTAGAGAATCAAAACGTTCATGCTCTTTTTTGAGCCCCTTCGCGCCGTCGGCCTTGGTGCGACTATCAGATTAACGCAACTCATAGGGGAATCTTGGTCGTGAATCGGTTGCCAATTTCAGGCGTTCTTTCCAGAAAGTCTTTGTCTTAGTAAATACTGAATTCTGTGATCAGGTCGAGCGAATGACCAGAACACCGCAGGCATATCAGAAACGAGGATCGAAGCCGAGTAAAAGCTAATTGTAATTTATACTCTGACCCATTTATTAGAATGTTGCTGGCTGAGCGAGATGCTTGTATATTCTCGCCTCACATACGCCAGACGATGCGAACTGAAACAGTTACAGTCGACGCCATCGATAACAGCTAACACCTTTTAAAGAGATCCATTTATGACAGCAGCAACCGCTCCCGAAGCAAGCGACGCGCCCGATCAAATCACAGGCTTCGGTACTAAACGTTACCGCACCTATGTGCTTTCATCGCTAACGCTTATCTATATTATGAACTTTGTCGACCGCGGCCTACTTGCGGTGGTCGGTCCTGAGCT
>JBLHWY010000195.1:0-10199 GCA_047629195.1 Candidatus Azotimanducaceae bacterium
AGTGATGTTGCCGGTGGCATACGTTCTGAATATGTCGCCGCGCAGGCCGAGGTTGCTGCATTGGAAGCTGATTTATCGAGTGCTAGGCAGCGATATCAGGAGATTACTCGCAAAGGTTCTGATCTGGAAAGTCTGCAGCGAGAGGTTGGTACCAGCCGCGAGTTATATGAGTTGTTTTACAACCGTATGCGTGAGACCGCGCAGACCGGTGATCTAAAATCGGTTAATGCGAGCGTTGTGCAGCCAGCGGTGGTGCCAAGAACTCCGTTCAAGCCGAATAAGACACGCGCCGTTATTGTGGCTTTTGTACTGAGCCTGCTCGCCGGTATCATTGCGGCATTTCTGCTGGAGCAGCTCAATAATACCATCCGCAACCGGGAGGACGTTAAGGACAAGATTGGGCTTCCGCTGCTGGGAATGGTGCCTTTGCTAACAGGCAAGGGACGGAAAAAAGCGGCACTGGCGTTATTCGATGGCACGCAAAAAGCGTTTGGCGAGGCCATTCGTACCATCCGCACTGGCATATCGCTGTCGAATCTCGACAATCCACACAAAATCATCTTGGTGACGTCTTCGGTCAATTCGGAAGGTAAATCAACCGTCGCTATGAACTTGGCGCTGGCCTTTGCTCAGAGCGAACGGGTGTTGTTGCTCGAAGCGGATATGCGTCGCCCTAGTGTGGCGCGCAACCTGAATCTCGACCGCTCACAGCCTGGATTATCTGAGTTGTTGGCAGATCAGGCAGATATCGAGGATTGTGTCACTTATCTTGAAGAGTACAATTTACACGTGCTCAAGACCGGACTGATTCCTCCTGACCCGCTACGGTTACTGTCGTCCGGCGCTGTATCGGAGCTGATTAACGATCTGCGCAACAGCTATGATCGTGTAATTATCGACGGCCCACCGATCTTGCCCGTTACCGATTCGGCCGTGCTGTCCTCCCATGCAGATTCTCTGGTTTATGTGATCAAATCGGATTCCACATCTCGTAGGCTGATCAAGAGCGGGCTCAGCCAGCTGCAGCGTTTCAATGCGCCGATGCTTGCGGCGCCTGATAGACGCGCTTCGAGGCGAGCAACGGATTACTTTGCCGGTGTGGTGGTTAACCAGCTCACTGTTAGTAAGGCTGAACGTTTCGATTACTACGGCGGATATTCTGAAGAAGAGGATTCTGATGCCGACCTCAGCCAGCGCTCGCCTAAATTAGGGACTAGGGCGCGCAACGTATGATTTATCTTCATTGGCACCTAGTTACCACGCCTCGAGGGGGAGCGTAGACGATGGAGCAGCCACTATCTAAGCTTCGATCTAGTCAAGCTTCATGTCTCCGATTTTGAGTATGCCGTTGGCGAATGCGGGGTTAACCTGTCATGGATGAAGCTCTTCGGCCACGGTCCCCCCTCGTTATTACGCTGTGCGTTGTACTTGCGCTACTGCTGGTGTGGCCGATCTGGATAGCGGCGCACAATGGTCTGTCGGGGCTCTATGCACGGCCAGCCGTCGACTATCTCGAAGGCAAACGATTCGACGCCTACACTGTCAGCGAAGCACAGTGGCAGGCGTTAGAGAATAACTTGGTGCATGCTGATCAATTGATGCCGGACAACCCGCAGTATCTGCAGGCTCTGGGTTTGCTGCAGCAACTCAAGTTGAGAATGCTTGACGGTGAGTTGAGCGTCGAGGCAAAGGATGCCCATGCCAGCGCCGCAAAAAGCTATTTTCAGAGAGCGGTCGAGAGTCGCCCGACCTGGCCCTACTACTGGGGTAATCTGGCGCTTGAACACTACCGCAGCGGCAACTATGCGTCCGATGAATACAGTCAAGCGTTGGCCAATACCGCGCGTTTTGGTCCGTGGAAAAACGACACACAACGTCTCGTGATTGATTTGGGTAGTGAGACCTGGAAGTTCCTGTCGCCATCAGCGAGGCGCGAATTTATCCTGAGTGTCGAACGCGGACTTCATCGGCAGCCGCAAAACACGGTTCTAATGGTAGGTGTTGACGGCGCTTGGCCTGCGTTCTGCGAGGCGAGTCGTGCACTGCCTGATGTGGCTCTACCCCACTTGCTAAAGCTTTGTGAGAATGAGCGCTTCGCCGAATGAAGTTACTCGCCTAAGTTTCACTTGATGATGAATACTGCAAACTGTGCCGCCCTATTGCTGAGATTAATAGATGAAGCGTCAGTTTTCTGCTGCGCCGGTTACTAGAGGCCTCAACGATAGCAACGCTCGGTGGCGATTTATGCCCGCAACTAGCCGGTAGAGCAAATGCCCGTTCAACCCATTGCCGGTCCGACTAGTCGCAAATCGTTGGTAAGGCGCAATGACCGCAAGTAATGTCGCGACATCCGATCAATTAATAATCAAGAATATCATCAATTGGAGGCAGATATTGTGGATGAGATATCATTAGCGACTCCCATATTGGCCGCCGTGGCCCTACTGTCTTTTGTTGGCAGTTACGTAGCGTTATGTGTCTTCAGGCCAGTCGCAACGTGGGTTAAACTAATGGACGAGGCCGGTGCGTTGAAGCACCATCGGGGCGCTGTGCCATTGGTAGGCGGGCTGGCCATCATGACCGGCTATTTGTTGGCGCTGGCCATCCACCCCATCTTTTTCACGGCAAACACTGCCTTCCTGGTTGCCAGCTTGCTACTCGTTATGATGGGGGCACTGGATGATCGTTTTTTTCTCAGCCCGGTGTTGCGACTGCTGGTTCAGATGGTCGTTGCTTTGATTGCAGTTTTTGGCGCTGGACTGGTTGTGGAAACGATAGGTGCGCCGTTTTCGGCTACTAAAATCGAGATGGGCTGGTTCCAAATTCCGATCACTATTGTGGCGATCGTCGGTGGTATTAATGCCTGGAATATGATTGATGGGATCGATGGTCTCGCTTCAATGTTGGCCTTTATCGCTTTGGCTTTCTTGCTAGTCATTGCAGGACGGTCAGCGCCCTCACTGCAGGCTAGTTTACTGGCGTTGATGTGCGGTATTGGCGCTTTTTTTCTGTTTAATCTTCCGTTCAGTACTCTCCGTCTTAGCCGAACATTTTTGGGCGACGCGGGTAGCATGTTCTTGGGGCTTGCTATCGTTTGGCACGCCCTGGCCCTTAGTCAGGGTGAAGCTGCGGTCATGTCACCCATAACTGCGCTATGGTTTGTCGCATTGCCGCTTTATGACGTTGTTACCACTACGCTGCGGCGCGTGCTCAAGGGTGTCTCGCCGCTAACAGGGGACCGGGAGCATCTGCACTTTCTGTTATTGAGCTATGGGCTGTCTACTCGTCAGGCGCTCATGGTGTTGTCAGTCTTCGCTTTGATCGGCGGTACCATCGGGCTGCTCAGTTATATAGTGGGTATTCCTGATGTCCAGGTGTTTGCTCTGTTTGTATTGGTAGGTGTAGTGTACTTTTTTGGCGTTCGGCGCTTGTCTAATGCTAATGCCGTGTCTAGAGTCGAGGCGGCAAACATAACTTCGCCGTCCGCTTGATAACGCCATTGGCAGAAAAAATCGTGCTAGGGGTAATCATGCTAGGCGAAAAGGACATAGATATTTGGAGGTATGGTGAGCGTTTGTAACACTAATTGGTTTGCCGTCTACACCAAGTCTCGGCAGGAGCACCTTGCTCTGCTTCATCTTGAAAATCAGCTGTTTGAAAGTTATTTGCCAATAGCCGAGAGTAGGGCTGAATGTAACGGTAAGCGAAAAAAAGCGCGGCCTGAGCCGTTATTTCCCCGTTACTTGTTTTTAAATGCAGACCCAAAACTGCAGGACTTGGGAGCAGTGCGATCGACCCGTGGCGTTACCGGATTAGTTCGTGCTGGTGTTGAGCTGCTTAAAATCCCTGAGTCGATTATTGTTGGCTTGAAAGAGCGCATTAATCCAACGACGGGTTTGATCCCCCTCGATTCTGCCGACTTAAACAGCGGCGATAAAGTACGCGTCTGTGACGGACCTTTTGCCGCCATGGAGGGCGTTTTTAAAGAGCATCATGGTGAAGTACGATCACTTATGCTGCTGGATATTTTGGGCCGAAAATCTGTAGTAAACCTAGACGTGGGTTTGCTGCAGCGGGTCAACTGAGGGCTGCGCCTCAGCAACTTTTATACGGCGTTAAGACGTGCTGTAGGGCGGTAGCGTGCCTGTTGCTGGGTGACATCTGTCAGCGCGAGGTTTTGTACGCCCTGATTTAGTTATGTTGAGACATTTTTAACCACAGCGCCAGTGGGAAAGTAATCATAATGATTCGCCCACAAGTATCCATCCAGTGCGTTCAAGGAGGTTTTTACGGAATGAAAATTTCTGTGATAACAGTATGCTTCAATGCGGCGGAGACCATAGCCGATACGATGGCGTCGATTCGAAGTCAAAGCCATCCACATATCGAATATATCATAGTGGATGGTGGTTCTACGGATGCTACGCTGTCGATCATTGAGCAAAATAGAGATGTGGTTTCCGTGCTGTTGACAGGCCCCGACGACGGAATGTACCACGCAGCGAACAAAGGTATTACCGTGGCCACAGGCGAAGTTATAGGCATGCTTAACGCAGATGATTACTATGCCGATAGGGATGTGTTGAAGGATGTCGCCGCCTCGATAATCGAGGGGAGTGATGCGGTTTATGGCAATCTTCACTATGTCGATCGGGAACACCCAGAAATCATCATACGGAACTGGATTTCCGGGCCATATGATAAAAAATCGTTTCTTTCGGGATGGATGCCACCGCACCCCACGTTCTTCATTCGCAAGCAGGCTTATGATGCCCATGGTGCATTTCGATTGGATTTCGATTCAGCCGCCGACTATGAGCTGATGCTGCGTATGTTGTATAAGCATTCGGTGAAGACTGGCCATATAGATCGTGTGCTAGTTAAGATGCGCGTCGGTGGGATGAGCAATATCACTCTAGCAAATAGGATCAGGGCCAATAAGCAAGACAGAAAGGCCTGGAAGATTAATGGGCTCAAGGCGGCCTGGTACACACTTCATTTAAAACCACTTTCTAAGCTTAGACAGTTCTTTAATCTGCATACAAAAAAAACAAAATACAATGGTGATGAAAAGCATGCGAGGTAAAAATGTATTGGCAGTCATACCCGCCCGCGGGGGCTCAAAAGGAATTCCTGGAAAAAACATCAAGGATTTTTGCGGCAAGCCTCTAATTGTTCATTCTATTGAGGCGGCATTAAACTGCTCGCTGATTAGTAGAACGGTTGTCTCCACAGATGATGACAGCATTGCGAAGGTGGCCAAAGCGAATGGCGCTCACGTGATAAAAAGACCCGACGAATTGGCCGCAGACACATCCTTAGTCATTGACGCGATAAAGCATGCTATTTTAAGCGTTGAAGAAGAGGGCGAGGATGTTGACATTGTGCTCTTATTGGAACCTACGTCACCGTTTAGGCGACAACAAGATCTCGAGAAATGCGTTAAAATCCTGATAGAAAACAAGGCGGATAGTGTTGCAACATTTACCGATGCACACGTGTCACCCAACAGACTTTGGCGAGTATCAGATGATGTTGTCGAACCTTTCATCAAAGGTGCAGTCCCTTGGTTACCTCGGCAAAAGCAACCAAAGGCACATGAGTTGACGGGTCAGATATATGGGATTAGCCGGCAAGTACTGTTTGAAAATGAGAACTCGATCTCATTGTTGTTAGGTAGAATATCTGCTGTCATCACCCCTAGGGAAACAGCGCTGGATATAGACACCGAGCTGGATTTTATGATGGCTGAAAAAGTCGTTGAGCATTTCCAGAAAAAAAACCAATAAGAAAAAGGCCTGTCAAATACAATGAAATCTCTAAAAAATCTGTTCAGCCTGGAAGGAAAGACTGTTTTCATAACCGGTGGAGCTGGCCATCTTGGAACAGCAATGTGTGAGGCTCTTGCCGAATTGGGAGGTAATATAGTTATCGGCTCCAGAGATCAAAAGAAAGGCGAGGCAATTGCCAAAAAATTGAGTGATGAATTCGGTGTGCAGGCGTGTGGTGTGCAGCTAGATATAACAGACCCAGAAAGTTTGGATTCAGCGTTGCAGTTGATCGACAAAGAGTATGGTCGACTGGATGTTCTGATCAACAATGCTTGGTCAGGGAAAAAGAATTCGTTTGAATCGATCAGTATAGATGACTGGAAATATGACATTGATGTGTGCCTAAACGGTGTTTTCTATACTGTTAAAAAGGCGGTTCCCTACCTGAAGAAAACTAAGGGTGTCATCGTCAATATCGCTTCAATGTATGGGCATGTTGCGCCCGATTACAGAATTTACGAGGGCACAGATCACGCCAATCCACCGAGCTATGGTGCCGCCAAGGCCGGCGTCATTCAGCTCACTAAATACCTTGCCAGCTTTCTGTCACCGCATGGCATCCGGGTGAATGCTATTAGCCCGGGTCCATTCCCATTCGGCGAGATAACTAGCAATACAGAATTTATGGATACGTTGAAAGCAAAGACAATACTGAATAGAACGGGAGATCCCGAGGAACTTAAGGGTATTATTGCACTATTGTGTTCCGATGCATCGAACTATATGACGGGTCAGAATATCTGTGTCGATGGCGGTTGGGCAGCATGGTAGATCCAATCAAACTGGGCATCATTGGAATCAATGAGGGTAACGGTCATCCATTCTCTTTTTCGGCCATTATCAATGGGTTCGATAACGAAGGCATGAAAAGCTCAGGATGGGATGTCATATACAACTATCTCATCGCTCGACATGCTTCTGAATTCGGTTTTGATAATGTCCAGGTAACCCATGCATGGACGCAGGACCCGCAGCAGACAGAAAAACTGGCGAGAGCGTCCAAGATACCTCATATAGTGTTAGACGTTGAGGATATGGTAGGCGAGGTCGATGGCGTTATTATCGCAAGAGACGATTACGAAACACACTTCCAATTGGCAAAAATATTTCTTGAGAAAGGCAAGTTTGTATTTATCGACAAACCTTTGAGTTTAAATATAGAGGAGTTAAAGTTTTTTAGGGGTTATCTTGAAGACGGAAAATTAATGTCTTGCGCTGGCGCGAGATACGCTAGGGAGCTGGATGACATTAGATCTGGTATTTCCAGCTTTGGTGAGATGAAGTTGATTAGGGGTACCGTTGTCAACGGGATGGAGAAATACGGCGTGCATATGCTCGACGGGATATTCGGCGTTACCGGATTTCAGGTTAAAAGCGTTTCTTGCTATGAGGCAAAGCACACATCGATGATGATCAAGAACATAGACAATTCGCTAATATATATAGATGCTTTGGGAAGTACCTCGAAGACGCTACAGTTTGATTTTTGGAGTGACAAGAAGCGGTTTCACGCTGAGACTAATGATAATTTTACTATGTTCCGGCGACTGCTTGCAGATTTTGTAACAATGATTAAAACCAATAAACCCACAGTTGCTCCGGGTCTTGTTATTGATACTATGAAAGTTCTCATCGCCGCGAATATTTCGAAAAATGAAAATAGAGAAGTAGATATTGATGAAATCGTCATTTGATCTGGAAAATAAAGTTGTCGTAATAACCGGCGGAGCAGGGTTGATAGGGAAAGGATTTGTAAAAGCTGTAATTGACAACGGCGGCATAGCGATTATCGCCGATGTTGACGAGACTGCCGGCAACAAAGCGAAGAGCGAAATATCAGCGGAGCTTGAATCAAACAGTATCGAATTCATTAAAGTAGACATTACGAGCAAAATATCGGTTAAGCGCATGATTGATATCGTGTTAGAAAAATACCAGGCGATTGATGCATTGGTTAATAATGCGTACCCGAGAAACGAGAATTATGGAAGAAAGTTTGAGGATGTTAGTTACGAGGACTTTTGTGAGAATGTGAATCTCCATCTGGGAGGCTATTTTTTGATGTCCCAGGAAATATCTAGGGTAATGGTTAAACAGCACAGTGGAGTGATAGTCAATATAGCCTCCATCTACGGTTTTATGGCCCCAAGATTTGAACTGTATGAGAATGCTAATTTCACAAGTCCTGTTGAATACTCGGCGATAAAAGGCGCCCTGTTGAGTCTGACAAAATATCTTGCCTCATACCTGGGTGAGCATGGAATAAGGGTGAATGCCCTATCTCCAGGCGGTGTTCACAATAATCAATCAGATTCGTTCGTGGAGCAGTATTCAAAGAAGGTGCTGGTTGGGAATAGAATGGCCGAGCCTGATGACCTGCCTGGTGCGCTGATCTTTCTATTAAGTGAAGCGTCACGGTATGTCACGGGTCAAAATATTGTTGTCGATGGCGGTTGGAGTATCTAGAGAAACACAGTGGTTTACCTCTGCTGCTCTTATTTGGTTTGCTGAGGCCTTAATGTGAACCTTCGTGTTGGGACGATTTTGATAGCTTGAAATTTGGAAAAATACTATGGAAAACGAAATTGTTAAAACGCTATGTGACTGGGGGATTTGCGAGGAGAGCGCAATAGAATCATTTTACCCAAGAGTTAGAGATAGGGATGACATCTCCGTCATGCGCTGCAATAAATCCGGGGTGATTTTTACATCTACATCAAAGCATATGGATTTGTCGCATTATGCCGAGAAACATGAATTTCCACATTATTGGAAGGAAGACAACAGAGAGAAAGCCTTAGTCGACTCGTTCGAAGATGACTCCAGGAGAAAAGACCAGTTCCTTGCCATGATAAGTAACAAGAGCTGGATGGACGTGGGCACCGGCGCTGGTGGTATTTTGGATCTGCTGAAGCCCTATGCAGAGCGAGTTGTTGCGGTGGAGCCTCAGCAAAGATCATTAGACTCCCTTAAAAATCTGAACTATGAGGCATATAGCAGCATTTCAGACGTGCCTTACAATGAATTTGATGTGATCACTTTGTTTCACGTTTTTGAACATCTTACAGACCCGCTAGACCTGTTGATGACGGCTTACGACAAACTAAAAGTCGGCGGGAAAATCATTATTGAGGTTCCTCATGCGAACGACTTTCTGTTTTCTCAGCTTGAACTCGAAGAGTTTAAGAAGTTCACATTCTGGAGCGAGCACTTGGTACTTCATAATCGTTGGTCATTAACCGCGTTTTTAGAAAAAGCGAATTTTAAGAATACGCTGGTGAGTGGTTACCAACGATATAATCTGGCCAACCATCTTTACTGGCTAAAAGAAAAAGGGCCTGGCGGCCATATTAAATGGTCCATGATGGCGAACGATCAACTAGATACAGCGTATTCAAGTATGCTACAAAGTATCGATAAGACCGATACGTTAATCGCAATTGCCGAGAAGTAATTTACATTAAGTACATGCCATCATTCCCGCGCCCGAAAAGAGATGAGCCGGTCGCCTTGAGTCGCGAGCCCGGATTATCATCGCTTGACTAAATTGCCAGAAAATACATCGCATCGTCAGGTCTTCCGTTCCAGCGCTATTATTGGCGGTTCTTCCGTTATTAATATGCTCATCGGCATAGTAAAAGTAAAAGTTTTGGCGGTAATGCTTGGGCCTGTAGGTATAGGGCTTATGGGCCTATACATGAATGTGATGAATATCGCTGCCACCATCGCTGGTTGTGGGATTGGCAGCAGTGGTGTTCGGCAAGTCGCTGCGGTTGCCAACGACGCAGAACTGTTGTCTATAGTCCGTCGCGCTCTTTGGTTAGGCAGTCTGATCTTGGGAGTGGCAGGTATGGCCTTACTGTGGCTGCTGCGTGAGCCGGTTGCCCTTTGGGTTTTTGGTGACGTCGCACATGCCAGCGAGGTGGGCTTGTTGGGTGTTGGGTTGTTACTAACTCTGATAGCCGGGTCTCAGAACTCTCTCCTGCAAGGTTTGCGGCGAATAGGTGATCTGGCGAAGGTTGGTATCCTTAGTGCTCTGGTGGGGGCGTTGGTCGGGATTTTGACGGTGTATCTGTTGGGTACAGATGGCGTACTCTGGTTTGTGGTGGCGGCACCTGCTGCCAACTTTCTGGCAGCAGGCTACTATGCCGCTCGCCTGCCTCGCTCGGGGGAACCTTACGACCTTGCCGCGATTACAGTGCAATGGCTGACCATTTTGAAGCTCGGTATACCACTCATGTCTGCCGGTTTGCTCATGCTGGCCACACCGCTGGTTGTGCGTTCTATTATCCTGCGCGAACTCGGGCTGGAGGCGAGTGGTTTTTTCCAGGCGGCGTGGGCCATTTCGTTTACCTATGTCGGATTTGT
>JBLHWY010000196.1:0-10187 GCA_047629195.1 Candidatus Azotimanducaceae bacterium
TTACTGTTCTTTCCCGAATCTCAACGCTCATTGATCTGGACCTTTCGAACTTGGAGCAATACACGGCGCTTTCCAACCCGGCGATCCGTCTGACGTTTTGGACGATTGCTGTGTACAGCGTTTTCCCGCTGCTGCTGCTTGTAGTTGACTATCCTGGCGTAGAAACGTCACTGACCAAAGCGGTTTTGGGCATGCTTCCCCTGTCCAGCCTGATCCTAGCGGCCTACTTCTATCCCTTGGTTCTGCTGCGAAATCGCATCAGCCGTCTTCGTGACGATGAGCTGTCTCTCATCAATCAGGCACTCGTCGGTGACGATCAGGCGTTGAGTCGTCTCAGCATCAGCGGGCTGGGGTTACCAGGGTCCACGGCGGAACTCCTCATGTACAAGCTGTACGTCGAGTCGCGGCATGACTGGCCGATCACCATCCAGGTACAGAGGCTGGTCCTATTCGGTCTGCTGCCACCTTTTAGCTGGGTAATTGCGGCCGTGATCGAAAACACGCTTTACTGAGATCTATTGACAACCGACCAGTGGAGTGAACAGGGATAGCGATGAGTGTGAAAGAAGTGGCGGCAAGTGAAGATATGCGTGCGTTGTCGAGCACCTATATGCGTTTCTTTCAAACGCTACTGGAGAAGTCACTGTAGACTTTGTCGGACGTTTCGAGTCGCTAATTAACGATATGCTTGAGGTTCAGAAGAGAGCGCAGATGCCGCCATTCACACTACCAGTGTTGCAGGCCGCCGGCACAGGCACGGACTACAGGGAACGCTATGATTCAAATACACGGTTGTTGGTTAAAAACCGATATATGAAAGACGTAGAATCGTTTAAGCATACTTTCTGAAAGAGGCACATAACATGAAGCTCAAGCCGTGTCTTCGCGGGAGTGTTCAATGGGTAGAGGGAGCGCCATCTCTCCAGCACCGAAAGACGATTCTTATCCACTTAAAGGCCAACGACCTTATTTCTGTCACAGGCGCAATGCCACCATACTTCTAGATATCACTGGCATTGTCATACCGGTCTCGATCGTCTCCGCACGCCACAAAAAAACGCGGTGACATTTGTGCACCCGCACCCGGTCAACTATCAAAAATAACCCTGTCCGTCATTTTAGCGTATCTCGTTTTAATCTCTTGATCCATCGTCTCGATAGCCTGCATGTGTACTTTGAGTTGCGCGGATATCGCTTCTACCATGAGGCGATTTGGAACGATTCTCGCATCGGAGGGATCGCCTTTAGCCCCGCTAGGTTGAAAAGCTTTTCGATATCGGGCGAATGTAGCGGAATGAACGGGCACGATGGCGATGTGTTGATACTTCATCAGGGCATAAACAAGCGGCCCCTTTTTAAGTTCACAAACCGCCACAACAAGTTGATTGTGGTATCGGACTTGTAGATCGAGCGCCCATGCTTGAAAGGCTTCAGGACGGCTCGAAATAACAGAGTATTGATGCTCTTGAGTGTCCAGGGCGAGCTCAAAAATGTCGTGCTTCTAGTCAGCCCAGTCGATACCAATGATGGCTGCATAATCCTCGAGACAAAGTGCTTTCATCTTTTAACCTCACGGTTTAAATTGTAAATCGGAATGTGCGGATCTCCTTCGTCGCAATGCTTATAGAAAGTCGTGCGGACAATCCCTGAGTGTGCGTTTTGAATGAGAACTTCTACTGGCAGGTTTTGAGGGATTGACCCTAAAAGGGAGCGGCAACGCTATAAAATTTGTGAGGATTGTGCAGATAATTCAAGTGTTGATCTTTGCTTCAATTTTCATAGGTTTGTCCTTTTGATGCATCCCAGAAAATATACGAAGTCCTACTATGTATTTGGCTGACTATGGCTGCTCTAATGTTTATTGACTATGTATACGTAACGAATCGAGCCGCATAACATGAAGTTTAAGCTGGGTTTCCGCCGTTGACTCCAACGCTCGGACGTGCCGCTCGGCTTAACTTGGTGTTAGTTGCAATTGATTGCCTTGAGAGATTTATTTTGTACGTATTAATTTAAACAACAACCAAGTGGGGAAGTTAGAATGAGTAAAAATATAGAAAAAGCAAGACAGTTTTTTGAAGCGTGTGAAACTGGAAAAGGTTGGGAAGAATGTAAAGTTTTTTGTAATTCCGACGCTGTTTTTTCAGCACAAACGGGTGCATTAGCAGGAATTGATACCCTAGAAGGTTATACCGAATGGATGAAAAATCTTCTCACTCCTATTCCCGATGGCCATTATGAGTTAAAAAGTTTTTCAGAAGATCAAGAGCATCAATGTGTAACAGCTTTTGCGGTCTTCCATGGAACACAAACAGGACCTGGTGGTCCAGTTGATCCCACAGGGAAAACCATAGCAGCTGATTATGTCTACGCAATGCAATTTGAAGGAGGCTTGATTAAGCATATGACGAAAATATGGAACGATGGTATTAGCTTAGAGCAGCTAGGATGGGCGTAATTTCGATTTTACACCTAACAAATCAAAGCACGCGGACTTCGCAAAGCTGTCACCTTTTTTATTCCAAAAAAGCCGCCTCGCCAGCTTCACTAAACCGGTGTTTGGGGCGTTATGCAACAGAGCATTAACATACCGTATGTCGTATATGAACTGTTTATGGTAGGTGCAATGTAAATGAACATCGTAGGGTCGACAAACAACTAGGCAAGTTGCCGGTAGATGTTTTGAAACGCTATGAGAAGTGGAAGGATATTATTGAGAGATCAGGTCCCTCGGGGCTAAGGCTGATCCGAAGATTTCGAGACGAAGCATTACGAAGAGATTGGAAAGGGCATATATCATCTAGGCTTAATCATCAATATCGAGTGATCTATCGTATTGAAAGGGATCAACTTCTCGTTGAAGTAGTCGAGGTCAACCCTCACGACTATCAGAGGAAAAATTAGAATGAAGAGCTATACAAAAGCCGAGAGACGAATTGAAATCTCGCCCGAAGAATCTGTACGCATTCTCAGAGAGCTGCAGGAACTTAGTCAGAACGAGCTCTCAGAACTAACATCGATACCTCAATCCAGAATTTCAGCAATCGAACGTGATCGCATTAACTTAGGCGTAGAGCGAGCTAAGGTCCTTGCACGAGCACTCCGTTGTCACCCTGCAGTATTGTTTTTCCTGGCTGGGATGTCGCAGTGGAAGCAGCTGCATAAGGTGCAATTGAAATCGTGGATTTGAACTGGGAAATAGTCGCCGCCGTTGCCGAAATGCTTGGAGCAATTGGCGTACTACTCACACTGGTGTACCTGGCGCTTCAGATCCGTGATAACACACGAGGCATGCAGGCAGCCAGTCTAGCGTCAGTGTTAGAGGGACCGAGAGATCGGTACTTCCTACCCATGGCCAGAGAGCCTGATTTGGCAGACATATTTGCCCGCGGGCTAAGCTCACTCGATCTTTTAGACGAGAAAGAAACTCGACGGTTCTTCTATTTAATGTATGAGCAGCTATTTCAGATGCAGCAGGTCATGCATCTGCGAGAGCGCGAGCTGATTCCGCAAATCGACTATGACGCTTGGTTAGATTACACCGCATCACTAATAAGTACGCCTGGGGGTGCTGCAATGTGGGTACATTGTGAGAAAGTGATAACGCCAACGGTATCTAACTTAATAAATAGCTATGTTAGAGATAATCCGACCACGACTTCCTTCATTGAGAGAATTCCCATCTTCCAAATTGGAGAATCCGCCTAACATGAACTTGAAGCCGCTTAACTTTGTGTTAGCCGGCTCGTCAATGTCCGCAGTCAACCCATTGCAGTCTATTAGCGGAGGCGTTCTACTAAGATTTCTAGAAACAGAAATAGTACATGAAACTTGAGAAACTCAATGGGATGACGACTACCCTGCCTGGACGGTTCAGTGACCCGAAAATGACGATGGCCACCGACCCTCGTACGGATCCTCGAGTCGTGGATGCATTCATAGCTTATGGATCTGGCGGGGACATGTCGGCCATGCCATTGGTCGGCGCGCTTCCCGTCTGGATGTTCGAGTGGCTCATGACGGCGACCGAGCCTATGAAGGAAAAGAACTTTCCCCCGAACCTTCCCGAGATAGAGGGGGTCGTCGACCGCATCGAGACTATCCAAGGAGTCGACGGCAACGAGATCGAGCTCCATATCACGCAGCCGGCGGGGCTTACCGAGTCCTCCGAGCCGGTCCCTTGCGCGATTCACATGCACGGGGGCGGCATGTGCATCATGGACCCGGCGAACCCGGCCTACCTGCGCTGGCGACGGGAATTAGCCACGCGCGGCCTGGTTTGCATCGGCGTCCAGTTCCGGAATAGCAGCGGCAGGCGCAATCGGACGGGTCCTTTCAAGATGTTCGCCAACCCCTTCCCCGCGGGTCTCAACGACTGCGTCTCTGCCATTCGCTGGGTCATGGAGAACAAGCGTGCGCTTCAGGTATCAACGGTGTGTACCACGGGCGAGTCCGGAGGGGGCAACCTCTGCATTTCCTCGGCGATGAAGGCGGCGTCGGAAGGCGTCAAGGTAGACGGCGTCTACGCATCCTGTCCCCTCATATCCAACTGCTACGATGAGACCACCCCGGACTACGGGAAGCGCTTCCCGTCCATAGTCGAGAACGAAGGCTACGTCCTGTCCTTCCTCCACCTCACGGGTCGCTTGTACACCGAAGTCGGCTCGGCCGGGGCGCGAGACGGGTTTGCTTGGCCTATCCACGCGACGGATGAGCAGCTGCGACTACTGCCCAAGACCATCATCTCGCTCAACGAGCTAGACACCCTCAGGGACGAGGGAATCGAGCTCTCACAACGGCTGACGAAGCTCGGGAACGAGGGCTACTACAAAGTGGTGAAGGGCACGGTCCACGCCACCGAGGTCAGCCTCCCAACGGAAGTGCCAGAGATCAGGAGCGGAATGCTCGACGGCATCGCATCGTTTGCGAGGTCACTTTGATGATGACGTTTGACACTGGCGCCAAGATTAAGGGTTCCTAGATGGTGGGACAATAATCCACTAGCGCTTAGTCCAGAATTCCGAGAGTATGTAAACGGATTGCGTATAGGAAGAACCAGTTAGCCCCCTAGTTGATATCCTCCTGGCAAGTCTCCAAAATAAAACCGTTCACTTGCCCGGATCAACGCTATGAAAACCTATTTTCTCAAAAGGCTGCTAATCTCCCTCGCAGCCGCTTTTTTAATTTCAGCCTGCGCATCTCAGACAGACTCTCTAACGAACACTCAATACAGCGGTAGTAGCAGACAGGCAGCCATTGCTATTCCTGACAATTACGCAGCCCGCGTGGCAGAGGAAATACTACTTGCAGGCGGTAATGCCGTAGACGCTGCCGTTGCGACTGGGTTTGCCCTGGCTGTGACCTATATAGACGCGGGTAACATTGGCGGCGGCGGCTTCATGTTGATTTATATGGATGGCAAGCCCTACTTTCTCGATTACAGAGAAACCGCCCCTGGTAGTGCTCATCGGGATATGTTCCTGAATGCGGAAGGAAATGTTATTGAAAATTCCACCTTAATCGGCGCACGAGCTGCCGGCGTCCCCGGCACGGTTGCTGGTTTTTGGGCGGCACATCAAAGGTTCGGTAAATTACCTTGGCAACAGGTTGTCGCACCTGCCATCAAGCTTGCCAGAGATGGGTTTATGCCTGCCAAAATTCTTGCAGCAGATGTGCAGTCTCACTTTGACTGGTTCGGTACCAATACTAATTTCAAAAACTATTTCGGCAAAGTAAAAGCCGGCGAAATATTCAAACAGCCCGCACTCGCATCAACGCTTACAAGAATCGCAAACAGCGGCCAAGCGGACTTTTATACCGGCGCAACCTCCAAGCTCATCGTGAAGCAAATGGAACGCGACGGCGGCCTCATCAACGCTGAAGACCTTGCAAACTACAAAGCCATTTGGCGCGAACCCTTAGCAGCGAGTTGGCGCGAATATGAAATTGTTTCGGCACCGCCCCCCAGTTCCGGCGGCTTTGGCGTCATTCAGCTGTTAAAGATGAAAGACTACCTTGCCAACGACTTTAAAGGTGTCAGACACAATTCTCCGCAATATGTCCATCTTGTCGCTGAGATGGAGAAAAGGGTTTTTGCGGACAGAGCTGAATACCTCGGCGACCCAGCCTTCGTCGACATCGATATGACTGAACTCATTAGCGATGCCTATATCGAGCGCCGCGCATTGGAGGTCAATCCACTTTCGATCTCGCAGTTGGCAGACGTCGCACCGGGTCTTGAATCACCGAATACCACGCACTATTCTATTCTCGATGGTGACGGCAACGCGGTCTCAAATACCTACACCATTAATTGGGCATTCGGTTCCGGGGTCGTCGTTTCGGGCGGCGGGTTCTTGCTGAATAACGAGATGGATGACTTTAGTGCTAAACCCGGTGTACCTAATATTTTTGGTGTGGTTGGGAATACAGCAAACGAGGTGCAGCCAGGTAAACGTATGCTCTCATCCATGTCGCCGACCCTGCTAATCAAGAACAGTGTGCCTCATATGGTGATCGGCACCCCCGGCGGATCTACCATCTTTACGTCGGTGTTTCAGACCATCGTTAACATCATTGATTTCAATATGACCCCATTTAAAGCGGCAGCCGCCACCAGGTTTCATCACCAGTTGTTACCGCCAGACTTGATCACACAGAGTCCTTCACGTCCTTTGTCTGACAGGACGATTAGAGCACTGGGTAAAAAAGGATATCGAGTCGAGCCGCACAGTTGGGAGTTTGGTGATATTCAGGTTATTTGGCGAGAGGGAGATAAATTAATCCCCGCTTCTGATTCACGAGACAGAGGTGTATCGAAAGTTATCGCACTACCGTAGTCGTCTTCATTACGAGCATCTTTACGACTTTGACATAAGCACGACCCGACTAAGCGCACGTGAAACGTGTTATTTACTGCCCGTTTTAGACATCATCGCAAAGATAAACAAGGGTATATAAACCACGAGTGCAAAAACATAGGGGTATTCCGGTTGTATAGAATATAGCACCGACCCTACCAGCGGCCCAATCGTGAATCCTAACGGCCCCGCTGATCCTGCCACACCCGCGACAGCGCCCTGCTCTTCTGGTCCAACGGCTAAAGACGCACCTGCCATATACCCAGGGCCAGCCAAGCCCATCCCTAAACCCATCAGGATCATAGATCCCATTAGATAATCCCTAGTCGCAAAATTTGCCATGATGAGAAAAGCTAAAATAAGCAGCGGTATCGCCATACGCAGCAAGGTGAACGGCTTAACATCAAATCGTTGTACCACCACAGCCTGACTAAACAATGAGGCGGCCGCAGACATCATCATGCCAATACCAAACATGTTGGCGGTTTCTGCGCCTGTGAGGCCAAGACTGTCTTGTAATCGAAATGCCATCGTCTGCTGAACAATCGAGAATCCCATAAACATCATGACGCCCATGACAAAAAAGGAGAAGATCCTTGGATCTGTCCGACGCAATTTTTTAGGCGTCTTGGTCACTATTTGCTTCGGCGCATCCGGCAACAGAAAATACACAACAAAACCCACCACGAGTGTAAAAATACCGGCAAACCAAAGTGGCGCTAATAATGAATAGATCGCGAGACCAGCACCCAAAGCTGGCCCTAAAATCGCGCCAATATTGTTAGCTGCACCGACTGCGCCCATCCCTTTTGTTCTGGTTGCAGCATTGGTGATGTCTGCCATATAAGCGCTGGAAGCTGGCATCGTTGCCGACATCACGGAGGCATGCATCATGCGCGACACGATAAGCGCGATGTAGGCTGGCAAGGGCGCTAAGAAACCGATCAAAGCAGAATGACAAATCGTGGTAAATAATATCGTTCCCAGCGAATAGCCAAACAAGCCAATTAACATGACCTTTTTCCTACCCCAACGATCACTGATACGACCCCAAATAGGCGTACACAGAAAAACGGTGATTGAAGACGCTGATATAATTGAGCCAATCTGAATTTCGGTAAGGCCAATTTCTCGGCCCAACGGCGCCAATACGGCGAACAACACGGTGTGTCCCATGCCGACGGCAACTAAGGTTGCTAACAGTACGTTCCTGCCGAAGTTAAATGAAACAGTCTGGTTTTGGTCAGTCATTCGAACGTCCTTATCCTAGATCGGCAGTTTCCCTAGATCGAGGCTTCGGTGGATACCTGCAATTTTGTCCTGCGCATGGTGATTAACGTATAACACCGTGGTCTCGGTGCCAGCGCAAACCTTCTCAATCATCGCCAGCACCCGCGATCGATTCATATCGTCTAGACCTAAACAGGGTTCATCCAGAATGAGTAAGGCTGGATGTTTGACCATGGCTCGTGCAATGAGGAGCATACGCTGATCGCCGAACGAGAGTTTGTTAAAGGGTTCGTTCGCTCTTTTTTCCATGCCTAATACCGCCAACCATTCGCGCGCGGTTTCCTTTTCGGTGCTGGATGGCTTTTGATAAACCCCTATACTGTCGTAGAAGCCAGAGACGATAACGTTAAGCAGGCTGATACTGACGCGATATTCCCACTGCAAAGCTGTCGAGACATACCCGATATGTTGTTTGATATCCCAAATGCTTTCGCCCTGCCCGCGCTGATATCCAAACACGAAAATATCATTGTTATAACATTGCGGATGGTCCCCTGTGATGAGGTTTAACAAACAGGTTTTACCACTGCCATTGGGACCAAACAATTGCCAATGTTCACCAGGTTCGATGCGCCAATCAATATTTTCAAAAATCGTTTTATCGCCATAGCGAACGACGGCCTGCTTCAAGTGAACCAACGGCTGATCTGAATTCAATCGGTTTGAGGTCCCCTGCTGATTTGACTCAGGTGATGGTCCAGGAATGGCAAGCTCGGTGGTTTTTAGATGGAGTAGTTGTGCTAGTTCAGTGACTTTATCCTGCTCAGATACGCTTACCTGATATTGGAGCTCACCCTCGTACATGTAGGCAATATGCGTGACAAATTCGGGGATCTCATCCCAACGATTAAGCACCAGCAGCATAGGTTGCGTTTTTGCTAGCAACGAAAGCTCGGCTTGCAGTAAGGCTGTCGTTGCCACATCAAGTCCGTCGAACGGCTCGTCCAGAATCAAAAGCTGTGGATGACTCGCCAGCGCCCGCACAATTAGTAACTTTCTCGTTTCACCAGTCGAAAGCTTACTAAAGCTGCGATGCAAAAGCGGCGCTAAACCAAATCGTTCGATCAGCGCAGGCAGTAGGTCGGCATCACAGTTGGCGCGGGTTAAAATATCTTCTGCAGTCGAGCCTGCGTCAATGACATCGAGTATTCGACTATCATCTTCAGACCGTTCCTGCTCTATGAGTGCTGATTGCACTTCAAATGAGACTGCTTCAACTTTATCAATCGGCGGCGCGTTTTTGATGGTGCCAGCGAGGCGTTCACCCTCACCCATCAAACTTGCCGCGAGCGCGGATTTCCCCGCGCCATTGCCACCAACGATGACCCAGCAGTCATCCGCCGAAACACACCATGAAATACGATTCAGTTTAAAATTTTCATTAAACTCAATCGTACATTCTTCAAAGATAATATCTGGCTTACTGGCATCAGAAGCTGGATCAGGACCGGTTTGGATTACACGATCCTTTTCATTGCGCTCATATAGCCACGCAGAGTTGCACCGATTTTCTCAACGCTGTGAGATCGAACAATCGCATTAACCTCGATCAGACGCTGGTTGTCTACGCCCATATCGTTCAAGCCAAGTCCGCGCCCAATGACATCAATGTCAATGTCTTTCATGAAGTCAGATAGCAATGGCAGGCAAGCATTGTTGTAGAGATAACAACCGTATTCTGCAGTATCAGAAATCGTGCTGTTCATATCGAATAATTTCTTGCGCGCGATGGTGTTCGCGATCAGAGGCGTTTCGTGTAATGACTCATAGTAGGCACTCTCATCTTTAATACCGGCAGCGGTCATTGTCTCATAAGCGAGTTCAACCCCTGCTTTCACCATGGCGACCATCAGGATACCGTGGTCAAAATATTCCTGCTCAGATATTTCCTGCTCAGTCACATCGGTTGTCTCAAACGCTGTTTCTGCTGTCTCTTGTCTCCAGCCCAACAGTTTCTCATCGTCTTTGGCCCAATCAGCCATCATGCCTGTCGAGAAAGCGCCGCTCATGATGTCGTCCATGTGCTTTTGATAAAGC
>JBLHWY010000197.1:0-10050 GCA_047629195.1 Candidatus Azotimanducaceae bacterium
CAAGATTGGTGAGCCAGGAACGCCAAAGTATACTGCAAATTTTAGTGTGTTCGACAGTTTGATGATCAGTTCATGTTCGCAATTTATGCTATCGGCATTCATCTTCAATATGTTGCAAAAAAGCAGCGGCGAGTTGGGTGTAGGTTCTAAATTCAGATACCTTGCCTATATTTCGTCCAGCTATCGTCGTTACGGGAATGAGTTCTGCCCCTGTACCTGTCAGAAAACATTCGTCGGCGGTTAGTAGGTCGAACATGGCGAGCGGCACTTCCTTTATTTCGATGCCGAGCTTTACCGCTAGTTCGATGATTGTATTACGTGTAATACCTTCAAGTGCGCCTTCGGTAGTCGGGGGGGTTAGTAATTTCCCTCGCTTGACGATAAAGATATTGTCTGCGGTGCCTTCTGCGATCCGGCCAGCATTATTGAGTATGATTGCCTCATCTGCGCCTGCCGCTTTTGCTTCAAGTTTCGCCATTATCTGATTTAGATAATTCAAGCTTTTGATTCGCGGATCAATTTGATCCGATGAAAGTCGCCTGGTGGAAGCAAATATTGCCGTGGCACCCTGCTCTCTAGCCGCGGTTGAAACCATACTAAGCTGGTCAACGATGACGATGCACCGGCCGTTAGTACAACTTGTAGGATCAAGACCCATGGGCCCTTCGCCGCGGGTAATCATTAGTCTTATATAACCGCTGGTAATACCGGCTTTGTCGATAGTTTCTGCAATAGTTTGTTTGAGCTCTGCATCAGTCATAGACACGACTAGGCTAAGTGCTGCTGCGGAGTCGCGCAGTCGGTCCAGATGGGCTTGCATTTTGAATACAGACCCAAAATAAAATCGTAAACCCTCAAATATGCCATCACCGTAGAGTAGGCCGTGGTCCTTGACGGATATAGTGGCTTCCCGAGGTGTTTGACATAATTGTCCATCAATAGAGCAAGCTAACATGGTGTTTCTCCTGAATTGTTATTGCGCCAGAAGCTCGATTCTCAGCTTTATGCCTCTGAATCAAATACGGCTCTGAGCTTTTCATATTGGGGCCCGAATCGTTCCACCATTTCTTTGGGTAGGAATCGGGTTACCTTTGTGATGTAAACATCGTGTTTCACATAGTCCTCTGCGACGGTGACAAAGGAAGGATTTCTGGACCAGGCGCCGTCTACCTTATCTTCCAAGTCGTATTTTTCTATGCCGGAGCTGCCCATCCCGTAGTGCGCGAGCAATACCACTTCATTATCGACAACCAATGTAAGCCCTCTACCCTTCTTTTCGTCATAAATTGTATTTTCAATGGGGTGATGATAAGTCGCGCCAATTTTAATTTTTGGCACGCCAAAGTGAACTAAGGCGATATCAATACCCCTTGCTTCAGCTTCTCTTAATTCCGCTTCAAGCCAATCGATTTCCTCTTTCCATGCGGATATGAGGACTGAAATGTTTGCCTTGTGAATAATTTCTTTTGCTTTGTCCTGAATTTGGCTGTGACTAGATAAGGGCCAAATATATGAAATTGGCTCATCGGTATTTAGGTTTTTGAGTAAGGGCCCCAACTCTTTAGTCCTCGAGAGCATTATGTCTTGAATTTCCGTTAGAAAGTCGTCGCCGGATAGTGCGACGTACTCTAGTCTATTATTTTTCTCCGGGGGCAGCGGCTTGATGATGCCTCTAGCGACCAGTTTGTTGACAGTCTCGTAGACTTTAGAGCTGGGTACTCCTGACGCTTTAGAAATCTCATAGGCTGTTGCTGGTTGGCAACTTAGGCAGGCAATATAGGCCTTAGCCTCATATGCTGTGCAACCGAGTTGTTGTAAAAGTTCTAAGGTACGCGATTGGGATCTAGACATTTTAACAAGGAAGCCAAGATGGTACGTTTGGTATTGACTACCAAGGTAGTTGTCAATTTTAAAAACAGAATAATAATCAATTGAACAAATATTGCAAGTAGCAGGTTTAGATATTCCGGCTGTTCGGGGCTAGGCGACCTAAGAAGGTTCGAACTGATTCAAAATAGGCTATAAAAAGTGCAAGAATATGCCTGCAAAGACCGCCAAGCCTACCCAGTGATTGTTGAGAAACGAGGCGAAACATTGATCCCGATTTCTATCCTTGATGAGATATTGTTGATACAGCAGTAGCGCCGCGGCGATGGCTATCCCTAAGTAGAAAAAGCCTCCCAGCGACAGCCGTTGGGCAATCATCACCATGATCCAGACAAAGGAGATCTGTAATATGCCAATGATGATCTTGTCGAGATCACCAAATAAAATAGCGGAGGACTTTAACCCAAGCTTTAAGTCGTCATCGCGATCGACCATCGCTAATTGGGTATCGTAGGCGACAGTCCAGATTAGATTTGCGATCACGAGTAACCAGGCAATTTGTGGCACTTCCCCTGTTACTGCCGAGAATGTCATCGGTATCCCCATCGAGAATGCAACGCCGAGCACGGCCTGTGGTAGGTAGGTATAGCGTTTCATGAAAGGGTAAATACCCGCGATTACTGCTGCAACGACTGCCAGCCCCAGGGTCAGAAGATTAGTTGTTAAAACCAGTACTAATGCTGCGAACATTAGAACAAATAGAAAAATGAACGCATCTCCAACCTCGAGTTCACCGGTGACAAGGGGACGGTTAATGGTGCGTTTGACCTGACCGTCGAATTTTCGATCGGCGAGATCATTGATGACACAGCCAGCGGAACGAGTAAGTACTGTGCCGAGGAAGAATACTAAAAATAAATGTAGACTCGGGTCGCCGTCGCTGGCTATCCAGAGTCCCCACAACGTTGGCCAGAGTAACAAATAGATACCGATAGGGCGGTCAAAGCGAGCAAGGGTTAATAGTAACGGCAGCTTGGGGAAAAACTTCCTTAACTGCGAAAGCGAGCCACCCCAAAGGGGTCTTAATATCTGACTAATTCTGTGTCGTAATGTGCTGATTGGCGGCAGTAGCAAAGTCGAAACTCCTTTGCATAGTCATTGTGTTGGCCGATATTGTACAGGATGAGGCTGTGACAGTATGTCAGCAAATAAGTTAGTATACGTCGGATATCAAAGGCAGCTAGTTGGTGCAGACCAAAGGCTGATTCGAGACTGGCTGAATTCAGTAAACGGACTGTATTTAGTGTGTTTATGCGTTAACCAAATTTGAGGTAGGTTGTAAGAATGAGAAAGTGGCAGTGTATCGTTTGTGGGTTTATTTATGATGAAGCCGAAGGACTGGAATCAGAGGGCATTGCTCCAGGCACCAAATGGGAAGATATTCCCGACGACTGGTGTTGTCCTGAATGTGGAGTCAGTAAAGAAGATTTTGAGATGGAGGAGATGTAAGCGGTCTGGTCAAGATAAATAAAGTATCCAAATAAGAACCTAATTAGGAAGGGCAAGAGATGGATCACACTAAGCTAACTCGAAATATCGTCATCGGCATGGTCTCTGGCATTTTACTAGGTTCTGTTATCCATGCTTTTTCTGTCTCGGAGGATAGTTGGTTCTGGACACTTATTGTCGATGGCGCATTAGATATTGGTGGTCAGGTATTTATCATCAGTCTCAAACTGCTCGTTGTTCCACTTGTGTTTGTTTCTCTTGCTTGCGGTGCCAGTAGTCTTGGCAGCGGCGGTAGCATGGGACGTATTGGACTTAAGACCTTGGGGCTTTACCTTTTTACGACAGCCCTCGCAATTACCCTGGCGCTAACCGTTGCAACAATTGTAGATCCTGGTGCTGGCATGGATCGTACATCCGAGACGGTGTTTGTTGCCGCGGAAAGTCCTTCTCTGAAATCAGTCGTTCTTAATATCTTTCCCTCGAATCCAATTAGTGCCATGGCCGAAGGGAATATGCTTCAGGTCATTGTTTTCGCGATCCTGGTAGGTGTTGCTATCTCTCGTTGTGGTGAGGTTGGGGAGAGAGTCCGGGCGACCCTAACTGACTGGAATGAGATCATCATGATGATGGTCATGATGCTAATGTCGGTAGCCCCCTATGGTGTGTTTTGCCTATTGATCAGTCTGTTTGCTCGAATGGGGTTTACAGCTATATCGGATCTTATTGCCTATTTCCTTACTGTGGCCGGTGTTTTGTTGCTTCACTTCTTATTTAGCTACGGTTTGATTGTTCGTTTCCTTGCAAACTTAAATCCCATTACTTTTTATAAACGTATGGCGCCCGTCATGGCCTATGGTTTTAGTACATCTTCAAGTAATGCGACCCTCCCAATTACGCTGGAAACCGTTGAACATAAGTTGGGTGTGAAAAACGAAATTGCCTCCTTCACGGTGCCGTTAGGAGCAACAATTAATATGGACGGTACAGCGATCATGCAGGGTGTTGCTACTGTATTTATTGCTTCAGCTTTCAATATTGACATGAGCTTCAATGATTACTTAATGGTGATATTGACGGCAACGCTTGCGTCGATTGGCACTGCTGGAGTCCCTGGGGTTGGACTGATTATGTTGGCTTTGGTATTGCAGCAGGTTGGTCTACCGGTAGAAGGAATCGCTTTGATTATTGGCGTTGACCGGTTACTCGATATGCTAAGAACGGCAGTTAATGTGACGGGAGATGCTGCGGTATCTGCGGTTGTTGCTCGCAGCGAAGGCAAATTTGATATGGATATTTTTGAAGCGAATAAACGACAGGACACGGTGATTCAAAAATAGTGTTCAAGTCTTGTCTTTAAAGAAAAGTGGCTAATAGGCGGGCAGGTTCGGGTTATACCTGCCCGGTCCGGGTTGGATCGGTTAACCAGCGTTCCATTAGTGCTAGAGCATCCTTTTTTTGTTCTGAAACAAGCATTACAGAAGCCGTTCTTATCTCATCGAGCATGTGCTGATCTCGCATCAGATCTGCTACTCTAAATTCAATACTACCCGACTGGCGGCTGCCAAAAATTTCCCCAGGTCCCCTTATTTCTAAATCTCGCTCCGCGATATAGAACCCGTCGCTGCTTTCCCTCATGACATTCAATCGCTGCTTACTAATTTGCCCAAGTGGCGGATGATAGAGCAACAGGCAATGACTGATAGCTGAGCCTCGACCGATTCTGCCTCTTAATTGGTGCAATTGTGCGAGACCCAGACGTTCTGGGTTCTCGATAATCATCAAGCTGGCATTGGGTACATCGACACCTACTTCAATCACAGTTGTGGCAACTAGTAGATCTATTTCTCCTGCTTTGAACCTGTTCATGACTGCAGATTTTTCGTTTGCTTTGAGGCGGCCGTGTACAAGTCCCACTCTCACGCGAGGTAATAATTCCGTGAGTTCGGCTGCGGTAACTTCCGCAGCTTGACAATCGAGCACCTCGGATTCTTCTATTAATGTGCAGACCCAATAAGCTTGCGCGCCGCTACGACAAGCAATCGCAATACGCTCAATGACTTCAGGCCTTTTACTGTCCGGCATAACGTGGGTAGTGACAGGTGTTCTTCCCGGAGGTAGTTCGTCAATGACGGAGCTATCCATGTCAGCGTACATGCTCATCGTCAGTGTTCGCGGTATGGGTGTGGCGGTCATTACTAACTGATGTGGTAGTCGGGGTTTGCTTTCGTCCTTTGCTCTACCTTTTTCTCTAAAGTCCAGTCGCTGCTGCACGCCAAAGCGATGCTGTTCATCGATGATTAGTAAGCCTAATTGATAATAATCAACTTCCTTTTGGAATAAGGCATGGGTGCCTACTATTAATTGCGCTTCACCATTAGCAATCTTTGCGAGCGTCTCTTGGCGCTGTTTCCCCTTTACCTTTGATGAAAGCCAGGCAACGGTGATATCCAATGGTTCCAGCCATGTACTGAAATTGGCTAAGTGTTGTTCCGCAAGAATTTCAGTTGGCGCCATAATGGCGGCCTGAACTCCGTTCTCTATCGCTTGAATAGCTGCTATTGCGGCAACAACAGTTTTGCCGGAGCCTACGTCGCCTTGGACAAGGCGTAACATGGGCGAATGCTTGTTTAGGTCTTGCGCTATTTCGTCGCGAACTCTTATCTGCGCGTTAGTAAGCCTAAAAGCAAGTTTGTCTTGGAAGGTATCGCAGAGCCTTCCCGGTGGCTCGAAAGACAATGCCATTTGTCTTGAAATTTCCTGCCGAATGAATTGCATGCTTATTTGGTGTGCAAGTAGTTCCTCAAACGCTAGACGCTGTTGCGCAGGGTGGGTGCCACTGGCAAGTTGCTCAAGATTGGCATCCGGCGGTGGTGAATGTACGTATCTCAAGGCATCTGAAAGAGACATGGAAAATTGTACTCTGCCTTGTAAGAAGTCGCTGAGGGATTGGTTGGCGTCCAGCAACGTTAATATTTGCTGCAATAGATTGCGTAATTTGTTTTGTCCAAGTCCTTCAGTGAGTGGATAAACAGGTGTAAGCGTTGTATCAAGTTCGGCGAGGTTGGCAGCTTGATATTCGGGATGATATATCTCAAAGCCAGAAGCGCCACGCCTGACCTCGCCGTAACAACGCAGTGAAGTCGCATTTTTCAGGGACTCTTTTTGGGCATTAGAGAAATGAAAAAAACGAAGAGCGATCTTCCCTGTATCATCTTGCAGGTAAGCTAGTAGGCTTCTTCTCCTGCCAAAGGTGACATCGCAGGCGACAATACTCCCTTCGAGGACCATTGTTTGGCCAGGTTGTACCGCGCTGATTGGCGTGATTCGAGTTCGGTCTTCATAGCGGAGAGGTAAGTGAAAAACAAGATTTGCAACTGTTTTGATACCTAGCCTGGCTAGCTTTTCTCCTAACGCGGGACCAACGCCTTTGAGAGTGGTCACGGAAGATTTTTCGAGGGAAGTTGCTGACATTGCTACCGGTACTATTTGTTCATGAAAGATCTACGATAGCATCGACTTCTACCTGAACGCCTTTAGGCAGTGCGCTGACTTCGACAACGGCCCGTGCCGGGTAAGGTGCTGCAAGCCGCTGTTCCATCGCTGCGTTAACCTTTGGAAAATGTGTAAGGTCAGTAAGATAAACATTAAACTTTATTGCATCATCGAGCTTTGCACCGGCTTCGGTGCAGATGGCAACAAGATTGTCGAAAACCTGCTTGATCTGTAGTTCTATATCTTCAGAAACAATTTCCATTGTGTCTGGAACCAGCGGAATTTGGCCGCTGATATAAAGTGTGTTGTTGGCGACTACAGCCTGAGAGTAGACCCCAATTGCTGCAGGCGCTTCGGTAGTTGAAATAAATGTTTTCGTCATTTTGCGTCGTCCGAGAAATTGAATGAGAATTTTGAGTAGCAGGGTAAGCTCAGAAGTAAATCTGAGTCTAATTTTTCGTTCTGAAAATTTTGTTGATTCCTTTAATGAGTCTTAACCTCTTGATTACGTGCGCGAGGTGAACTCGATCTTTCGCTGACAACACAATACTGACTGTACCTAGGCGTGCGTCCTGTTCGATCATACTAATTTTTTCAATATTTGCATCAGCATTTGTGATTGTTGAAGCAAGCACGGCAATGATTCCTCGCTCATGTTCCAGTTCGACCCTGAGTTCTACGGAGAATTCTTGATCTACATCTGGATCCCAACGAACATCCATCACCTCTTCCGGTTTCTGTCTTGCTTCAACCATGTTTTTACAAGTGTCAGTATGGATAACGATTCCGCGTCCTGCGCTGATGTGGCCGATAATAGGATCGCCCTTTATTGGTTTACAACACTTTGCGTAGGAAACGACCATACCTTCAGAGCCCATAATCGCCAGTGGACGAAGGGACACGACTTCGCTCGATACATCGGGATTTGAGGTAAGTCGACGGACAATAACGTATGCCATCAGATTACCGAGACCGATCGCCTCTAGTAGGTCGTCCAAGTTGCTCAGGTTTTTCTCAGCTAGAATCGCCTGAATAATTGCCGGATCGATGTCGCTCAGGTTCAGTTGGTGAGCCAGCAACGAACGATCTAGTAGCCTACGACCGAGCACGACCGACTCGTTTCTTTGTTGGTTCTTTAGGGTATGCCGAATACTTGCGCGCGCCTTCCCAGTAACCACAAAACTCAGCCAGTCGGGGTTAGGTTGGGCGCCTGGGGCGGTAATGATTTCTACGGTTTGGCCGCTCTCCAATGTTGCACTCAGGGGTGCTAGTCGTCGGTCTATTCTGCAGGCAACACACGTATTGCCAATATCTGTGTGGACAGCATAGGCGAAGTCAACTGCTGTCGAGCCCTGGGCTAGATCATAGATTTGACCTCGGGGAGAGAATAAATAGACTTCATCTGGGAAAAGGTCAATTTTGACGTTTTCAATAAATTCCATTGAGTTACCAGCGCTTTGCTGAAGCTCAAGCAAATCTTTCATCCATTCCCGAGCTCGCTGGTGACTTCCGCTTGAAGTCTCATCGTTAGACTTATATAGCCAATGCCCTGCGATGCCATTATTCGCAACCATCTCCATATCAAATGTTCGTATCTGAATTTCAATTGGGAGCGCGTGCATACCGAATAATGTTGTATGTAGTGACTGATAACCATTAGCCTTCGGTATCGCGATGTAATCCTTGAATCGACCAGCGACAGGCTTGTAAAGATTATGTACAAGTCCCAGGACTCGATAACAAGTATCTACTGAATCTACTATGATTCGAAAGGCATAGACGTCCATGATCTCAGCAAAAGATTTCTTCTTGCTGCGCATTTTGTCGTAAATGCTGTACAGATGTTTTTCGCGACCGAAAACTTCTGCGGCGATATCAGCGTGCTCCAATTCGGATTGGAGTGCTTCGAGGATGGTGTTGACATATTCACGTCGATTTCCGCGTGCTTTACGAACAGCCTTTTCAATCATGCTAGAACGAAGAGGATATAGTGCACGAAACCCCCTTTCTTCGAATTCCACCCGGATGCTGTTCATGCCCAATCGGTTTGCAATAGGGGCGTAAATTTCCAGTGTCTCTTTGGCTATTCTTCTTTGCTTCTCTGAATTTAAGTGTTCCAGCGTACGCATGTTGTGCAGGCGATCCGCTAGTTTAATCATGATAACGCGGATGTCTTTCGCCATGGCTAGCGTCATTTTCTGAAAGTTTTCAGCTTGCGCTTCAGCTCTAGTTTGGAAAATGTTGCTGAGTTTGCTGACGCCATCAACCAAGTGGGCGACATCTTCGCCAAACTTCTTGCCGATGGTGTGTTTTAGAACCCCAGTATCTTCGATTACATCATGCAATATGGCAGCCATGAGACACTGGTGGTCCATATGCATTTCGGAAAGAATACCGGCAACCGATAATGGATGGGTAATATAGGGTTCGCCTGAACGGCGAGTTTGATCTTTGTGTGCTGCTTCAGCGAACCTATAGGCTTGCCGAACCTGCTCGATTTGATCGGGAGCTAAGTATTCCCCAAGGTCAACTGCGAGAGAGTCAATCGTTAGCACTGGGCTCTCCAGAAGTTGACACACAATATTGTTTTGAAATTTTGCGGGAAATTAGACATCGTCTGCAAGCATATCCGATGTCTAGTGTGCTAATCCATAGACTGTTGGTGAGATTTACAAAATCGCTTTGTGGCGACTGGAAGTTAGCAATCAGGGCTAGAATTCGGGATCAGCTGGTCGTTCAAATCCTTCTTGAACAACAGCGGATAGTGCCGACAAGTCAGGTTCTTCCTGAATACTATCATCGAGGATGCTGGCGTTTATAAAGCCCTCTGCAATTTCTCGTAGAGCAAGGACTGTTGGCTTGTCATTTTCGACTGGAACCATGGGCTCTCTGCCTCCCGTCGCTAATTGCCGCGCGCGCTTACTTGAAACCATGACAAGTTCAAATCGGTTGTCCACGTTTTCAAGACAATCTTCTACGGTGACTCGAGCCATTTTCTACTCCTCTTTTTCGTTAATTTTTTCGTTCAAAAGGACTTCTGGTTTTCGCTAAAAGTTATTCTGACGCGGCAATTGCTTGTTCCAATTGCGTGTCCCAATAAATAGAGCAGTCGAAGGCGATTGTTACGAAAGTTGATACAGAATGTTCGTTGGGATAAGCGAGCCTATCTGACTTAGATGACCCAATTATACGGAACAGCGTAGTCTACCGGTATTGTTCGTT
>JBLHWY010000198.1:0-9918 GCA_047629195.1 Candidatus Azotimanducaceae bacterium
GCGGCTTCAATATTCATATGGACATCTTCAAGGCTTACTGACCATTGAAAATTACCATCAACGATATCTTGGCGAATTTCACTTAGTCCGGAAAGGATTAAGCCAAGTTCGTTATCAGTAAGGATGCCAACGCTCTGCAACATAGTTGCATGAGCGACTGAACCTCTTATGTCTTGTAGTGCCATCTTTTGGTCAAAACCTACGGAAGCTGTGAATGCTTCAACAAATGCATCGGTTGCCTCTGTGAATCGACCGTCCCAGAGTTTTTTTGTTGGCGTTGGTGTCGCGTCAACCATGGAGATTCCTGTCTAAATTAGAATCCGATTATATCTTATGCAATACCTCTCGTGTGCCTATTCCGTTGAATAGGCTGTAATTCAATTGTGTTAATAGCTATTTTTCAATAGGTTTTCTTATCGTTATCCGGACACTTGTTGTTTCAGCTCTAAAAATGATCTCTCCAAATACATGCCTCTAAATGAGTATACTGCCTAGCTGATTAGTCGCGCGAGATGATATACACAAGTGGACCCAGATTTGAAAGATACACTCGAACCCGCCGATGACTTTTTCCTGCCTGATTTATGTCAGGCGCAGAGCATTCTATTCCTCGTACTGATAGCAGAATTGCTGGTAGTAGTTGTGGTTCTTGCTGGCGGTAATCTGATCAATTTTGATTGGACTATGCTGGGTTTAACTTCTTTGTTTGTTCAATGGGTGGTGCTTGCTTCCGCAGCATTGCTGTGCTACTTCCGGCCAGTCCTGATGAGGATGTCCACGGCCTACGCCACTGTGACTGGATATGCGCTGATACTATCGCTGACACTTATATTCAGCTTTATCGGCGAATGGATGACCTTGGATGATATGGGCTGGGACGAAGACAAAACTGGCATTATTGTTAGAAATGTTATCGTTGCCGCCGTTATGTCAGGTATCGCCTTCAGATACTTTTTTCTCCAGCATCAGTTAAGGCGGCAAGAGCAGGCCGAGCTCAATTCTCGCATCCAGGCTCTCCAGTCCCGTATCCGGCCACACTTTTTGTTTAATAGCATGAACATTATCGCCAGTTTGATCAGTATTGATCCTGAGACGGCAGAAACGGTGGTTGAAGACTTGTCTATGCTTTTTCGCGCTAGCCTAAATGACAGTAGCAACCTACCTGTTCCACTATCCGAAGAGCTAGATCTGTGTCGTAAATACGTGCATATCGAGTCTTTGCGGCTTGACGATCGGCTGAGGATTTCCTGGCAGGTTAAAGTCGACCCTCAGAAAGTAAAAATCCCTTTGTTGACACTGCAGCCCTTGCTCGAAAATGCGATTTACCACGGTATCCAGCCCCTGCCTGAGGGTGGAGAAGTTGTTGTGGATATTCAGAGTCGTGAGGGCAAGTTAGTCGCGACGATATCGAATCCTCTTCCCGGTGGCGATTACAGTCAAGAGTCAGGCAATCGAATGGCGCTTGACAATATTAAGCGTCGACTTGAGGCTATTTACGGTTCAGAAGCTTCTATTGTTGCTGTCCGCAGTGAAAATTCATTTACTGCAACTATCAGCTATCCTTTAGAAGACTGAATTTAATAAGTTTACATCGTGTCAAAAAGTCGACATTAAGTAGCGCCAGTCCTTAGCTATCACAAGTATCTCTTAATATTGGGGCCATGTGTGTGAAAACTCATTGTCTGAAATGTGACGGAGTTCACAAATTATTGAATTCAATGGCTGCGATAACTCAGTTCTGTGCGGTGCGTCGCAGTTTTATGGTAAAAATCGGGTAACTTTGTAATTCGTCGAGGCCCAAGGGCCGAGAATTTGATTAATAGAGCGAGGTATTATCGAAATGAATGTGTTGATAGTCGATGATGAAAAACTGGCACGAGAAAGGCTTCTCAGGATGATTAGCACTCTCGATGATTACACCGTTATAGGAGAGGCCGGAACTGGTGATCAGGCTGTCAATATGGCGTTAGAATTCGAACCAGATATCGTTTTGTTAGATATTCGTATGCCAGGAATGGACGGTATGGAAGCAGGCAGAAGAATTTCAAAGCTACCTGATCCTCCTGCAATCGTGTTTTGTACTGCCTTTGGAGAGCATGCAATTGATGCTTTTGGAGTCAATGCCTCAGGATACTTGTTAAAGCCGGTGAGGCGAGAGGCTTTGTTAGAGGCGCTATCCAAAGTGGGTCAGGTTAACCGTGTGCAGGCCCAAAGCTTTTCGGCTGATGGCGAAGATAAGCCACGGTCTCGAACGCATATCAGCGCTAAGACCCGCAGAGGTATTGAGTTGATACCACTTACTGAGGTGAGATTTTTTCAGGCCGACCATAAGTATGTCACAGTAAGGCACGAAGGCGGCGAAGTGCTTATAGATGATACGCTCAGAGACCTCGAAGACGAGTTTGGCGATAGAGTTGTACGGATTCATCGAAATGCCTTGGTCATGATGGATCACCTTGACGGCCTTGAAAGAGACCCACGAGGTCATTATCAAGTCAGAATGCGAGGTGTTGAAGAGCGTCTAGATGTGAGTAGACGTCATGTCTCGGGTCTGCGTCGATTGGTTCAGACGCTGTAGTTGATAATAGTAGTAGATATCTGCGTTTCCTCAATTTAGGGCATCGCTGAATGTAAAAGGCGGCTATAATAGTCGCCTTTTTTGTGGTGCGATGGAAGAGTGATTTGTGGGAATAATACGGTTAGCAACTCGAGAAAGCACGCTTGCCATGTGGCAGGCGAATTATGTTAAAACTGAACTTGAGGCAGCGCATTCTGGCCTCGAAGTTGAGATTGTGGGCATGACAACATTAGGCGATCGGAACAAGCATTCACCCTTGAGTAAAATTGGTGGCAAGGGTGTGTTTGTGAAAGAGCTTGAGGTTGCGTTGATCGAAAATCGCGTCGACATTGCGGTTCATTCTATGAAGGATGTACCTTCAGAGCTCCCGGATGGCCTTCAAATTACAGCGATTTGTGAGCGCGAAGATCCAAGAGACGCATTTGTTTCTGTGAATTTTCAAAGCATCGACGATTTGCCCGATGGTGCCCGAATTGGTTCTTCTAGCCTGCGTCGCAGAATACAGTTGCAGCAGAAGTTTCCGCAATACCAATATATTGAGCTTCGTGGCAACGTAGACACGCGCCTAAAAAAATTGGAAAGCGGAGAGTACGAAGCGATTATCCTCGCTTGCGCCGGGCTTAAACGACTAGGTCTCGCGGATCGAATCACGCAGGAAATCGACACACTTGTGAGCATACCTTCGGCGGGTCAGGGTGCCGTCGGCATTGAGAGCAGAACATCAGATGATCGGGTTAATGACCTGTTGGCTGCTATCAATCACGATGAGACCTGGCGTTGCGTCAGTAGCGAGCGTGTTATTTCATCTGGCCTCGGTGCTACCTGCAATCTGCCAATTGCTGCATTTGCAGAGCTCATCTCAGGCGAAGTGCATGTTTCAAGTTTTGTCAGTGATGTTGCTGGCGAAAAAATATTGAAGGTGAATAAACGAGGTCCGGTAACTGAGAGTTATCAACTTGCTAAGGCTATAACAACGGAATTGGTGGCATTAGGAGCGGATAAAATTATACAAGCAGGTAGAGATTGATTCGAGACAGCGTCCTTCTAACGCGGGTTACCGAAAATAATCAGCCCATTGAGAAGAGCCTAAATGCTCTTTCGCTGCGATTGATTCATCGGCCTATCCTAAAGATTGAGCCAATCGAACTCGATGGTTCCAGCTTCGAGTCTCTACAGAACCTCGATTTGTACGACCATATTATTTTTATCAGTACGAATTCGGTTCTCTACGGTATGGGTCTTTTGGCCAGTCGCTGGCCTCAGTGGCCGCTAAAACTCAAATGGTACGCAGTTGGCGAGTCTACGGCGACCCAGTTACGGCAAGCGGGCATTGATCCTCAGGTACCAGCGGAGTTTTCGTCGGAGGGACTGCTTGCGTTGCCAGAATTGAATCAGGTTGAAAACCAACGAGTGCTGATTATTCGAGGACTCGGAGGTCGTGAAACACTCAAAAAGAAACTGCTTGAGCGCCATGCAATTGTCGATTACTTCGAAGTTTATCAACGGATCGAGAATAAATGGCCAGAGGGCATTGTCAGTCAACAGGAAGCCACGAAACTGCTCGCCTGTGTTGTATATAGCGCAGATAGTTTGGCAAGCTTCGATCAACAGGCTACCAGCGCCGTGCGTCTTATACCGATGATTGTCCCGTCCGAAAGAGTAAAACAGATTGCGCTTTCAATGGGATATGCCTCGGTATTCGCTGTCCCTCCAACTGATGCGGCGATAGTGAAACAAATCAGTATGCTAAAAAGTGATACGCCCAAGTACTCGTGAGCAGAGAAGGTTATAGAATGTTTCTTAGGTGGTATTATTGGGGTACAGAATTAGTGTAAAAGCATGAATTTGCAAATTAATTGCACAATAGCTGTGAGATCGGACTAAGAGCAGAACAAAATGGCAAGAAAAACACCAACAAAGAACAGCACTGACACCCAGAGTCCGCCCGTTGAGGTGGACGAAAATAAGGCTGAAATCGTGTCTGAGTCACCGGTGAAACCAGCAGAGGAAGTTGAGGCGGAATCGACTGAGTTAGATAAGAAATTGGATGAAGCTTTCACAGAGCTAGAGAACAAGTCGAATAGTGCCGAGTCAGCTGACGCAGGAAGTGATGATGTGAGTGGACCGCAGCAATCAAAAGAGGCGTCGGAGAAAAAGGTGGCGAGAGAGAAATCCAGTTCTAATACTTCAGGAAAGGGCGGATCGGGGATGCTGGCCAGCTTTGGCATACTCATTTCGATTCTTGCACTTGTTCTCGCGGGCTACGCTGTTTATTTGATGTATCAAAGTAACGCCGCATTAGCAGCAGCACGCACGTCTGTTAAGAACCTTGAAGCTGAAATCACTAGCCAGAAACAAGCGTCCGATCAAAAGTTTGAGCAAATGGTCGACAACTTCCGTCAGGTTTCTGAGCAATTGAATGTAGCCGCAACGAACGAAGATACCGCAATAGTGCAATTGCGCCAGACTCTAAATACTGCCACTGAGCAGTTACGCGCTGAGTTAAAGGAAGGCCTAAGTGAAGGTCTGGGTACTAGCGGTGAAGATTGGTTATTGGCAGAAGTTGAATACCTTATTCGACTTGCGAATCAGCGGGTGCTTATGGAAAAAGATCCCAAGGGCGCAGCAACCTTGCTAAGTTCTGCTGATGAGATAGTCGAGCAGGCGTCGGGGATTGCAGCTTATAAGTTGAGGGAGTCGTTGGCACTTGATATTGCCAATCTCAAGGGTGTTGCGAATCTCGATACTGATGGGCTATTTGTCTCATTGTCGGCAATGTCCGCGCAAGTGCCAAAGTTGCCACGTAAAAAACTGGCCCGAGACGCGACTGAAGAGTTTGCCTCTGATGTGGCTGACGCTCAAAGCTACTCCCAGCAATTTATCTCGCTTATTACTAACATTGGTAGTCGGCTTGCGAATCTTGTTGACTATCGCAGAGATGGAATTGCTATTACGCCGATCCTGCCGCCAAAGGAAGAGTACTATTTAAGGCAGAACCTGATCCTAAAATTCGAAATGGCTCAGCTGGCTTTGCTGCGGGGTGATGGGACCATATATCGTACCTCTCTTGCTGAAGCCAAGAGTTGGATTGCGCTACATTTTATTGCGGAGGATCCAATTACAGTCAGCCTGATTTCATCGCTTGATGCTGCCAATGAGGTTGAGGTTGATCGAGTTTTACCAAATATTTCCGCTTCTCTTCGCGCGGTTCGTGAGTTACTAAATACTTTCCACCAACAAGATGCCCGTGGTGCTGTAAAATGAAACGCGCATTGGTCGTCATTGTGATAGTTATTGTCGGCGTAGGCTGGATAGGCACGCTAGTCGCACGTGACCCCGGCTATGTTTTGATATCGTATGACGGCGCTACGATTCAAACTGGCTTCTGGGTGCTCCTTGGGGCGATCGTGGCGTTGGTTGTTGGTGGCTTCTACCTGTTAAAGCTCTTGGGTGTGGTAGCAAAATCAGCTACCTACTACCGTCGGTGGCAGGGTGACAGGCAGCGTAGAAAGTCTATGGAGCTTACTCAAAAAGGTCTGGCGTTTTTACAGGAGGGTTCTTTTGATCGGGCTCTGAAATTTTTGGTAAGCGGTGCAGCTAACAATGATAGTCCGGGTATCAACTATATTTCCGCCGCTCAAGCGGCTGATTATCTGGGTAATGCGGAACTAAGGGAGCAGAATTTACGATTAGCACGAGAATCAGGTTCTGGCGTGGAACTGGCTGCAACGGTTGCAGAAGCACAAATGTGCTCGCAAAAAGGGGATTGGCTAAAGTGCATTGCATGTTTGGATGGAGCGCCTAACAATTCGGTTGTATTGGACTTGAAAAAGAAAGCGCTGGTTCAACTTAGATCATGGCAAGCGCTCTCGGACTTAATGCCTGCGCTTAGAAAAGCAGCGACCGACAAAGAAGTGCACAGAGCTTTTGAAAAGCATGTTGCACTCCAGCGGTTTAGTGCGCCTGGGAACACCAATGAAGGTGCTGCAATCATTTATAAAAAACTCACCGATGAGCTTAAAAAGGACATAGATGTTGTTCTCGCTTTTTGTGATGCGGTGACTGATGAGATGGAAATTGAACTAGTGCTTCGCAACGCATTGAAAATTCAATGGCAAGAGCAACTGGTCATCAAATATGGCCAAGCAACTCGTGAGACAGGAACAAAAAGGCTCAAGGTTGCAGAAGGTTGGCTGAAGGAACATACCGACGATTACGCGACGCATCTTTGCCTGGCTCAACTTTATGAACTCGGCGGCCATAAAGATCAAGCAATGTCATCGTATCAACGAAGCATCTCGATTCGTGAAACCAGGCAAGGAAATGAACGGCTAGCGTTTTTGTTAGCATTTGAGGGCGACTACAAAAAGAGCAGCGAGCTACTTAGAACAGCCCTGTCATTAACCTAACTTTTGTAGCCATCGAAATAATCAGTAAACCCCGCTGGCGCATAGGGGCCAACGACAACTTGCTCTAGTACACCAATACCTTCATTGTCGCCGTCGGTTGCCTTCACAACCTGTTGTACGTGTACATTCTCTCTTGCTAACAAGTCTAATTGATTGTTGTCGAATGATTCTCCACCGATAGCAAGTTCACCTTTCCAAAAACCTTGGCCCCATTCTGGGTGCAGATAACCGAGTCCTTTCATTTGGAACTTTAAGATTGGTTCGAGTTTTATCGTTCGTTTGTCACCATCGAGATTAATAAGATCAATTTCAGCTGACGCTGCGAGCCGACTGGCTGGATGATATTGCACCCTATGTATGGCAGTTGCCATACGCTCATCCTGAGGCACGACAGTATCCGGGATGTCGTCTACAGATTTGTGGAGTGGTGCCGTTAGTCCTTCGCGAACGAGAGCTTCGCCTTTCGGGCCGTCGAAGAAAATGGCGTGTGAAACATGGTCTTTCCAGAACAGCGGCGCCCACAAAAAGAAGATACCTGAAGGAATGGTAGGCGCGTTGCCTGACTCCGGCGCACCTATACCGCGGACTCCCCAGGAACGATCTTTGGTGCCATGGCAGACGTTTTCATCTACTTTAATACTCCCGTCAGGGTGTGTGATTTGACCAGTCCAGCAGCCGAATTGGTCAAAGCGTGTGGCATCCATTGTTCTTCTGGTGCCTTGCCACAAGGTTTGTCTGTTCTCTTGGATTGGTGCGGTGCGTGATGAAAAAACCAACTCACAAGTGAGTCCGCTGTCATTTTCTTCCAGTGTCACCCGGGTTCGGCGCAGTGGTTCTAGCACTTCGATTTTAAATGGTCCGACGGACATTTCTGTCCTTTCTAATGGCGCTCTGCGAGAACCATAGAAACAATGTTGTCTACCACCTTGCTCAACAACACTAAAAGCACAATCCATTATCCCGAGATGAGGATAGATCGCCATGCCGATACCGAAATAGTATGAGCCGTCCGCGGAATAACCATTGAACCAGGTTCGATCGTAAAATCTTCTATCTGAAGTCTCGGGGTGTGCGACGGGTTCTGGTGTCTGGTGTATAGGATAGTCGTCGAGTTTGTTTAGCATGATGTTTCGCCAGCAGATTCAAAGTAAAAATCTAACATATCAGATTCTTCAGTGCATCGCCTTAGTGGCTGTTACCATCAAGTAGGAGTTTTTATTTGCGAGGGGCGTAGGAAAAAACGTCTGACGCCATATTCTTCGTTGGCATACCACTAGCAACGAAGCGGTCAAGTGTGGCGTAGACCATGCCGGGTGATCCGCCGACGATGACTGAGATGTTTTCTAGGTTAGAGAAATCTTCAAGCACTGCATCCGGTACTAAGCCAGTTCGGCCTTGCCAGTCAGGGGATGTTGTCGGCTCACTGACGACGGGAATAAAATGAAAGTGATCATCAGCCGCCTCCCATGTCTTGCAAAGTTCAGAAAGGTAAAGATCTTCATCTGCAATAACACCCCAGTATAGGTATGTTGGTTGGGACAACTTGTTTGCCGCGAGATGCTCAATAATGCTTTTCATCTGCGTAATACCAGTGCTGGCTGCCATCAAAATCAACGTCCTTTGAGGCGCTGTTTCAATGAAGCAATCACCGTGGGGTAGTTCGATTTCGAGACTTTTGCTGTTGTCGAGCAATTGCTCTATCTGAACTGAGTCTTCTGAGTCCGGCGTAGGTTTTATGTGGAGTTCAATCTTGCCTTTGAGGCTCGGTGGACTTGCAATTGAGAAGGGGCAAAGCTTATCGGGTAGCACGACGTTGAGGTACTGCCCAGCCTTAAAATCAACGTTCGCACCCATCGGTAAAGTTAATAGAACGCGCCTTGTGTCGTGATTAAAATATTCTATCGACTCTATTGCACAAACATATCGTTTCAATGGCGCTACCTTCTCAATTACTTTTGCCAATCGTCTATTTGCGTCTCATCGATCCAAAAAATTCTTCGTTTGTTTTTGTCTTTTTCATACGTTCTAACAAAAATTCGATTGCAGCAAGGTCATCCATTTCATGTAACAGTTTCCGTAGGATCCAAGCTTTTTGCAGTTCCTCTTCAGACATCAAGAGGTCTTCCCGTCGAGTTCCTGAACGGCGGATATTAATCGCAGGATAAACCCTTTTCTCAGCGATCTTGCGTTCGAGATGAAGCTCCATGTTACCCGTGCCTTTGAATTCTTCGTAGATTACTTCGTCCATCTTGGACCCTGTGTCTACAAGACAGGTTGCGATAATTGTCAACGAGCCACCTTCTTCAATGTTTCTCGCTGCACCAAAAAAGCGTTTTGGTCTTTCCAGAGCATGAGCATCTACACCACCGGTGAGTACCTTGCCGGATGCTGGTATGACAGTGTTGTAAGCCCTTGCAAGGCGTGTGATTGAATCTAATAAGATAATGACATCTCGTTTGTGTTCTACCAATCGTTTCGCCTTTTCAATAACCATCTCGCTGACTTGTACATGACGCGATGGTGGCTCATCGAAGGTACTGGCTACTACTTCACCTCTGACCGAGCGTTGCATTTCTGTGACTTCTTCTGGGCGTTCATCAATGAGCAATACAATAAGGTCGCACTCAGGGTTGTTGCGCGAGATAGCTTGCGCGATATTCTGAAGGATGAGTGTCTTACCTGCTTTTGGTGGAGAAACAATCAAGCCACGCTGGCCCTTACCAATGGGTGAGGTCAAATCAATGATGCGAGCAGTTAGATCCTCAGTGCTACCGTTGCCAGCTTCCAACAATAGCGGCGAGTCCGGGAACAATGGGGTGAGGTTTTCGAAGAGGATCTTGTTCTTAGATTCAGTAGGATCTGTGTAGTTGATTTGATCTACTTTAAGCAATGCGAAATATCTTTCGCTATCTTTCGGTGGTCTTATTTTTC
>JBLHWY010000199.1:0-9871 GCA_047629195.1 Candidatus Azotimanducaceae bacterium
TCTACAACTAAGGCGCGTTTGGTCACTTTGATTAACTTAACTTAAAGAACGAGTATCCTATAGTGATCTGCTCATGTCTTATATAGACACAAACACTTAAGCTATAGTTTAGTCAGGGATTTGAGCCCGTACAGGATCTAAAACCGATCCTATAACGGCTTGTTAAGCGGAAGCATAACCCATTTAAATACAATGACCTACATGATCTTTTCAACTAACCTTATAAGTTTTCTGCACATTCGTTAAGAGATCGTTGAGTACACCAAAACATTTCTTCTTAGCATCATTTGAAGGGCCGTGAACGAAGCCGCTTAAATAATCTAGAGCCGGAAAATCGCGCCTCTACTTTTCTTGGCAGCTTACACCACGAAGTTACCAAGCAAGGGTTCGCGTGTACCTACAGAGCGTTACCAAGAGCATTTAAGTAACGCCATAATAATTGTGAGTAAATCGCGATTCCGCGGTACTTTGGCGTCAAAGATTTGCTATCATCGGTCTCGGAAGAGCGTCGTCCCCGGTGGGGCGCGCGGCCTTCAAAGCCGTTGAGTTGCTGCTAAAGTGGCTGGTCGGGTTCGACTCCTGCCTCTTCCGCCATATAAAGCACCTAAGCCCATGATTATTTGTGCTTTTTTGTGAGCGAGATTTTTATGACCATCAAAGCAACCATCGATAAATGAGTTGGTTGGTTGGCCCACCACAGCAACCATCATCGCCAACTGCCAACGATCGCTCACACTTTTATGACATGCTTCACTGAAGCTATGAGACAGACACCCCGCGTCGTCAAAGTCCGCCAACACCCGCTGAATCCCAGGCTAATCTACCGGGGGCACAGGCAAACATCACAGCCAAAATAGCAAAGTTTTCTTATTAGGCGAACGCTGCGGTGGCGCGATACCCCTTGCCAGCAGCCGTCAGAGTACAGTGGGCTGGGCACCACGCATCTCTTTTCTTAATGTAATTAGCACGAGGGCTTGCATCTGATGCTCTCATTTATCAGTACTTGAGCAAAGATACGGTTGGCTTAACTGGGGTTACATAGGTGCTTGGGCCCGGAACAAGAGGTACATATCCTATGGATCACATATTGGGTCATGGGATTTGCAATCTTAGTTTGGATTGGCGCTTTATTTTCGAACTATTCTTATGCGATTAATGCCAAAACGAATGTTAACCCGTATGCGATATTCCACCTAACGACTGCTCTTTACCTTTACACACTCACAATTAATATGTGGTTTTACGCTGGGTTATTTAGGTCGGCACGTAAACATATAGCTAACCCTGTAAGCGGTCAGCGTGCCTCCAACGGCGGTTGATTGCGTGCTATTTGCCGCCTCCACCCTGTTCTCTGTCGCTACCTCGCGACCTACGCTAATCGCTTGACCTGTTGGGCTTAGAGCGGGTTCATCGGGGAGCGGTAGCGTTTCGTGATCTGCTACCCCGGCATTCAGGTTAGGTGCAACGCCCCAAGTTGATGATGGAATAGTGTTGACGCATCAGATGTTTCTCGAATCCCTCTGAGATTGGACCATTGCATTTCACCTGCAGAAGCTGATCCTGTTTGGATTACTACCGCGTCTAACTTGGATGCTGGTCGCGATGATTGAGAATGTCATGTACTGAAGCTGTGCGTCAGTCATAGCGGTGAGTACCTCAAAGCAATTGGTGTATAGGTTCCACGCATCCTCTTTGCCACGGTCACCTGTGCTAACTATCTGTGACTGCTTCCAAGATAGCTGAGGTGAGGCTTAAGGTTCAATTCTCTAATAGATGCTATTAGGAAAATGACCCCTAAGCGCGATCCAGCTTTCCACAATCCAACCAGTAAACCACCGGGGGTATGAAATCACTACATACTCATGGGCTTGGTCACCGTTGGTTTGGTTTATTTCATGCGCGCACTTGAGGTTTCTTAAAATGGGAGATTTACTCTGCCAAAACTCAGATGGCCTGCCTACCCTTGGCTCACTCCTGCATTCCACTAATCGACATCGCCAACTGAAAAGTCTTCTCAGTGATTAACTCGCCCGTCTGTAAGACAAGCAACCAGTAGCTTTACAGATGTTAGCAATCCAGTGTCTACAAACTGCATCCCAACCTTTCTACCCAACAAATCTTAACTAGGATGCTTTTGCAATGCGGGCTAAATACGGTTTAGATTATAAATTTTGATTAAGATGCGTTATCGACAAAGAAATTCCTGAGCTAAGCTAATCGATGACTCGATCGAAAATGACTACTGCGAAAACCCGTAAGCCAAGATAAACCGCGGACATACATGCAAGCGCGCCTTGGTTGTTGAAGACTGTCAACTGACGCTTGGTTTTCTGTCATCGATAGCGTCTCATAACATTGACGAGGCTCCAATCGTAATGATAAGCTTTATCATTCGCATTAACAGAAATTACTCATGCCTGCTTCAATTCGCTTTATTGCAGAGCGTTCGTTTGCCGCCCTTTCAACCACCACGACCACGCACCCATGCTGCGCCCTAGAATTCGTCACGCTGCCTGGTAACCCCAGCACCATGAGCCGGCGCCTAACCCGTCACCATACGGCCATAGACCTCATATTAAGAGTGCGCAAGATACCTGCGCGCTGTCGATAGATGTCCCTGCGCAAAAAACTTTACGGTTGGCATAGCTGGGCAGGATTTCAGCTAACGATACTGAGCTTTGTTGTGCTCCTTTCCGGAACTCTGGCAGTAGTAAGCGATGACATCGACTAGCTGCTCGACGGCGAACGACATATCCGCGCCTTTGACGGCGAACCTGACTGGAATGCGATGTATCGTAACGCTCAAGCTGTCGCCCCCGAGGGAAAACTTGTGGCAATGAATTTAGGAGAGTTGCCGGTCATGGCAGCCGAGGCCCGCCTGAGCTTTGGCGAGCGAAAACTGCTACGAGTATTTCTCGACCCGCGGGATGGGCGCGTACTGGGCACTGGCAGCTGGATTAACGTGCAGCGTATCTTGCGAGATTTTCATCGCTATCTGTTTATCTTCACCAAAGGATTGGGCTTACCCATTGTGACAATCGTCGCAGTCGTACTGGGTGTTCAACTTGTGACGGGGCTCGCCACAACTCGCAAATGGATGCGCGGTTTGCTCACCCTGCCACGCCGTAAAAACAGCCGTGTTTTTATTGGTGACCTGCACCGCTTCGCCGCGCTGTGGACGACCTGGTTTACCCTGCTCATTGTCGTAACCAGTGCCTGGTACTTTACAGAATGGGGTCTTCACCGAGCGGGAGTGAGCGTTTCTGCCCCACTCATGGCGACATCCAAAGCATTGGCCGATTACCCATCGCCAGTAGGCTCGTTGCAACGTCACATCGACGCAACGAAAGCGGTGTTTCCTGAAATGACTGCCCACAACATCTCATTGCCCACTGCGCGCAGAAATCAGGTAATAATCACCGGACCTTCAACCGATTGGTTGCTACGTGATCGCGCTAGTCGCGTTAGGCTCGATCCTGCCACAGCAGCAGCGTTGGCAGTGCAGCGACCAGCCGATCTTGATACGCTGGAATACCTTGCAGATTTTGTCGACCCCGTATATTTGGGCTCTTTCGGCGGACTCACGACCAAAATCCTGTGGTTTATCTGCGGTTTATTACTTACCGGCTTATCAGCTTCCGGCGTTTGGCTCACCTGGCGCCGAACCCATCAAACATTGGTAAGACTGGGCTGCTGAAGCTAGAATAAACATCAGACCTCATCATACTGAGATCAAAAAAAGTGTTGAAAAAATTACTGAAAAAATATTTAGGGCTTGATACTGGGCATTTGGATCGAAGTGGTCGAGTTGAACGGTATTCGGTAATGATGCATGTTTTCGAATTTGCCGCAAAAAGTGATATTGATGGCTGCTTTATGGAGTTTGGCACCTACAGAGGTGAGTCGTTAACAAAAGCGTATCATGCCTATAAATATTGGCTAGCAAAAGCACAGCAGAACAACTGGAGGATGAGTGAAAAAAGCATGTATGCTTTCGACTCATTTGAAGGACTGCCAGCGCTCTCACCCTCTGACCAGCAGAAGGGCTATAATATTTTTTCGGGCGGACAGTACGCTTGCACTGAACAAGACGTTATCAACAATCTAACAAATGATCGCGTTGACACCAGCATTATCAAAACCATAAAGGGTTTCTACAACAGGTCCCTTACCGACGAACTTGAAAAATCCATCGCTGAAAAAGCAATAATCATTCACATCGATGTTGATCTATATTCATCTTGCGTAACTGTCTTAGAATTTGTTACCAGTTTTGTTCAGGATGGTACCGTCATCGTTTTTGATGATTATTATTGCTACCGGGGAAATGAAAACTTTGGTGTTAGAAAAGCATTCGAAGAGTGGTTAGCAAGGAACCAACATATCAATGCACAGGCCTACCTTAATTATGGGTGGTCAGGAAAAGTTTTTATTTTAAACACCTAAAGACTGTCCTATACAACCACATTGCTGCCAATCTTCCGCCTCCTATTACTACGCAAGTCGTGTATTAAAAAAACCGAAATGAGAAAATCAATGAATCCAATTGGTACGCTAAAACTCATACTCTATAAGATTGCAGTCAAATTTAGTTACAACTACTACCTAAAATCTGCCATTAAAGAAGAATTGATACTCGAGCGTGAATACTACAAAAACATAATGAACAGTGAACCCGTCAAAGAGCCAATTAATAAGGGGGTCAATCGTGGCGCTGATGTTGTAGTGTATGAAAACCTCCACAAAGGTGAGGGCTATAGTGAACACAATTGGGGGTATGATTTGCTCGAATATACGCCCCTAAAGGAATCGCAAACGCCCTTTGAATTAGCCAGCGGGAACGCTCGTTTTACCGAACACCTAAATCGAGTACAGGGCAAGAAAGCCAGGGGACTAGACCTGATAAATCCAACAAATAGCTCTCTCGTTAGCACTAAGGGCATTGAAGCAATTTGTGAGGCTGACCTGCTCGATCGAGATCTAATAATTTCAGCCGACTTCCTGGAGCACTTGAATCTAGAGACTATATCCCCCTATCTAAGTCTTACCTCTGGCTTAGGCATGCCACAACTTCACATGATCGCATGTTACGATGATTTTGTGTCGCATCAAAGCCTCTACTACCCTCATGAATGGGCCCTGATTTTCAGAAAATATTACACAAATGTCGAGATTCTAGACATCAAATACCGTCGACCTATTTATAGAAAGAAAGCAGTCATTATTTATGCCTACTGAATGGCGGTTAGCGATCAAGCCTGTTTACAAATGTTCTAACAATCTTGGCGACAATCCCCCGATGAATAAAACCTGGAGACTAGCTCGCGGCTAATATTCCTTATCAGCTGTGCTCAACCATTCGCATAAAAGTGGGACTCTTTAAACAAAGCTCATCATAGGTGCCGGATTCGACCACCGCCCCCTGTTCCAGGAGAAATATTTGCTTACACTGACGCACTGTCGCCAGTCGATGGGCAATCAAGATGACGGTCTTCTTCCCCGAAAAATCATGAATAGCATCCATCACAGACTTTTCGGTAAGCCCATCCAGTGCGCTTGTGGCCTCGTCTAATACCAGCACATCTGGGTCATCATAAAGAGCACGGGCGATACCTATTCTCTGCAGTTGACCACCCGACAGCTGCACACCACGTTCACCAACAAGCGTATCCAGACCTTCCGGCAACTCTACCAACATTTCTTTTAAGTGAGCCAGAGTTGCCGCCCTGACGACCTTCTCCTCATCAATGGCATCGTGAGATAGCCCAAAAGCGATATTGTCCCGAATACTGGCATTGGATAGAAATATAGCTTGGGGGACATAGCCAATACCAACCTGCCAACTTCGTTGATTATCATTTGAAAGCGCTACCCCGTCTATTAGAACGCTACCTGTGTCAGGGCTAATAAGCCCCATCAGCAGATCGATCACGGTAGATTTACCTGAACCTGTAGCACCCACCAGGCCAACAAGGCTATTGGCTTTAATACTCAAGCTAAGGCACTTTAGTGCGGGGGTCGTTTTACCTGGGTACTGAAAGTCGATATTGCTGAAGACGATCTCACTTTTAAGATGCCAGGGTTCAGGTTGTTCTTCATTACCCTGTAGCCCCGATTGGCTAGCCTCAAGATCTGGCTGCAAATTAATGTAAGCCATTAGGTTCCCGCGTAACGCTGCAACACCCACGTATATCTGCTGAAGTGCTGGCAGCAACTTCAACCCTATCAATACATAGACAGAGAGTACGGGCAAAATGACACCTAAGTCACCTTGATGGGAGGTCAGCAAAAACAGCAATAGAAATATCACAGAGGCAAAGGCGATGAGTTCAATGCCGTAACGGGGTGCCTGGGCGAGCCCAACATTCATGCCCTGGGCTCGACCAAAGCTCAAACTTTCGACCTCAAAACGCTGCCCAAAGTCTGCCTGACGAGCCAGCAGCAAAGTGTCTTTAATACCACCAAACCCTTCGTTCAATAGCTTGAATCGACGCTGTTGTACTTTGGTCATCGCCACACCATTGGCATGCAGTTTCTTTCGAACCGTCTGGTACAGAACCAGATACACACTGCCAAAAATCGCCGTACCCACTAGCGCCACAACAGGATTAACCACTAAAATTGCCAATAGCATAACAAGTGCAAGCACGATCTTGGCATTCACTAACAATAGCGGTGTGATGACATGATTAGTAACCCTGTTGCATTCTTGCGCGATCTTGCTGGTCAGTTCGCTGCTACTGTGACTAACATGAAACAGCCATGGTTGATGGAGGTAGTAGCGATAGAGTCGGGCACTTAACTCAGCTCCAATTTCCTGAGCAGATAGAGCCAGGTACCAAACAGTAAATATTGATATAGCGGTTGTCAGCGCTAACACAAAAAGAACCGCAAGCCCGCAATATAATAGAAAACTGCCCGCGTCAGTAAAGCTTAAGTGTTGGTAAACTAAGCCAACCAGGTTGTCCTGCTGCAACTGCCCTACATCGGCAATCAACGCCATAAAGACAGCGATTGTTGCCACACCCGCCAGCTCTGCAAATGCCATGAGAATAACCAGCGCTTGCAAATATCTTAACCTCCGGCGCTGACCTGGCAAAAGCAGACGGTATAACTGCATAACCTGCTTATACATTTTCCACCATGCTGAACACTTCACTCGTTTTCGTAGACTGTACTCACCAACAACGTGATCGGTGAACGTTTCGGCGGCTGTAGGCAAACGAGACGGTCAGGTCTCACTTAGACATTGCCAATCTTTTTTTCAAATAAGACTTAAGCCGATTTTTAACCTCACTCAATTCACTCTCAGCTAAATAATAGGCATAATCATGACAATAGGTGTACACCATCTTGGCTGCCATCAATCTTTGATGGTCACTGTATTGCTCAAAGAACATTTTTAAACCATCAAGCCCTTTCTCATCGGCCGGATAGGTAACCGCCTTGTAATCGCATTGACCCATCGTTGCCACTGGCTTCCCATGAACCAACGCTTCAAACCCGGTGCCAGAGTTAATCAATAACAGTCCAGAAGAATCTTTGATCATCTCCTGTATATTACCGCCGACGCAATGTATATAGCGTGAGGACCATACCCTTCTTCTGACCATCCACTTCAGAGATCGATCGCTTTGATTATGCGGATGTAGCTTGAATACAAGATGAGTCTTTTCTCGAACAGCCCATTCTGAGGCCATCTCGATGTACTCATAAACAGAAATGGGTGAATGATGCTTAATGACAGAGTCTCTCGGAATCTGCAAAGGCGCAAGAATATAGGCTTTGGGAACCTTTTGGAATCTATGCCACCAGGCTATTTTTTGCGGGTGTTTTGATTCGCCAGAGGTTAGGAATTTTTCCCTTAACAGAACCGTAAAACGCTCGGCCAAATCAACGTTCACATTGTCCAATTGGGCCTGCGTAATTTGCCGGGAATGATCCGCTCCCCAGCCAGCATGGTCAAGCACAAATAGCTCCTGCATATGCATCTGCATATAGAACAGGTCGCCGTGGGGTTGGTCCCGCTTAGTTTTGTGAACATAGATGCAGAATTCTCCACCCTCACGTTGATCACTAATAATTAGGCTTTCCTTTTGCTCAATCACCGCAACACCCAATTCTGCGAGTGACTCTTTTAGCAGTATTTCAAACTTTTCCCACCATCGGCCGTCACGCTCGCGGCCGAGAACGACAGGTGCGCCTGTTTTAGCAACAATACCTGGGTTAAAACTTCTTAAAAAAACCTTATCCACGGACAGCATCACCGACATTCGTCATTACACACACCGCATGGTTGCTGCGCCGCAGACTGTCGTTGCCGTGAATAAAGACATTTGCCCTAGTCAATCGAGACTTCCTCGCCTTTCACTTGGCACGACACGCGGCAGAACCGCCAACTCATGATCAATCACCTGTGGCCCGAAGCCCATTTGATGATGTATGGTTGCGGCAAAAATAGACCAGGAACAATGTTCTACCGTGGCCCGTACATCATCCTGTAAATTTGCGGCTTGCTCTATAAACTCGCAGATCACTTGCGGTGGCGCATCGACCGCGAAAACAAAACCATTCTGACCTTGACGGATTAAATCAGGTGCGAAACCGGTGTGGCTGGCCACTGGCACAACATTGGACATCATAGCTTCAACCAGCGGTATCGGCCCACCCTCCAGCATCGACACACTGACAAAAACATCCAGCGACGCATAAAACGCTGGATAGTTGGCGTAGTCTGTTTCGATATACTCAAAATTAGGCAAATCGGTGAGCTCATCAAAGCGCGGGAAATTCGCCCAGCGCCGCCCAAGCAGTATAAATTGACGCGCAGGCATCAGCCGAACGATATCGATTATTGTAGAGGGCGACTTTCTTTCATAGTACGCAGTACAAAAGCCAACCTTGCCACTGCCGCGTGAGTGAGAAGTAAACAAGTCTGGGTCAGCACCGCCGGGTACATAGGCGACACGACCTTGAGAGACACCATCCGCTACGAGCCTGTTCACAAATTGACTGCAACTACAGAATATACGATCCACTTGCCTGAATAGGAAGTTCAGCTCAGCAGGATCAATGTCGAGATCTTCACGGGGATGCGTATACCAGACAAATACCTTTCTTCGCCAAAGACTCGGATTCCGTCGATAAGCAGATACGAGCGCAGAGTAATGCACAAAAAAATAGGCTTTAGCGGGTGGCAAACCGGATGTTGCGTAGTGAAAAGCACAAGCGCCCGTAAATTCGGCGGCAATCTCTTTGGCAATACCTTCCAGGATCCAGCCGCGCTGACTTGACGGCACAACAAAAACCAGATCAAGATGTGGGCGTCGACCATACCATGGGCAAATTGTTCGACTGCACCAACGAGTCAGGCCATAGAGTGCCGCATGGTGACGAGAAACGATGCGCTTGATCAGACCTTTCATGACGGGCGACTACATCTGCGTATGTGAGCGGAGAATTTAGCTTGAGGATCGTTGGTGCGCATATAATAACATATCTTTTCAAGAACAATTCCCTGAACGATATGTCGAATTTTGACCTGAAGGCCCTTATCTTCATAGGCAACCACTCCTAGAGACAGAGGTCCCTCGACAAACTGGACTGATTACTCAATCATCTAATTAGAGTTTTTGCGCAAAAAAACCTGATAGACCCGCGCGATGGCGCGACTCAGCATTGTTAAGACAACACCACGTAATGTACCAAAAACTATCGCTCGCACCACAGTGGTAACACCACACCGAAGCAAGTGGCGCTGCAGTTGATATTCTGCCAAGCAATCTTAGGGGTCAGGACCAAGTGCCAATTGACGGTTACTGACGTTTTTGCGGGGAGTCGTCAGCTTGATAGTATATGGAAAAAGCCTAAC
>JBLHWY010000200.1:0-9793 GCA_047629195.1 Candidatus Azotimanducaceae bacterium
CAGTCATTGCAGGTCAGTCAGTAATACAGAACACAGATGTAATACTTACAACGCAAGGCGGAGACATCAGCGTCGTTGCTGGTACTACCATTGCAGTTGAAACCGGCGGCGCAGCAAGCAGCAACGGCGGCGATATTGTTTACTCGGCTGAGACTGATCTGATTGTCGGTGATGTGGATGCCAGCGGTGCAGATTCAACTACTGCTGCCGGTTCAATTGTTATTCGATCGACGCGAGGTAACGTCACGGTTAATGATCAAAATAATGATGGGATCGCGCTTATCAGCAATGGTCGTGGCGATATCCTCATCGACGCCGGTGCATCTATCCATGTTAATGCTGACATTGGGGCGGAATCAGGCAATGTCAGCCTGGTTGCAGTTACGGATATTAATCAGTTCGCCAATATCAAAACTGATGGTGGCACAATCGATCTGCAGACGGGGGCCAACCTGCTAATGACTGATGGTGCACAAGCTGCTTCCAGTGGCGGCAGCATCAGTATTGGTGCTGTAGGTGATATTACGATAGCAGCAGTAGATGCAGGCACGGGTAATGTTGTTATCGTTAGCGCCACTGGCTCTATCTTAGATGGCGGAGATACAGATACAGATATTATTTCGTCCGGCTTAATATTGACCGCTGCTAGCAACATTGGCACGACAATAAACGCGCTGGAAATTACCGTTGACCAAGTGAGCGCCGCTTCAGCTACCGGTGATATTGCTTTAACTGAGACCGACGATATTGTTATCGATGCAGTTTCAGTTGAAATCAATCGAGTGAATGGCGTTGGCCAGGATTCATCGATTATTACTGTCGAGCAAAGTGATCTGCAAACCAGCGAAAGCGGCATCATTGTGCTAAGAACGCTTAATGGCGATATCACACTGAACGATGGTGACAACGATGGCGAATCGATTGTCTCTCCGGCAGGCACCGCATTACTTCAGGCCGCTGGCGTTGATGCAAACCTGATTATTAACGCCTCTGTTATCAGCGCGGGGTCTGCACTGAGCTTGATTGCCGAGGGTTCAGTCCTGATCGGCTCTAATGTAGTGGTTGTTAATGGCAACAGCAGCATTGATATAGAAGCAACTACCGGTTCAGTGATGATGAGTGACACTGCTAGCATCCGAAGCAACGGGGGTAACGTTAGTGTTATGGCACTCGGTGACATTACATTAGGTGGTATTGATGCACAGACAGGAAGTATCACCATTGTTAGCGTCACCGGCAGAGTCTTGGATAGCGGCGATACGTTTGTAGACCTTAAAGCTTCAAGTATAAAAATACGTGCGGGTAGCAACATCGGCGGCGCTGGTGCAAGCACTAATCCTATAGATATAGAAGTAGATAACGTTACCGCGTTCTCTGATGCTGGTGATATTTATCTGCAAACCAGCGCTAGCCTCACTGTAGATTCGATTAGCGTTACAGTTCAGCGGGTTGATGAGAATGGAAATACAAGTGATATCGTTGGTAGCGCACAAAATGATATTCAAACTAACGGCCTAAGCAACGTTAGCGTCGTCGCCGTCGGCGATATTACTTTAGCTTCCGGAGCTAAAGTCAGCACAGCGGGTGCCTCCGTTGAACTCGAAAGTACGGCGGGTTCAATTGTGATGGCCGATGCAAGCTCCGCTATTAGTGCAACTGGTAGTGTGCGAATTGCCGCGGCTGGAGATGTCATCATTGGCGGTGTTGAAGCGTTCGCTGGCAATGTCAGCATTATTAGTTTCGCTGGCAATATCCTTGACGGTGGCGACACATTCCAAGATGTCAGCGCTCTGGGTCTACGCCTTAATGCAGCCGGTGACATCGGAGAAGTTGGCGTCAATGTTGATTCGCTTGAAATCTCGGTAAATTCAGTTAGCGCTGTAACGAGTGGCGGTAATATCAACCTACTCTCAAGCGGTGATATTACGGTTGATGCGGTTGCAGTAACTGTTAGACGTGCCGATGAGGCAGGTGTGTTTGGCTTCATTGAAGATGCAGCGCAGAGTGATCTTCAGACCTCCGGGTCAGGCATTATTATTCTCGCTACGGTCGATGGCGATATTACGATCAATGATGGAAACGATATAGAAGAAGCTAGCGCTTCGCAGCGTGCGACTTCACTCGTCGGAGACATAGGTGATGGCAATGGCATAGTCACTGAGGCAGGTAATATTCTGATACTTGCCGGTGGTGCTGGTAACAATATCTTGGTTAACGCGGATATTCTGACTGAAGCTGGCGTAGTGAGTGTTATTGCCCAAAACAGTGTTAGCCTTACAAGCGGCGCTGATATCAGAACTTTGAATAGTTCGGTGGACTTGCAAGCGACTGACGGTGTTATCGTGCTGGACGATGACAGCTTAGTTAGTAGCCAAGGCGGTAATGTTAGGTTGATTGCTGCAGGTGATGTTGTGCTTGGTGGTATTGCTGCTGGCACCGGCAGCGTCAGCATCTTTAGTGCAACAGGCAAGGTGTTGGATGGAGGTGATATTTACACTGATGTCGCAGCTCAGAATCTGCTGGTTACGGCAGGGGATGACATAGGCAAAATTGAAGGTGTCTCTGACTCAATTGAAATTAGCGTCGATGGTCTGACGGTAAATTCTGAAGGTGGTGATATTAACCTGGTTGAATCTGACGATCTGACGGTTAAAGTTCTAACTAACACCGTAAGCCGCGTATCTGCTGACGGTGCGACAACTTCAATCACTGACGAACCTCGAAATGATATACAAACTTCTGGTGATGGGAATATTGTGCTGGTCTTTGGTGGCGAGTTGACTGTGACGTCGTCGGATACCGATGCCGCTGGCTTGCTGACCGAAATGGGTGACATCTCCGTGGTCGGCACTGGCGTAACGCTGGTCGCAGCAATAGCAAGCACAGAGGGTAATATCACTGTTGAGGTCGCGAATGATCTCACGCTCGAAGCGAGAGGCAACATTACGACCGGCGGGGCCGGAGCGATTTCTCTAACTGCATTCACTGGCGATATTGACATGCAGGAAGATTCTTCTATTCAGTCGGGATCAGGCGATGTCCAGCTGACATCTGGAGGTGATCTGTTACTAACTAGGGTTCTCAGTGGGTCGGGCGACGTTAGTCTGATTGCCAGTGGTCGTACGCTGGATAATTCACTCCGCGAGTTAGCCAATGTTGAAACACAGGGCAACTTGGTTATTGAGTCTCAAGAAGGCGTTGGTCTTGTGACTGAAGATCTTGATACGGCGGTATCAAGCGTGACAGTGAACAACGGCCTTGCTGGTGATATTGTTATTGATCAAGTAGGTCAGCTACTGATAACGGGTACCGGAATCGTCAATGGAAACACTGAAGGTTCAATTAGCCTCAAAGTTACAACGGGTACGCTGACTATTGATGCACCGATTAGAGCCGCTGGTGACATCACAATTACTGCACCAAGGATCATTATCTCCACTGCAGTGACAACCGTAGCTGGCGATATCATTGTGACCGCGACTGACACTGATGTTGTCCTCGAAGGAGCAGCAGCGACCATCCAAACAGACACAGGGCGGATTGCAATTACTGCCGAAGAAGATGTGCTGTTGACCGTAGTTAACTCAGGAGGTCTCGGAATCTCAATTACTGCTACAAATGGCAGTATTGTAGACAACCTTCCAGGTGAATCGAGTAATCTCGTGACCTCAGGTAATCTGGAGATCAGTGCGGGTAAGGATATTGGTCAGGTGGGTGATGGGAACATTAATATCGATACGGGCACGTTGAATATTATGTCTATCAACGGCGACAGTATTTCAATTGAGTTTGACGACGGTCGAGAATTTAGCGGTACTGCTGAGAGTCTCTACGCCATCACGAATAAGCGCTCCTACGAACCACAGGTTACTACTCGCCTGACACCTGATTCACTGCGTCAGGTTTATGAAGTAGAACCTAGCGGCACATCAATTGACGATTTACTCGAAGAAGAGAGAATGCGTGAATTCCTCGGTAAGAATTTCCTTGCTACAAGGGCTGCTGGTAGTTTGCTCGAACAGAATGCGGATCAGCTCCGGTTGAGCCTGAGACTACTTGCCAGTGGTTCTGGCACCCTTGCAGAAGGCTATAACCAGGCTTTGGCGGCAGAATTGCAACTGAGTCTGGAAAAATAGCTACGCAGGAATAGTTGCCTATCCATATGGCGCGGCCCTTTTGTAGATAATATGCTGTAGTTGCTCCTCGCGATGTATTGCAGTAGCCTCAGGTAATCTATTACCCAATGACAAAATACAGGTGATTAATATGCTGGATCTCAGAATCAGTAACGCGAAGATTGTGGATGGCACAGGTGCTCCATCCTATATAGGGAGTGTCGGTGTTAGCGGTGGCATGATTACGCAAGTGGGTGATCAAGTAGGCGCTGCCAAAAGAGATATCAACGCCGAGGGTCGTCTGCTGACGCCAGGTTTTGTCGATATACACACGCACTATGATGGTCAGGTCTGCTGGGATAAACAGATTACCCCTAGTTGTTGGCACGGTGTCACAAGTGTTGTGATGGGAAATTGCGGGGTTGGCTTTGCGCCGGTACGCCCTGGTGATGAAACTAAACTGATTGAACTCATGGAGAGCGTAGAAGATATTCCAGGCTCAGCTCTGAACGAAGGCATTACATGGGGTTGGGAAAGTTACGGCGAGTATCTGGATGCAATTGATACACCTTACGTCATGGATGTTGGCAGCCAGATTCCTCATGTGGCGATCCGCCGGTATGTGATGGGAGAACGCTGCTACGGTGATGCAACGGATCAGGATATTCAGCAAATGGCGGCTCTTACCCGGGAAGCGCTTGAAGCGGGCGGGCTTGGTTTCTCCACGTCAAGATTCTATGGGCACGTGGATAAAGAAGGCAAACTAGTACCAGGCACTCATGCAGCGGCGAAGGAGATGCTGGCACTTGGGCGGGCCTTCAAAGGTTTGAACCATGGCACCATGGAGATCATATCGGATTATCTCGAAGAAGATAACGAGCTTGCTTGGATTGAACAGATTCTAAGAGAGACTGGTCGACCGATCACAACCCTTGCTAGCCCGCGATCAAAGAAGATCTGGCAGATGGCGTCAGATATGAAAGAAGCTGGTTTTAATCTTAGACCCCAGGTAGGCGCGCGCCCGGCATCGATTTTGATGAGTTTGGATGGCACGATTAATCCACTGGCGATCTATCCAACTTATAAAGCGATTCGTAGCCTGCCTCTTGATGAGCAAATCCAGCTATTGAGAGATTCAAGTTTTCGAGAGAAAGTAAAAGCAGATACACCCATTCATCATCGCAACAAAGATGCGGTACGGTTTACGACAAGTTTCAGCGAAATGTACCCGCTGGACGATCAACTTAGCTATGAGCCCGGCCCAGCAGATTCTATTCAAGGTATTGCAGATTCAAAAGGCAAACATCATCTTGATGTGCTGATGGATTGTCTGGCTGAGAGAAGACCTATCATTTTCTTTTTTGGTGGCTATCCAGGGCACTTGCAAGACCAGTTTGATGCGATCAAAAAAGAACGAAGCGTATTCGGTCTTTCTGACGGAGGCGCCCATTGTGGTGTGTTGTGTGATGCCAGCGTACCAACTTATATGATTGGTTATGCAACCCGCGACCGCTCCGTCGGCGAAAAGATACCGCTGGAATTTGTTGTGAATAAAATGACTCAGGACACGGCAGGTCTCTACGGCTTGAATGATAGAGGCGTCATTGCCGAAGGTTATCGGGCTGATATTAATTTGATTGATTACGATAATCTTGTGCTCCATCCGCCTGAAATGGTTTATGACTTACCGAGTGAGGGTAAGCGACTGATTCAAAAAGCCTCAGGTTATGACGCAACCATCTGTGGTGGACAAGTCACCTTCGAGCATGGACAAGCCACCGGGGCGATGCCCGGAAAATTAGTAAGAGGTGGTAAGTAAGATTATTGGGTTTGACCCCAATGCTTCATTCTTAAACTTTTAGAGGTAAGCATGAAACCAATAAGTTACGTGGACGCGCTGAACATTCACTACGGGTCGATGGGGTTCCCAGCCTATGAGTGGACCATTAATGACATGGCACCATTACATAAACTCACCAAACCTCTCAGCGAATGTCGTGTAAGTATGCTGACATCAGGTGGTGTCTCCCATTGCACTTTACCTGGTTTTGATCCTGATGCGAGGAACGACCATCGTTTGGATACCGTGCCTGGTGATGTGAGCACAAGCGATTTCGACATCAACGATAGCTACTATAACCACGCTGATGCAGACAGTGACCTCAATTGTATTTTCCCGATTGACCGTCTTCGTGAGCTAGCAAAAGCTGGTGAAATTGGTAGCACTGCGCCAAGGTTCTGGAGCGGCTTTATGGGCCGTATCTACAATCGTACCAAAGTCATTGAAGAGTCGGCCCCGGCTTTTGTTGAGAAATTACGTGAAGATGCCGTCGACATACTTGTCGCTGCACCCGCTTGACCCCTTGATCACCAAACCGTGGGTTTGGTCTGTCGAGTATTAGAAGAAGCTGGAATCGCAACTGTTTGTCTGTCAACTGGCAGAGATCTAACAGTCCAGGTGAAACCTCCCAGAAGCCTTTTTGTGAACTTCCCTATGGGAAATAACTTTGGCAGAGCGTCAGATGTTGAGACGCAAACCAGAATACTACGCCGTGGGCTTGCAATGATTCACGAAGTAGAAAGTGCTGGGGTGCTAGAGGACTGGCCGGAACAGTGGCTAGAAGATTTCGAATATTTTACTGGTAAGAAAAAATAGATCTTTGGGGTCAGAAATTTTTACCGGCTCGCTGGCCGCTCTGATCCCATCGATGCCACGCCTCGTATTCGCCAATAATAAAAATAAGAATCTATCCACCTGATGACTGAAGTAATTACTAACCGCCAAAAAAACTACACACTGTTTGTCCTTGTATTGGTATTCACTTCAAGCCATGTTGATAGGCAGATCATGGGAATCCTTGGTCAACCTATCAAAGAATCGTTGCAGATCAGCGATACGCAACTTGGTTTGCTAACAGGCATCATGTTTGCTGTCTTCTATGCAACGCTTGGTATGCCAATGGCTATGTGGGCTGACCGGCATAATCGTCGAAACCTCATTTCTTTCTCTGTATTGCTTTGGAGTGGTATGACTGCACTCTGCGGTTCTGCTGCAAATTTCACTCAACTGCTGCTGTTGCGGATTGGAGTTGGCGTTGGCGAAGCGGGATCGAACCCACCCTCACATTCAATCATTGCAGACCTATACCCAAAAGAGCAGCGGGCGACCGCAATGGCTATTTTTGGTACCGGTATTAACTGGGGGATATTGATTGGGTTTCTGGTTGGCGGCTGGATTAACGAGTGGTATGGCTGGAGAACAGCGTTCGTTGTTGTCGGGCTGCCCGGTATACTAATTGCGTTGCTCGTTCGTTTTACGCTGACCGAACCGCCCCGCGGTTATGCTGACGCCGCTGGAGAAAAACCGCCAGTCGTAACGCCGCCGCCTTTTTGGGCAGTTGTTAAGTTTATGGCAAAAAATGCGGTGCTGCGCAATATCGTTGCAGCCGGTGCCTTGATTGCGTTTACGGGTTACGCATCGGTTATTTGGGTGCCAATTTACCTCGTTCGAATTCATGGCATGGGTACTGGAGAAGTTGGAACCTACCTTGCGCTATTCATTGGCATCGGTGGCGCAATAGGTATTTACCTTGGTGGACGGTTGGCAGACTTCCTATCCGCAAGGAACGGCGAGCAGTGGCTACCGTGGCTTGTTGCTATCGTGAGTATCGTTGGTATTCCTTTCCTCTACCTTTGTTTTACAGCCGCTGCTCAATCTGGCGCTCTTTGGGCTTATGCCTTGCCCGCTGCATTGGGTACTGTTTATGTCGCGCCTGGGTTTGCCTTGATACAAAACCAAACACCTACAGAAATGCGCTCTGTTGCCGCCGCAATAAATTTATTCATCACCAACATTATAGGGCTGGGGCTAGGGCCTTTTTCAGTAGGATTTTTCAGTGATGTTTTTACGCCTGAATTCGGTGTTGATGGTCTGCGATATGGACTGATGACGACGCTGGTTGTGATTGTATGGGGAGCCTTTCATTACTACCGTGCTGGCGTTTTACTCAAGCGGGCGTAATGAATATTGGGGTCAGAGTAAAATTTACCGGTTTGCCGGCCGCCCTGGCACTTTACTCTGACCCGAAATGCCTCGACCCGAAATGCTTCATGCTGCTCTGGCTTGCCAAGCTCAGAAAGGAGGAATGACTTATTGTTTGCGAGCCGAGTGAAAGTCTGGATCGCGTTTTTCGAGAAAAGCATTGATCGCCTCATTGTGTTCGGCACTTTTATAACAGACCGCTAGTGCAGCTCCTTCACGTTTTTGAACATCCAGCAAGTTAGGCTCTGACATGTTCTCTGTGATCAATTGCTTTACCATCCTGAGTGCTGCTTGTGGGTTCTCTCCCATAGATTTTGCAATGTTCCTGGCAGTGTTAAGTAGGTCAGCAGCAGGAACTGCTTTGTCCACCAATCTGATGCTTTCAGCTTCGGTGCCGCTGACTGTTTTTCCAGACAGCATAAGTTCACTCGCATTTCCGAATCCCATTCGTGCAACCAGAAACTTTGAACTTGCCAATTCTGGTACCACTCCCATTTTGATGAACCTTGCGCTAAGTTTTGCATCTTCTGAAGCGACGAGATAATCCATTGGCAGTACCTGGGTTAAACCTACCCCTATCGCGGCACCATTGATTGCCGCCACGCAAGGTTTTGAGTTGCGAATCAGGTTGACCCAGTCACGAGGGTCACCGGTTGCGCTGCCGCCAGTCTCACCGCTATCTGCCTGTTCTTTGAATACGTCCTTGATATCGGCCCCTGCACAAAAACCTCTTCCAGCACCCGTCAAGACAATCGCCTCAACATCACCATTCTCGTTGGCATTTTTAACTGCATCTTGCAATTCATCACCCATTTGATAAGTCCAAGCATTTAATTTTTCTGGTCGATTCATGGTGATTGTCAATATACCGTCTTCCAGCGAAGTTAAGATCGTCTCATAGCTCATTTTAATATATCTCTCTATGTAGGTAGGTCGCCTTATTTAGGCTGCTTTGTTCTCAGGTTGTTCGTTACGTACAATGTCCAGCATCTCGCCACGCTTGGGGCCTCGTTGTAGACGAATAGCAGCATTGTGTTTGCGTCCCTTTAGCATATATCGAAGTATGGTTAAGCGTATACGCCAACCTTTGAGGAAGTCGCCTGGTTTTTCCAATAGGTTGAATGTGCGCATTGCGCCGCGAAGGACATGTACTTGCTCGCGCGAAGCACGGCCAATCGCATCGCCAAATGATGCGCCAAGCCATTGCTTGAGTCCGGTTACTTTATCTAGCTCTTCGTCTGCAAGAATTGCTTTTGCTCGTTTTATGCCGCGACGATCTTCATTCAGGCTAGCTTTAAATATTGGGCGAAGTTCTTCCTCCGTGAGATCGTTAAACTTTAAAGCTCGTTCAAGCGGATCGCTGACGTCTTTGATTAACTTAGCCAATAAGTGAGCATGAATAACGCCGGTGCTGCAGCCTCGACCATAAAGTGGGTTAGTGCGAAGTGCTGCATCACCTACTGAGAAAAAATTTAGCGCGGCGGGTCGGCCATCATGAACGGAGTGATGCCAAATTGCATGAATGTCGCCAAAGCCAAATGATGATGTTGTTGCCTCGCACTTGTCAGGCCCGATCCATCTAGCGAGTCCGGGGATGCCTTGGCAAATCTGGTCGTATTTGTCACCGTCCTTAATC
>JBLHWY010000201.1:0-9609 GCA_047629195.1 Candidatus Azotimanducaceae bacterium
AACAGAGTAATAGTCTTTTTGCTTTAAAAGCTCTGGTAGGGTTAATTCGCTGGAAGGTAAGCCTAGATCCTCAACAGGTGGATAATTCTCGGCATTCTCTTCGATAAAGTAATCTCCGCCTACCAAGCGTGCGAATGCTGGTGGAGCCGGCGTAAATTCAAATCCGACCCGAGATGGGTAGCGTCCAGTTAACAGTGCGGCTCTTGAAGGTGCACAGGTACCGTTACCGGCGTAGCCATTCGTAAATTGCATGCCTTGTTGGCCGATTGAATCTATGTTGGGCGTTGGGACCGTGGCCTCTGCGATACCACCGCCATAGAATGTAATGTCATTGAATCCGAGGTCGTCAGCAACAATTAGCACAATATTGGGCGGTGTATCTTGATTAGAGGCTGCGCGCTCTGCGGGTCCTTGCTGCCATGAAACTGTCTGAGTCTTGCCAATTGGGGTGACAATGTCGGAAATAACACCGGGCAAGTAGTACCAGTATTGAGAGAATAACCCACCCAAAATAATGATGATCGCAGTTATAGCTATAGCCGCTTTTTTCATTGTTCGTATTTCCTATTGGCAGATTATTTAATAATGACAAGCATTAAATTATGCTACATACTCAGTTTGATAGCAACTTCGTCATGCTGCATAGTAAACCCAGTTGATCGGTTTAATACATACTGAGGATAAAATTATGGGAGACTCACTTTTACCTGTCCGGGGCTCGCCAGGCTCACCTTACACACGCAAAATGTTGGCTGTCCTAAGGTATCGACGAATACCGTACCGTTATATTCAAGGCAAGAACGAAGGCAACCAAAATCTGCCCGAACCTAAGGTGGGATTGATTCCTGTGTTCTACTTCAAAGATGATAGGGGTGAGCTAGTAGCTGAAGTCGACAGCACCCCAATTATTCGCAGACTGGAGACCGAGTATCCAGGGCGTTCAGTAATTCCAGAAGACCCAGCGGCAGCTTTTATCAACTACTTGATTGAGGATTATGGAGATGAATGGCTAACTAAAGCCATGTTCCATTATCGATGGTATTACCAGAATGATATCGAAATGGCGGGTTCCGTTCTGCCGCACTACGCAGATGTGACTCAATCTGATGAGGTGTTGATGAAAATGAAGCAGGTCTTTTCGGATCGTCAGATTTCTCGGCTATATGTCGTTGGTTCTAACGATACGACAGCGCCGGTGATTGAGCAGAGCTATGAGCGATTCCTTAAATGCTTGAATGATCACTTAAAACATTCCCCTTATTTGATGGGCGCGCGTCCGGGATCAGGCGATTTTGGTTGTCTTGGTCAATTGACTCAACTGGTCCAGTTTGACCCAACCCCAGCAGGACTAGCAGCAAAGAGCTTTCCGAGAATTCATGCGTGGGTTAGTAAAATGGAGGACCTGTCTGGTGTTGAACCCTCGCCAGATGGCTTCTTTGATCCGGACAATATCCCTTCAACCCTGAAAGCTTTATTAACAGAAATTGGGCGAACCTACGTGCCTGTCATGCTGGCCAATACTGAGGCGTTTGATAAGGGGCTAGATAAGGTTGAGACCATTGTCGAAAGCAAAGAATGGGTGCAGGAGCCATTTCCCTATCAGGCCAAGTGTTTACAGTGGTTGCGAATTGAATATGCCAAGCTTGATTTCGAGGACAGAAGCAGAGTTGATGTGATGCTGTCCGGAACAGGTTGCGAGCGTCTGTTGGCGAAACCTCAAAATGTTCATCCGGTAGACTGAATTCAGCTCAAAAAAAGTGAATAAGGCACCGCAAAAGAAAAAGCGCAGGTTCCTGAGGTGTGGCAGGTATTGAAACCGCTGAAACCACAGTAGGACGTTAGCTCAGAGACTTGCGTGAAATGGATGGGCCGTGAGAGGATATTCTTTACTATATACCCCCATGGCTCACTAAAAGCACAATCAGGAATAGAAATATACCGGTCATAATCGTTGTATCGAGAATTCGAGTGGCAGCTCCGGGTGATCTGGATTCAGGAAGCCTTGATATAAGGCGATACATAGCAGGGCAAACGGCAACACCAAGAACATAACTTGAGTGATGCCGCCAAAGGCATTGGCTAATGCGATTCCATACTCTTGCTTACGGTGTGACTGCCAGAGAATGACGTATTCACTCGTGCCAGCGAACAGCGCTAAAACTAGCGCTGTTAATAATAGTCACGACCGCTATCGTGAAAGCCATAGCTGGACTCACGGGGATAACAAAGGCAATCACGACGAGTTCTGGTGTAGTGGATAGAATTTCTGCAAGCGTTCCCGCGATATAGTGGTTCCATTGAAAACGCGCAGCAAGACGCTCGGTTGCAGAAACGAGGATCTCGCAAGCGGCAACTAAGAGAATGAGCCCCACCAATAGCTTTGTGCCAGCTTGTAGGTAAGGAGACTGGACCGCGAGGATGGGCTCGAGCAGCAAGGTGATAGACCAAAGCGCTAGGCCAAAAAGCAATCGCCGCAACCAGGATGGAACACCTGCCACATGTGACCTGAACCAACTGCACTACCGATAGGCGATCCGGGTCAATGCCGGTGCTGCGCAGTTTCGTATCTATATCTGCATTAGTGGGCTGCAGACCAGCTTTCGCGATCTTACTAACTTCATTCGGTCTAAATTTGGACATTTGTACCTTACTCTGCCTAGCTCCGTCGCCTAAGTAGGAAAGCCTCTCCTAATGACTAAGACCTAGAGTTGATCTCTTTTATTTAGCCGCTAAGTCTAACTGCTTAGTTCGAGGACGGAACATGGGTGTCTTGACCTTTGTCTTGACCTTTGTCTTGACCTTTGCAAAATACGCCAAAATACGCGGCAGCCATGATCCATCCATTGCGCACAGGTATACAGGCTGATCTCTTACATCAACTTCGGCATCTGGGTCATCGGGTCAAACCAAGCCATTACGCCTACAGAATCGGCAGGGTGAAACGAGAGTGCTCAGAGTCGCTTGCTGCAGGAATGCCTGTATTCACTAAAGTTCATCCAATTCACTTATAGCGTGGGTCAATCTGGCGTAAACTGTATACTTGGTTTGGTTAGAGAATCGATGGTTCGTTTTTCTTATCTTCTGAACGTCTCCAGGTTTTTCATCGTTAGTGGTTTTGATTCTGCTGTTGATGTTAAGTGCCTTGGTATAAATATCTGTTTTAGGAACACAATATGGCAGTCCTGTCTCGAATTCTCAGCAAAATCAAAGCTAAACCTAAAACTCTGGAAGAGCAGGTCGCCGAGCTTGATCAATGCTCGATGGAGGTGCTGTTAGGCATTGCTGTGGAAAACGAAAGCGATGTTTTGCGTCTTGCGGCGATTGCTCGGCTGGAATATGGATCAGCGCTTATTAAGCTGGCTTACGACGGTGGTCTTGCCAGCGTGGAAAAAAAGGCTCGGCAGCGTCTTGCCGATCTAATAGATCAAGGCACTATTACGCTTGATCAGCTCTCTGTCGACGGTGTCGATAGCATGGCACAGTTTGCTGTAGTGGGATTTTGTCAGCAGGATGATTTATTCGAACAGTTATTGAACTCAAGCAGTGACGAGGATTTTTTCTATCGAATAGCGTTGGAAGGTGTGTCGATTAAGTTGCGACAGCTAGCTGCTGAAAAGATTGAAGATGAGGAGCTGCTTCAAAATCTATTGAAAAAAACCAAAGGCAAGGATAAGCAAGTCCATAAAATTGTAAAGAAAAAGTGTGATGGCTTCCGCGATCGAGATCAGCGAGTTGCGCAACTCAAGGTTGAGATTGTTAGCCTGTGCGAACGTTTGGAGGCCCATAGCAAGCGCCCCTTCGATAACGTATTTGCTGCCAGGTTTAAACATCTGCAAGAGCAGTGGGAGTTGCTGCAAGCGCAAGCCGATGAAGTCATGTTGGCGCGGGGCGAGCAGGCCGCCTTGGTGTGCCAGCAAACTATTGATACTTTCTTGAAGCAGCAGGCTGATTTTGAGGCAAAGGAGATTGCCATAGCCAATGCTAAGCAGCAGCAAGTTGCGATTATCGCTAAGCTGCGTGGCTTACTTATCCACATGTTTGACTGCCCTGCCATTGAGGAAGAACGGCAGTCGGCAGAAGCTGTTCTGGAGGACTGTGGTCAGCAGTGGCTAAACGCAGCCCAGTATAAACCCGCGCAGAGGCCAGATGAGCAAGCGTTTGCTCTGTTAAGTGATGGCATCAAGTTTCAGTTACAACAGTTGCAGCAGCATGGCAGTCTCATTGATCAGATGGCAGTCGTCCGAGACATACAGGCAGAGGCTCCCGCTGAAGCTGGTACTGGTAATGATACGCCTGATGCTGAAGCAGCCAGTGCCGAAGCTTCCAGCACTGAAAAAGGCAACAAGCGCGGTTATGACGAGCTAGCGGCACGAGTAAAAACAGCAGATTTACTCAGCGTAGATTCACGGCCGCAGCCGTTGTTGGATGCGCTGGCCCTAATTTCCAATCGGAAAAAACAAGGGGCAGATAAAATACTAGCCGAGAAGAATCAGTTACGTAATCTGAGTTCTTTGATCCGTAAGGCACAGTCTGCAACTGATTCTGGGCAGTCCCGTCCAGCGGTAGGTATCAGGCGCACAATTGGAGAAAAGCTATCTGATTTCAAATCCATGCCGGCTTATTTATCCAAACAGTTGGAGCAGTTGGATGCTGATTTAGAAAAACTATTAGACTGGAAAGATTATGCGGTCGAGCCAAAAAAACAACAACTGATTGAGCAAATGCAGGCACTTGTCGATAGCCAGGAAAACCCGGAAGCGCTGGCAACTAAAATCAAGCGATTGCAGGATGAATGGAAGGGCTTGAGTAAAGGCGTTCAAGATCAGACTTCCTGGGAAACCTTTCATGAATTAGCGCAGCAGGCCTACCAACCCTGTAAGGTCTTCTTTGATCGACAAGCTGAAATTCGAAGCGGTAACCTGGAAAAGAGAAGCCAACTGGTTGCTCAGTTAGAAAATTATTTATCAGCTCAGCAGTGGGATGGAGAAGAGTCTGTCTCTATTGTCTGGAGTACCGTCGAAAAATTACTCACTACTGCGATTAAAGAGTGGCGCAGTTATGCTCCGATTGAACGCGCCGCAAATAAGCGGGTGCAGCAAGGTTTTGATCGTGTCTTGAATGGATTAAGAGCAAAGTTGAACGAGCACTACCAGAAAAATGCGGATATCAAGCGGCAGATGATTGAGCAGGTTCTTGCGCTAGTGGAAAAAGATGATAATCGTAAAGCGGTAGAAGAAGTTAAACAGTTGCAGGCAAAGTGGAAACTCGCTGGCGCTGCTTTGCGTAAAGACGAGCAGGCTTTATGGAAAGCCTTCCGCAAAGGTTGCGACGCAATTTTTGAAAAGCGACAGCAGCAGACTGAAGTGTTTAAAGCAGAACTTGATGTTAATAAGAATGCTGCGCTGGCCCTGCAGCATGAAGTTGAGGGTTTGCTGGAGCTATCAGGTAAAGCGCTATTGGATGCCAGAGCCCGAGTTGCAGAATGTCAGCAAGAATATAATGCGGTGGGTAGTCTGCCCAAGGCGAAAGAGAATAGCCTTAAACAGGCCTTTTATGGCGCCATCGAGCAGTTTGAAAACAGGGTGTCCCAGCAATTAAAAGCTGCTAAGGATCAAGTGTGGGTGGATTGCCTAACGGCCGCCGATAAAATTCGGCTGTACCAAATTGCTGGTAGCGATGCAACCGCGGTAGCACTTGAGCATGAGGCCAGGGCTTTTATCTCTAGCGTTGAGCAGTGGCCAAAAAGTGGATTAGCGGCACTTGAACAGAAAATAGCTCAAGGGGCTGGCGATGCGACTCAAGAAGAGAATGAGAAAGCGCTGAAAATGTTTTGTATTCGAGCCGAAATTCTATCCGACCGCTCAACGCCAGATGACGATAAGGCTCTGCGTATGCAGTATCAAGTGTCGCGTCTGGCGCTGGGGCTTGGGCAGCAGACGCCTGATAAAAATGTAGAAATGAACGCGATGATATTAGAGTGGGTGTCGGTGGGCCCGGTTTCCACAGCAATATATCAGCCTTTACTTGAGCGTTTTCTGGAGTGTCGTTAATCAAAAGGGTCGTAATAAACAGTGCCGAAGTAGCATGGCAGGTCATATTGACGCGCGATACCCAAGCGTTCACCAATGACGAGGCGTGTATTAGTCGAGGTCCCGGTAAGCAGGAACCATAAATAACACTAGCACCAGGATGATTAAGCCAACGGCCGAGACACCTACAGCCCACTGCGGGCCAAAGGTATCTGCCAATACGCTGATCGGATAGATACTGATTGAGAGCACCGCCATCTCCAGCATGTAAATGCTCATGACACGCCCCCGGAATTCATCTTCCACGTAAGACTGAATGAGCACGTTGGAGAGTGACATCCGAGCGGCCTGACCAAGACCTACGACACTGAGTAATGCCACCGAGAGCCAGTAATGGGTCGAAATTGAGAAAAACAGCAAGGCAATGCCCATGAGCAGGGCGCCTGACAGAAGCACGCGTGCCCGGTTCTTATTTGGCAACGTGGCAATATAGAGTGAACCGGCGAGAGAGCCTAGGCCGGAAAGAGAAATAATCAGGCCAAGTTTATCGGGGCCAGCATCCAACACTTCCTTCGCGAAGCCAGGCAGTAGCATGAAGTAGGTCAGGCTGAAAAAGACCATCAGGAAATTACACCCCAGCAACATAAGCATGACCGGGGTGCGCAGGACATATTGAAAACCCAATTTCAGTTCCTGGAAAATAGGCCCGTCAGGCGTTTTAGGAACCGCTCGATCGTCTACCTTGACCATGATCATCATAAAGGCAGACATCAGGTAGAGAGCTGTCATCAGGAAGTAGACCCACTTGGCAGGATCGACGTTGCCATCGCCGCCGCCCAGCGCTGCGACCATACCGCCTGCGAGACCGGGTAATAAGAGGCGAGCGGTATTCATACCCGAGGTGCTGAGGGCGATAGCATTGGTCAAGCGGTCAATGCCGACGACATCGATTGTCATTGCTTGCCTTGAGGGCATCATGGCATTCATCACTAGGCCTTGCAGAACCGAGGCGGCAAGCAAATGTGAAAACTGCAGTGAACCCGTGGCGATAGCGATGCCAACGCCGAGCGTAATGAGGGAATTGGCAACTCCGCTGATTTGAAGTACATGCTTTTTCTGGCGTACCCGGTCTGCGATGACACCCCCAATTGGGGCAGCAAAAAGCCCGACGACGCCACCAGCGGCCGTCATCCAGCCCAGTTTTTCATAGGACCCGGTGATCTCGAAGACAAGCCAGCCACGAATGAACATCTGCATGTTCATGGAAGCGAAGTTGCCGCAGAGCGCGATAAAAAACCAGCGATAGTTAACGATTTGAAAGGCGTCAAAGGTGCCGCGCCAGGATTTGACTGGGAGTACTGGGAGTACTGGGAGTACTGGTGGTAAAACCGGTGAAAGTTCAGGTTCCACGGGCGGTTCTGGGTAGTGTTCTGGCCGACTCATTCCCCAATATAACAATATTAGGCGCCCTAAGTCACTTGGGCACCTCTCAATAGTGAGGCAAACAGCTGGGGGCATCTTAGCTGCGCGATTCTTGTGTAATAAGATTGGACAGTGGTCAAAAATACTTTTACGTTAGCTGATATCACAACCCAAGGAGATACAATTGAGCGACTCTAATCTCGATTTTGCAGAAACTTTTGATATCCCAGTGCCCTACATGACGCGCTTACGCGACTACTATCTGGCGCTCGGCTACGGCAATCCATACCGCTGGGCACAATTCCGCGATGTGCCGTTCACAATGTTAAAGAAACCCTTAAACGAATGTCGAGTCGGATTAGTTACCACCGCAGCTCCCCTTAAAAACGACGCCGGTGATCAGGGTGCACACGCGCCTTATAATGCAGCGGCTAAGTTTTACAGCGTTTACGCTGGTGACAGCAAGGACGTTGGTTTTCTGGGTATCAGTCACTTGGGTTACGACCGCAAATATTCAACGGCGGAAGACGTTAATGCTTACTTTCCGCTTGATGCGTTAAATGCGGCCGCTGAACGCGGTGAGATTGGCGATGTGTCGCCCCGCTTTTATGGCACGCCGACCAACCGCAGTCAGGTCACGACGTTGGATCAGGATTGTGTTGACGTCCTGAATCTGATGATTGAGGACAAAGTTGATGCCGCCGTTATTGCCGCCAACTGACCCGTTTGCCATCAGACCGTGAGTCTGACCGCCCGATACCTTGAAGCGCATGGTATTCCTACTGTCGTTATGGGCAGTGCCAAAGATATTGTGGAACATTGTGGTGTGCCGCGATTTGTCTACAGCGACTTTCCACTAGGTAATTCAGCAGGCAAACCGTTTGATGAAGATTCTCAACAACAAACTTTGTCACTGGCGCTGACTGTTTTACAATCCGCCCCCGGTCCCAGAACCACGGTTCAATCGCCGCAAATATGGTCTAGTGACGCAAGCTGGAAGTTGGACTTTCAGAATGTAGAGCGTATGCCCGCAGACGAAATAAAGCGTCGCCGCGCCGAGTTCGACAAGATCAAAGAGATTGGCCAAAAGGTCAGGGACAAAACCAAACGTTAACTTGTGTCCACACTTTGCCCTCGCTGTGGCCTGCTGTCGGTAAATAAGTTTGTCTGATCATTCTAAACTCTGGAGCGTCTTCCGTTACCGCGACTATCGATTGCTGTGGCTCACGCTGGTTACGGGCTCCATCGTCGTGTGGATGCGCGTACTGGGCACCGCGCAATGGTTGTTAGATGAGACCGGCTCCGCCTATTTGGTTGGTATGATTGGTGTGGTGCAGCTAGTTGTGCAGCTACCGGTCACGCTGTGGGCTGGTACCTTGGCCGATAGGGTTGATCGCAAAAAACTGATGACGATTGCCCACGGCGCCACAGGTACCTCACTGTTGATTCTTGGCTTTATGAACCTAAATGAATTGCTCACGCCCGTGTTGGTCTACATCGGTATTGCCGTCACCGCAGGTACCCACATGCTGGCGAGCCCTGCGCGCTCTGCCATGGTGCCAATTGTCATTCCCGAGCAGCAGTTGCTGGCCGCTGCCTCAACCGACACCGCGTCATCCAACGCCGCCGCCATTGCAGGGCCATTGATCTTTGCCGCCATCGCTGTCACATCCGGGCTGACGAGTGTCTTTCTTGCTGCTGGAACGTTGGCTATTGTCAATTGTTTGATACCGATGTTTGTCAAGGCGCAAGGCAAGGCTGAGCAACATCCAGAAGATGAGAACCTTACTCAAATACAACAAACTATGAAGGGGATTCGTTACGTCAAAGCACACCCCATTTTACCCGGGCTGTTTTTGTTGGATGCGGGTATAACAACTGCCACGTTCTACCGAGAGATATTACCTGTACTAGCACTGGGCTTATTCGCAGGCGGTGCCAGTGTAACCGGCATGCTGGGCGCTGCGAATTCTGCGGGTGCAATTGTTGGGTCGTTTGTTGCCTTACTATTGGTCTCGTTTCGCGCTAAAGGGTTGTTGGTGCTGTATGCCTCGTTCGCATATGGGATTTTCCTGTTCGGTTTTGCAACGGCAAACACACTGATTGTTGGCATGATTATGATTGCCCTATTGGGTGCTGCTGACGCCGTGACGGTCGC
>JBLHWY010000202.1:0-9580 GCA_047629195.1 Candidatus Azotimanducaceae bacterium
GGATTAGATTTTGACGCGGATCAGTTCGCCTCGTTAGGATGTGATTAGCATCAGCAGACGAAACCATGGGTTTTTACAAGATCGGGGTCAGAGTAAGAATTATTCTTTAACCGGGAAGTTGGTATAAGTGATTCAGTCCGGACGGTGTGGCTGATCACGTAGGGTGGTGGAGAGTTGAAGCTTTAGGTGGTGTCTCGTGAACTTGATAATAGTTTTTACTCTGACCCCGAATTTTTCTGACCCCGAATTTTCGAATTTCCCTGACCCCGAATTTTCCGAAGCACGATAAGCCAATAGCACCTGATTTGCTGAAACGAGATTTTGCACCAGCAAAGCCAGACCAAAGCTATGTCGCTGACATCACGTATGTTTGGACCAGCGAAGGCTGGTTATACTTGGCTGTTGTCATTGACTTGTTTTCACGTCTTGTTGTGGGCTGGTCGCTATCGTCGAGAATGACTGCAACGATCGTCACTGACGCGCTGGGGATGGCCATTGCAACCGGCAACCTACGGCCGGGCTAATCCATCACAGTGACCGAGGCGTACAGTATGCCTCTGATTCATTTCAGGAGCTATTAGAGCAATACGGTTATCAGTGTAGTATGAGTCGTAAAGGAAATTGTTGGGATAATTCTGTGGCAGAAAGCTTCTTCAGAACTCTCAAAAGCGAACTAATCTATCAACACAAATATGACACTCGGGAGCGGGCAAAGAGTTCACCGACGTGCTGAAATCAAATGGCATCGCGATCAGTATGGATGGCAAGGGGCGTTGGGTTGATAACGTTTTTATTGAGAGATTGTGGCGTAGCGTGAAATACGAGGAGGTATATCTTCACGCTTACGATGACATCAGGATTGCGAGGAAGTCACTGAAACGCTACTTCACTTTTTACAACTCAGAAAGAAAACACCAACCGTTAGATGATCAAACACCCGACCGGGTGTACTATGACAAGGCGGAGCGGCTGGCCGCTTAAACCAACTGGACAACACTTATAGCGTTGTCCAAGAATTGGGGTCCATTACTGTAATGCACGAAAGATTGTCACAGATATATTAAGAAGTGATCGAGTGTCAGATCGCAAAGTTTCGGAGGCGTCGAGTCGTGTAACGATTTACAGCGCGGAAAAATACGTTAACAATCGAACAGGGTTGTCGGATCAACCGGCTAAGGCAAGAGAGCAGGGGTACTAAACCATGCACCCTCTGCGTTAAATTAGCCCCCAATAATCTCTTAAATACACAATCCGGTTGCAATGACTTTTGTCATTTCATTAGCTATCTGATATCCGGTGACATTTGAGTTTTCGGCCAACCACTTTTGAATGAAAAAATGCGCTCCGATTGTTGATCCATATGCGCCAGGCCTTTTCTCGCCTTGACTTTCGGCTAGACTAATCATTCTGTTAACGGCCTGGCGGATAGCATCAGAGCGGTCTTGTAGGCTGTTGGGTAGTGAATATGAACCAGGGGGTACTATCATGGGTGGGGCTTTAGCTGCTTGGGCTTGGCAGTTCAAATGAAATATGGTCATAAGTTGTTCCATACCTTTTTTCGATGAGCGGACCCCGGTTTCAATAATGGCATCGTAAATGTCAAAAGCTCGCGTATAGCAAGAGAGTATTAATTCTTCTTTGTCCTCAAAATGATGATAGATCGCACCTTTGGTGACCCCCAAGTTTGCCCCAATATCGCTAATTGAAGCGCCCAACACACCTTTCTGATTGAACAGCAAAGACGCTGAATTAATAAGCTCTCGTCTTTTTTGTTCCTTGCTGTCTGAAGCCTTAAACGGATTGAAATTCGAGAGGAGTTCAGACTCCAAATACTGTGGAAAGTTAAAATTCTCATCTAATTTTTTGGCCAAACCGTTCATGAGGAAATTTGCGAATGGTTTTGCGTTGTCCGTGCGGATTTTTTGAAAACTAGCGTCACTAGTAGAATCTTCTTTACACATTTGAATAGTATAATCGATCACACTAATAATCATGTGAGTGACAAGGTTAGCATTCACAGTCTTTAACAATTTAGACTGTTGCCCTTCTTCGATTATTTGGGAAAGAGCATTTATATTGGAATGCAATTTTCGGGAGATCAACTCCCTGTCAGATTCTGGCAAACTCTCAACATTGTTCAAAATCGCGATTTCGTCACTATCCCCAATCAAAGACATTTCAATGAAGGATCGCAATTGTTTAGATGGATCGTCGGTGGTTTTTACCACTTGTGCTAAATATTGTGAGGTCTTATCACAGCTGCGTAGATAACATTGAGCCACTAAATCATTGCGGTTTTTAATGTAGTAATAAAGGGCGTTTCGAGTAGTACCCATTGTTGCCGCCACGTCGGCTAATTTTATCGATCCTATCTCGTTTTCATTAAGCAGTCGCGACCCTTCATTCAAAATCTCCTCTAGTCGACTTTGATGTTTTGATAACGAGGATTTTCGCGATCTCTTCTCTGACTCTGTGTTCATTGATCATACCCGAACGTAAAATAAACTTGCCTAATATGATTTTTACATTTAGGGTACTGAAACATACCAAAAAGTAAAATAAATATTTTCGGGAGGGAAAGATGTTTCACCTAAAACTTGCAGTGGGCCTATGCGCAGTGTCGATGATTGCGATTTCCGCATCGGTCTTTGCCGCCAACGCCCCTTTGGAACAAGAAACCAGTACCAAAGAGTTTGGCATGGAAACTATAACGGTTACGGCACAAAGACGCCAACAAAACGCCCAAGATGTAGGCATCGCCTTGTCTGTTATTGGGCAGGAAGAATTAAAAGCACGCCGGATTGAAGGCATATCCGACTTTGTCTTGTTTACCGCAAATGCCAGCGTTAAAGAAAATATACCCGGCTTAAGCCCGACAGTTTCTATCCGTGGTATCGGTCTGAACGACTTCAATGCTACAAACAATCCTTCGGCAGGTGTTTATATTGACGATGTTGCCTTGAGTTCTCTGGCCCTTTTAAGTACTGATTTAATTGACTTGGAAAGAATGGAAGTTCTAAAGGGTCCACAAGGTACGCTTTATGGCCGAAATTCCACTGCTGGCGCATTGAATGTTGTTACAGCAAAACCAGATTTCGATGAAACATATGGAATGGTAAACCTTGGCTCAAGTAATTTTGATACCAAGGAAGCAGAGTTCTTTGCTAATCTTCCCTTGTCTGATCAGTTTGCCATTCGCGTTGCAGGCAAGCAATCTAAGCAAGACGAAGGATTTTATACTAACAAAGTTCTTGGTCGTGATGTTGGCCGTCGCGATGACCTTACCGGTCGCATAACAGTAGCTTGGCGGCCAAATGAAAACGTTAACGTTCTTTTGAAAATTGAAAAGAAGGACGTCGATTCTGAGATAGGATCACCGGAGTTTATTGGTTTTATTCCAACGGCGACGGAAACAAATTGTCCAGGCCAACCTGGTTGCGCAGACTTTTTTGGTTTTACTGATACGGATGGAGATCCATTCGATGTTGCAGCTTCAACTGCTCCTGATTATACCGCCGACCATCTTGAAACTACGGCCCGTGTGGAAGTTGATTTGGGCTTTGCAACACTGACATCCGTTACCGGATATATTGACTTTGGCCGCATGTATAACGGGGATGTTGATTACACCAGCGCTCCTTTGTTAGATTTTGTCACTCATGATGACGTGATACAGCTTTCACAAGAAATTCGCTTGTCCGGAGAAAACGAACAACTGAGTTGGCAAACCGGGGTCTACTATTCGAAAGACGAAGTGGATGTTCAATATGATGGCGTTCTTGCTATATTCAATACAACAAGCCTTACCCAAACTCATCAAGAGTCGACAGCGAAGGCTATCTTTGGTCAGGCCGAATGGTTTGTAAATGACGAAGTAAGCATCATTACCGGTTTGCGTTATTCCGATGAAGATCGTGCAAACAAAGGTGCAACTAAAGACCTTGTAAGCCTCGCTCCGGGCAGTGCTCTCTCGCCAACTACCCCTGTCGGGTCAGGGCCTGTAACACTTGCATCTATCGATGATGAGATTAATGAGACGAGTTGGGCATGGAAACTCGGCATAAATTGGAAACCATTAGACGATGTGTTGGTTTATGTCAGCTCATCTCAGGGAACAAAAAGTGGCGGTTTCTACTCCGGCGTTTCCTTAAGCGACGCACAGTTGCAGCCTTACGACAAAGAAACTCTGATTTCATATGAAGCTGGTATCAAAGGCCAATTGCGAGGTGACGCGGGTTTTGTAAGGTACAGCGTTGGGTCTTTCTTTTACGATTACCAAAATATGCAAACCTTCGTTGTTGAGACGGGTACTGGTTTGGGTGTTCCTAAATTAGGGAATGTGGATGAGGCTGAACTCTACGGACTTGATCTTGATCTGAGTTTTGTACCTTCTGCAGTAGAAAATCTAGCCCTGAATATTGGGGCGGGTTACATCAAATCGGAACTCGGTACTTTTGTCGACGGCGTTGGCGTTGTCCCTAAAGGTAATGAATTGCCGGATGCGCCAAAATATACCCTGAACCTGGGTGCGGTTTATTCGATGTATATTACTGATACGATCACAGCACGGGTTGCTTTGGACTCTCGATACCAGTCTGACGTCTATAAAGATGCTCGTAACAATCCGATTTTAGAAGGAGAAAGTCGTTGGGTATCAAACGCTCGCATTTCCCTTATGAATGTAGGCGTTTGGGACGTATCTCTTTGGGCTAAAAATCTTACAGATGAAGAAGTTTATAATCATGGAACGCTTAGCGCTGCATTTGGTTCAGGTTCTCGTCTTTACGCGCCTCCACGTACATATGGTCTTTCCCTTACGAAGCATTTTAATTAATGCCAGTCTAAGATTCTGGTTTCTACCGAAGAAAAAGGACAGTGCGAAGGAAAATCTCGCATTGTCCTTAATCAGTTAAACATTTTAGTTGTAGTATTGTTTTAAGGAATCTTGATGATTCGGATTTTCATTCCCTATCTGGTCGTATTTTTGTTTTCGGCTTTCTCTCTTGCCACCGCTCAAGCTGGCCCTCGCTCATGTGATGCTTTACCAGCAGCCGTTGACCTCAACTTCGACACCGATCAGCAGCAAAGTCTAGAAGACCTTCTTGTCGAAATGATTGAAAAGAAAATTGCTCCGGGTGCTGTAATGTTGATCGAGCACAAGGGTAAATTGGTTTTTTCTCACACAGTTGGGATGGCGGATATCGAGCGTGCTCGTCCCCTGCAGTCTGATGCGTTGTTTAGAATTTATTCTATGACCAAAGCCATCACTTCTGTGGTTGCCATGCGTTTAGTCGAACAAGGAAAATTAAAACTTAATGACCCTATCAGCCTCTATATTCCAAGTTTTTCTAATGCTCAGGTTTGGGCAGGGGACGATGCTGGTGAAACAACGGAGCCTTTAGAGCGCCCTATTATAGTCGCTGATTTGTTGCGTCATTCCGCAGGTTTTACCTATTTCAATCCCGCTGGAGATGCCATTAGCCGATTGTATCGCTCCAAAGGCATACCGGGTGGCCCTAATGCAGATGCGCCACCAACTGACGGAAGTCCACCTGTTAACAGTCTGCAAATGTTGGCGGACCGAGTTGCATCTACACCACTTTTAAATCAACCGGGAGAAAGATTTAGTTACGGTAATGCGTCAGACGTTTTAGGCAGGATTGTCGAAATTGCCAGCGGACAGACTTTAGACAACCTTGTTTTGAATGAGGTAACCAGGCCATTAGGAATGCAAGATACTGGATTCACTATTCCGCCTGGTGCTAAGTCTCGTCTTAGCAACAATTATGCAGCTAAACCACAACCCGGCAATGGTCCCGCGGTGCTTACAACGCCCCACCACAAAGACCTTAAAATGGGTCAATTGGCGCTTATAGATGATGCACGCAACAGCGTATATCAACACCAAACCATACAGTATGGTGGCGCTGGACTTATATCTACTGCCCAAGATTATTTACGTTTTACAACAGAGATAAGACGTGCCGCAGCAGGCAAGCCATCCAAACTTATCAACGCCAAATCCATACAACAAATGCGCACGAACCAATTGGATCAGAACGCGCGAGACAGTTCAGTCATGCTTGGCGGGCTTGGTTTTGGTTATGGTTTTGCGGTACGTATCGCACCGACCCAAGATGAACCTGTATTCCCTGAATGCGGCCTTTTTTGGGGTGGCGCGTCTTCCACCTATTTTTGGATAGACCCTGCAAATAATGTTTCCGGGGTTTTGATGACGCAAGTTTTTGGTGGTGATGTTAAAAGCTATTGGATGGCCGCCTTGAAATCGATCTATGCAAATAAATGATGTCATTGTGCTTTTATATGCCTAAAAATACTTGTTAGCTCGATGGTTATCACCGTCTCGATGAGAGTTTGGTTGTTTTTTAAACGCGCGGCGTATGTGAAGAGTTAGTGAGGTTGCTTTCTTTGCATTAGGCTGGGCGAGGTTTCTTGACCCTGTAAATATTTCTGTGTAAGTGTCATTGGTTAAACGTAGTCCGATAGTCGTTCTTCGAACATGATCATAAAGCGGTTTAAAGCAGGTTTCCAATTTCGTATCGGCATGGTCCATTTCTTTGATGCTGCCTGGATTGCCAAATAGATGACCTTGGTCGCCGACTCATCCGTTGGGAAGAGCTTCCGCTTTTTAGTCGCCTTGCGGATCACGCTGTTCAGAGACTCAATCGCATTGGTCGTGTAGATCGCACGTCTAATGTCTCACAAACAATCTTTGAATTGGTCATAAACTAACCAACAAGAGTTACACGTCCCTGACGCTTGCTCTATGCGGCTTCTGCAGGCAGTGTTTTGGGATTGTACGGCGGTCGGCCAGTTTGATTGGGATGTTCTCTGAATCCAAGTCCGGAAACATCCAGCTTGTCGACAAAGACATCAACGACCCGAACCATACTGTCTTCTTTGACATAATCGTCCAAGCGTTCAGGAAACAAAGTTGATTGATAGCGATTCTCGCCCTCAATAAATTCGGTCATCCAAACCTCCCTTAGCAGGAAAGTTAGATTATACAGAAAACCTAGTTTTTACACAGTCTGGACCCAAAGCGAAAGCAATTCTCCACGTTAAAACCCATTAACAGTATTTTTGCTATCGTGAGGTGAAGGTAATTGTCTGTAAACGGTTAAACTCGGAAGCTAATCAAACGTTTGTAGCTGCGATTATCTCCAGGTCTAAACGGAGGCTTTTGGTCCGTAGCGATCACCTAGAACCGTGCTCTGACGGCGCAACTTAAAAAGTTGTTGTTTGTTTAGTTTGAAACCTATAATTTCTGAACGATGAGTACTTTCAGCCAAACTTTACCCCTTGATCTACTGGCGCTATACAAGAACCAGCAGGTCAACAATACCTCTGAATTCTGCGATATTGCCAAGCAGTTTGTCATTGAAGATCTGGTTGCAGCCTATCGTAAGCTCTGCAATTCAGCGCCTAATCGACACGAAAACAATAAGCAGTATTTTGTAAATCACACAGGCATAACCAGCAGTAAAGCGCACTCTAACAGAAGGGAGGAGCACCTAGCGGTTGCGCTTTGGAATCATTCGCAAGAGGACGGTGCGCTTGTGATGCCAGATGGAAGAAACTTAAGACTACTCGACTATCAGTTTCCACTTAAAGCCCGACAGTCTGACAAGGGTGTAGGTAAACTTGATCTTTTTGGGCTGATCGATTCTAAAGCTTGTGTAATTGAACTGAAAATTCACCCTTCCGGTAAGGGGCGCAGCGACACTCCGTTGAGAGCATTCCTTGAGGCACTCGCTTACTGCGCCGTTGTCGAGGCCAATGCTAACGACATCGCGGTCGAAGCATCTAATCGTTTTGGTCAAAAGTTCTCCGCTGCGCAGCCGGCTTTGATTGTAATGGCTCCGGAAGAATACTGGTCGGACTATTTAGGCCATCAATCAGCGGGTGACTGGTGGTCAATGCTACAACACTTGGCTGCTCAACTCGATATAGCTCTTGGACTTGAAAGTCACTTCATCGTTTTGCGCAGTTCAGATTTTACTCTTGGTCTACAGGGTCAGAAACCTCAATTAAATCAAGACTGCACATTGGTAGGGCTGTCAGATTACATCCAGCAGCAATGACGCATAACTCTTGATGGTTAGCTTGTGACCAATTCGAAGATTGGTTGTAGGACATTAACCCTGGACTAAGAAGGCTGCGAACTTCAATTCTGGTGCGCCGTATGATGGACTGAAAACTGTCATTGTGGCTTAGTATATCCATTGGAAGTCCAAAGATTAGCGCAGGAATGTCTGCCAGAGCCCGGGAATTCCCGCGTCAGGGTTGAAGTGTCTACAGAAGTGGGTACGATTCACTCGGATGGCCGCGAGAACCTAATGGTCTAATTGAGATGATAAGACTTTGAATCGACGCCGTAGAATTTCATTAACCGAAATGTCCAGACTAGCGAAGATTCGGGATATGGTCGATTCCAACAAGAGTGAGATCGAAAGTTCGACATTGGTTGGGTGCTATAGTTGCGTGCGGATATTTCCGCCAACTGATGTATATCAGTGGACGGAAAGTTCAGTATTCTGTCCATATTGCGATGTTTGTTCAGTGATTGAGGAACGATATATATTCTTACTACATAAGCTCGATTCAATCACAAGTTAAAGGAGCAGATTCCGCAATGGGTTGTACTGGGGTACAGCGCTTACGTCGGCAAAGTAAACGAACTCAGAGAATCAATAATGATTATTCAAGAAACAGAGTCCATTTCCTGGATTGCGCCGATAGTAAGAAAATGGGAGGAGATTCATATAGGAATTGCTACGCGGTTTGCTAATTCTGATGGTGCTTTTCGTCACGGTGAACAGACACAAGTATCAATATTAGTGGGAGCAGTCACTAAGGCTGGAGGCTTGGCGTATGCAGAATTCCAAGTGCCAAAGATTAGCAAAGAACCAGGTGGTGAAAATGCGCCCGCAAGACAAACAGAATCCCTTGGGAGAGCTGATCTTGGTTTTTTCTACGATCACAGATTTTTTGTTGCAGAGGCGAAGTACCAAGCCCCGAACTTGTCGGCTAGTCAGAAGCATATTCCAGACGCCTTAAATTCTGTTGCGGAGGCTATTTCTGATACAGAAAGAGTGCTACGAGGATTCGGATTTGAGAAAGAAGAGCCTCCCTTTCGTGCTCGAGGTTTAGCGGTGACTTTTTTAGCGCCGCATGTTCAGCGAAATCAGAAAGAAACGGCTCAAGAAGAATTATCTTGCTATGAAGAAAAGTTACTAGCGGCAATAAAAAATGAAGTGAGTATGGATTTAGTTGCATCTGTGAATATTAAGCCAGGATGGCTATCCAAGAATCAGCACCACTATAACCGCCTATATATGCTAATAAAGGAAATTGAAATCGCAAAGTGAACATACCCTGAAACACATAGTGGAATTCCCAGAATTTGCTAGACACCAATTAGCAATATATCTTTATTGTCATCGCCTACGTGACTTCGATCTTCTCCATCATAGTTCTCGATCATGGTTTTCAATCGTTATCAGAAGCGTTTTGATCATCTATTTCATCAAACTTAGCGGCCATCGTGGGGTTGCGT